>NZ_JACJEB010000039.1:0-2591 GCF_014163845.1 Shewanella sp. SR43-4 | reverse complement strand
CGATACCACAGTAGTATGGATGTGAGTTATTATAAAATCTCATTGAGCTTTCTCCTGTTGGTTTAGTCACCTTAAGCATACCGCTGATGCGGCTTGCTAGGGAGGAGGCTCAATGAGTATCAAGCTAATTAATAAGGACAAAAAAATAGTTGGCTTTTTTCGTTCCTCAACATTTTAGCCAACAATTTTTTGCCCATTATTAGGGCGTTAGGTACTTCTAGTGTTTAAGTGTAATTTTCAAGTTTTATTGATATCAATTATTGGAATGCCATTCATTGCATCAGCGCAAGATGATAAGTTGTGCGAAAACTTAATTTCCTTTGCTAGCAAATCAAAAGTCGGTAAACCTTTAAAAGTTAAATTGATTAATGATTGGGCTAACTTCTCAAAGAGCTGTGAACATAATGAAACAGAGGAAGGTAAGGAGTTCTGTAATTACTTAATAAAAAACACTTCAACTGAATTTATGAATCTTAATTTATCAAGATTACTGAGTTGTAGTGTAAATGATTTTAATTTTGGTAGTGTTCACCTAGATAAAATATCAGGTGAATTTTCAGTATTTGAAACACCTAGCTTAAACCAAGGTATTACATTGAATATAAATTTCTCAATTGGCGATGATGTAATAAAGGACTTTATAGAAATCAACTCTGAAAATGAGCCTGTAGAATAAGTACCTAACAAGGCCATAAAGTAAACGGACACATAATAGTTGGCTGTGCTCGTTCCTCGCTATTTTAGCCAACTATTATTTAGCCGCTTATGGCGGCGTTATACGTTTAGGAGGAAAAATGTCCAAATATTTAGTTTCAAACATTGCAGATAGACGTCATTCTAAGATATTTGGTGCGGGTTCTTTCTTTGACTTAGAGAGTTCTCAACATGGCTGGGATGAATTTAGTCAAGTTCAGGTTGGTGATAGTGTTTATGTGATAAATAAAAACAGAAACGTAGCCGTCGAATACAAAGTCACAGAAATCAAAGACAACTTGTTGCTAGATGAAGACCCTGTTTGGGGGCATAAAGTTGTCGCAACGGATGGTGGTAATACACGTGTACTGTATGGGAAGCCTTTAAATCGAGTCGACCAAGAATATTCCGCATTTGTTAAAGTGAACCAAGTTATTAGCAGCAAAATTAACCAAGATACAGGCATGATGCTACAAGGCTTCAACTGCGCAGCCTTTGAGTAAACGTATAACAAACAATTCAAGCAGACCCTCAACGCTCAGCACTTTTGGTTTGCGTCGGGTTTGGTGTTGCAGAGCAATGCGGAAAGTGAGCCAGTGCGTTTCGGGCTGCTTAATTGGGCGTTATATGCCTAAGGAACATTATGGCTAGCCAGCAAGATATGTGCGCCAAATTTGAAACGGAATTTTCGCCTTGTCTTAGTGGTGATAAACTAGGTATTGCGATTGAAACTATCGGTAAACTTCCTATCAACGGCCTGCGCCACATTGCTGAAAATGGAAGTTGTGGTTGGTATATTTGGTGTGGTGAAGAACTTAGTAACGATCCAGATTTCTTTAAACCACTGCACGTGAGCCACATCAATGATTACTTACCAGAAATTGAACAATATTTGGGTTTACCTTCTGGTTATAGATTTTTGGTTGCTGATGGTGTTGAGGATGTATGGCATGATTCATCGCCTATCGGCATATAACAAACTGCTCAAGTTCGCAGCAAAAAACGCTGCGGGACAGTTACTCGCTGGCTTCGCCAACAACACTCGCAACTACTCCTTAGCAGGGCGTTATGCAATGTAAATATGAATACTTATACGGATATAGTTGTTGTTAATGGTGATTGGAAAGGAGGGCACCATGGCTCTTATCCAAAAGTTCTGTCTGTGTGCCTTGATTCAGAGAGACCATTTGGTGTTTCAGAGGGCTGGGGGCATGGTCTAGGTGGTAGTTCTTTCACTTTAAAGGATCTCGTCGAGGAAAAGTTTATCGAGATTTTTAATAGAGAAGAATCTAAGGCTGTTTACTTAGAAATAATCACCGCATATAAACAAGGTGTTGACCAAAAACAGCTTGCTTCCCAACTTATAGAGGAGTCTTCACCCCATGCATAACAAGGCAATTAAAAATCGCCCACAAAAAACGTGGGCTGGACTCACTATCGCTCGCCTCTTATTGCAGCGTTATGTTGCATGGACGTACTCTTGAGTAATCTAAAAGTTAAGGTGGCAAAATCGCTGTATTTATTGGCATCCATTTGGTGCGTATATCTACTAGCTGATTTACTTATTAAGCAGTGGTGGCGTTTAGAAACAGAAGGTGTAATAGGTGTTTATTCTGTACTAGGAACCAATATGTTTGCATTACCCTCGCTGTTAGTTTGGGGTGTTGCTAGATTCATGCATAAAAGTAATAAATATAGTAATGTTTATTGGCTTTGTATTTTTACGTTGTTTATCTCACTATTATTAATTCCTAGTAGTTTTTAACTGCAACATAACACATATGAGCCTTCCGCCAGTCAATAGGCGAGCCTAACTTATTTGACTGCTTTTGCAGTCAAATTAAAATCAATCAACAAATTCATCTACTTCGTCTGTCATTTAGCTGTCAAATCATCGT
>NZ_JACJEB010000038.1:0-2982 GCF_014163845.1 Shewanella sp. SR43-4 | reverse complement strand
TCGCCGTAAGACGCTAGGTCGTTGGCTTGGGGTGCGTATTCTACGCTTTCCCGTGTCGGCGTCAAGTGTTTTTTCAAACTTTCTTTTCGCCTTGAATCCAGTGTTTTGAAGCACTTAATTCAACCCAACTCGGTGACCGCTTTCGCTGTCTGCCGTGTCAGTGGATGCGCATTATAGGCACCACAAGATTTTGTGCAAGGCCTTTTTTGTCATATTTATGAATTAATTTTTATACTTAAGTTAGCACCAGCTTAAGAACATCTTACTCACAGATTTATCCACAATTAAGAGGTTGTAAGCGATAAAATATCCTAAGTAGCAAAGTGACTTGAATAGTAAAATCCTATGTAGACCACGATTAAAAGTATCATTTATTTATATGCATGCTTAATGAGTCGAGTGCAATCGGTCCAAAAACAAAAACTCTCACCCATGTTAATAGCTTAATGGCCCTTAGTTAGGTTAAGCGGCCTATATTGATAGTATGTAAAACTGAGCTGATTTAAATAGACTTGATTATATTCGACTGTATATAGACTAACTATGAGTTTTACGAGTTGATCTTGGATGTGTGCAGTGACACTTAACGTGCTCATAGAAGATTGAGGAATCATCCTATGGGTAAACTCTGCCTTAAACAGCAAAGGGATATTTATATAAAGTTACTCAATGTAAGTGACAAGTTTTGGAGTCGTTCTTATTAACGACGAATAGGAACCATAACTGAATATTTGAATAGACTTGCGGCATATTTAAAAAGAGTTACTTTAAAGGATGCAGATATAGATGACTGTGGATTTTAACAAAGCGATGATCAATCTTGATATGTTGATTGTCACGTCACCAAATTGTATAACAATCTTTGTATCGTTTACTTAAGTGATTACATTGATAGAATCCACACAAAAATAATATGGCAAAGCCAAGCTTAGTTTGAAGAGGTGGCGTTTTTCATAATAGTCTTTAGTGCGTAATTTACATTATCGAGCATCATTCTAACTTGCCATAATGTTGCTATATACTATCGCCAGCTTGAATACGATGAGTTTACCTATCGATAGCTTAGTAAGACTGAGGAGCTAAACAATTATTACGGGTAGCAGAATTTCTGCCTGATAGGCAAAACTGATGGCTTATTTAGGAACACATCTAAGACGGTACTGTGTCAAGGATTTGAATTCACTGCGGCTTAGATAGGTAAATAATACTTAGATATAGTGGGCTAGCTGGTTGGTACGGCTTCAATTTAATAACTTTTGATTTGTAGACAAGAAAGAGATGAATAACATCAGAAACCTATTAATTAAATGAAACCTGAAACATCAAGATTAACGGCGAAGGTTAGCAACGAACAATGTCAAATCAACAGCATGTCACCACAGACCAGCAGTATGAGTAAATGGTTACTAGACTTTAATAAGAGATAATATAAAGCCATAAATAACAGGCTAAAAACTACTAGTGACGACGAGCATCTAAGCTGATTTTCTAGTACCTTATCTTACTAGCTTTGTTTAATAAACGCAGGACCTTCATCCATCCTCGCTCCGGCTCTTATTAAAGCTTGTTACTCATAGCGACATACACGATACGAGTGTCATATTTGATTATATAGCTCAAGTACTTTGAGTTCTCAAACTGCAGCCATAAAAACCACTGCATTATAACCCGCTGTGTCACGACTCACTCACCTTAATTAGATGCCTGGAAATAATCAGCTATCTCAGGGTTATCGACCATAGATTTTTATTGATCATGTGCGATCATTGTTTTCAACCGAAAAATGACATGCATTAAACGCATCTTCAATTTCTCAGAGATTTTTACATCAATTAAGCGTATAAAATAACCGCCTCTGGCATAGGTATATAAACATACTATTATGTAATGCTATCAACGACCATTCCCTCAAATTTTGGACACAAGACAGCCGCAACAAAATAGTGGCCTATCTCGCGACGATTTCAAGTCAACTAGGTGCCTAAAAATAACTTACTCTGTCATGGGCATATCATCCACACTGGTTAATGGTTCACATTGAGAACAACTTTAGACACAAAACAAAAAGGCCACACAATTAAGGTGGCCTTGCAGTATTCTTTATCGCTGGGAAAACAAACGACCCTGGCATGGGCATATCATCCACACTTGCTAATGATTCGTATTGAGAAAGACTATAGGCACAAAACAAAAAGGCCACTCGGTTAGAGTGGCCTTGCTGTTTTAGTTGGCGCCTGGAAATGACCTACTCTCGCATGGGCATATCATCCACACTGGTTAACGATTCGCATTGAGAAGTCTTTAGGCACAAAACAAAAAGGCCACCTGATTAAAGTGACCTTGCAGTGTTATTTAGCGCCGGGAAAATAACCGACTCTGGTATGGGCATATCATCCACACTGGTTAATGATTCACATTGAGAACAACTTTAGACACAAAACAAAAAGCCACACAATTAAGGTGGCCTTGCAGTATTCTTTATCGCTGGGAAAACAAACGACCCTGGCATGGGCATATCATCCACACTAGCTAATGATTCACATTGAGAACAACTTTAGGCAAAAACAAAAAGGCCACCCGATTAAGGTGGCCTTGCTGTTTTATTTGGCGCCTGGAAATGACCTACTCTCGCATGGGGAGACCCCAAACTACCATCGGCGATACTGTGTTTCACTTCTGAGTTCGGAATGGGATCAGGTGGTGCCGCAGCTCTATGGTTTCCAGACAAACTCTTTTCTAGGACATTACACTAGATAACTCTTGGTGCTGATACCCAGAATCGAACTGGGGACCTCATCCTTACCAAGGATGCGCTCTACCAACTGAGCCATATCAGCAAATTACTTCTTGGAACATACTCTTTCGTAAAAGAGAAATTAGGCGCCTGGAAATGACCTACTCTCGCATGGGGAGACCCCACACTACCATCGGCGATACTGTGTTTCACTTCTGAGTTCGGAATGGGATCAGGTGGTGCCACAG
>NZ_JACJEB010000037.1:0-3857 GCF_014163845.1 Shewanella sp. SR43-4 | reverse complement strand
TATAAAAGTGCTATGCAGACCTCGTAAACACCTATGCATCTTTTTTATCTGCTAAATTGTCATATTTAACCTGTATTTTTTGTTAAATAATATATTTACAACAAACACTTACAAGTGATATTTTGACGAAGAAACTTACAAGAAAGCAGGAGGTTATCCTGCTGCTAATCAATAAGCTGTTACGTGCTAAGGATTCACAGTGTCATCTGAAGATTGGTACAGAAATGAAAATTGGAACGCCTCTATCGAAGAGCATTTCTATTCGAAATTGAAGCGAACGAGAACGCAGCGAGATCAATATTTAGTAATCCAAGCTCTCACTTTGGCTGATACTTATCCAGAAGTATCACTTCGCTTGGTCAATGAATACTTCGAATCAAGAAAAGACCAATTTGATGACATTCGTGCGTTATTGGCAAAAGCAAACGCGTGTAAGACGCTAAACGATCTGGATGGGTGTATCTCTGCTTTCAAAGAAGTGCTTGGTAGGGAAAGAGAATTCCCAAACTACCAGACTGGGGTGTACCTTGATTATCCATATTTGGTGGCAACTCAAAAAATTGAAAACGAGTACGCCAATGCCGTCGATGTGCTTAATGAGCATGTTGATAGGCTTACGTTTCCTCTTGACTATTACAAGTGGCATGCTTCTAAAGCATTGATCAATAATGATGGTTCAGAAGCTCAAAAGGCGCTTGATGCGGCTAAAGTTAAGAGATCAGGGTTTCGCTTTCATCAAGATGTTGGCTTGGTGGGTAAAGAACATGAAAAAACAATCAAACATCTGTGCAAAATCAGCACGTAACAAATGGCTGCTTGGGACTGCATTACGCTGCGCTCCATGCAGCCCCAGAGCCAAGCGTTAGCTGTACATGACGAAACTTAAGAGATCGCTATATATTTTAGAGTTTATGATTGGCTTCGCGCCATCTTTGCTTATTCTCACTTTAGGAGTGATTTTTAGTCCTGCAATTCTAATAGGTTTATTTGCTGGGCATTCGTCATCTATATTGTTTGCTTTCTTAGTTGCTGGAGGCTTGCTTGGATTCTGGGGAGCAATAAGTTTACTTGTATTAACTTTGCACCCTGAGCAAGAAAATACGAAACCTAAAAGGCTCAAAATATATATAGTGTTAGGTGTTTTATCTTCGGCAGTGGCAAGTTACTCTGTTGGTGGTACAAGCTTGTATTTGTTGCCTTTTATTATCGCTCCGTTATTTGTAACGCTACATTTGGTGTTCGTACAAAGACATTATTTGGGTGGTAGTACAGCTAACAAGTAACTAAAGCGGGACTGCTAACAGTTGGCTCAGTTCCACTTCGTTTCACATTTTAGCCAACAATTATCAGCCCCTTAGTTGGGCGTTATATGCCTAAGGAGTTATTAAGAATATGGATTATCTATTCGTTAGTATTGTAGCTCTTGTTTCTCTAAACTTTTCTGTGAGTATTTATCTTTTTAAACGTAGTGACTTGAACCGTTTCCAGAAAATTGCGCAGGTAATAGTTGTTTGGTTGATTCCTTTTTTTGGTGCTATTGGTTTATGGTTGTTTAATCGTAGTCATGATTCTGATAACAATAAACCAAGTGGTGGTTCGTTTGGCGGCGGTTCACAAGACAGTATCGGAGTGTCAAGTTCGGGTGATTAAATCGGCATATAACAATCCAATCAACCGGACACAAACTCGCTGGCTTTGGCTCGTACCTCGCAAGTATAGCCAACAAGTTTGTGCCGTTTATTAGAGGCGTTATGTGTTCATTAATATAAGGATGTATATATGAAGTTTGTCGTATTATGTATGTTGCTAGTCACCTCATTTAGTTCCTTCAGTAAAGACTCTAGCGGTCAGACTGATGGGATTGCTTATTCCACCGAAAATGTAGAGTACATAGATACTTCTATTGTGGTTTCTTTTGTCGATAAGGTAAATTCAGCGTGCGAAACTAGAGATGAAAAAGTATTCTTTAACCTTTTTTCCCATAAAGTTAATTTTGATTTATTTCACGATAAAGTTAATCGTAATAAAAAGTATGGCATTAGCTCTTTTAAAAAGGAAAAACTAGAGCGGTATATGTCATTAATCTGTCGCCAATTAAGTTATTCGAGTGGCTCTAAAGTCAATTTTTTTCAAAAACCTATAATGTATGAATACGGTATTATAGATTTAAAAAAACGAATAGACTCACCTGAAGATGAACCTGTTTGGTTCACACGGCTTTGTGTTTACCAAAGTGATTTGTGTACTTTATCTATACGAGCTGTTGTAGAAAATGAAGAACTTCGAATTGACGAACATTAATGGGTATGGTGGTTGAACACATAACAAGCGCTTCAAACGGAAACAATACAGCTGGCTGTTTTCACTCCGTTCAACATTTTAGCCAGCTATATTTTTCCGCTTAAGCGGGCGTTATACCAACCACATAAAGGGGTCTTATGACAATTGCAGTATTGGTTATTGATGTTCAAAGGGGGTTGTTCGATCCTGAACCTCGACCTTTTGACGTTAACAATGTATTAGAAAAAATTAATACAGTGACTAACTGGGCTAGAAATTCTGATTATCCAGTTATATATATCCAGCATGAACAAGCTGAAAGCATAATGGAATATGAAAGCAAAGGTTGGCAGTTACAAGGCGACTTGGTTATTAAAGAAAGTGATATTGTTGTGCGTAAGACTACGCCTGACTCATTTTTGAGAACTAACTTAGAAAGTGTTCTTAAAAGAAACAAAGTGGAGCACTTAATCGTAGTTGGTTATGCATCAGAGTTTTGTGTAGACACGACCGTTAGACGAGCTGCAAGCTTAGGCTATTCTATCGAATTGGTTTCTGATGCGCATACTACGCATAACAAAGAACATGCATCAGGAGAAGCAATTCGTATGCACCACAATTGTACATTGCCAGAGGTTACAAGTTTTGGCGTGAAAATTACAGCAATTCAAACTAGTGAACTGGTAAAGTTGGTATAACAAGTCGTTCAACTGGACGCATAACGGTTGTCATTGTTTTTGCAAAAGAAAAGGCGCAAAAACAAAGCCAACCTACGCGCCAGTTAACAAGGGCGTTATGTGCCTACAATCATCGAGCCCTAAATATGGATGAGTTGATCAGATCACTAGATGTGCCAATTATTAGAAATATCGAAAGTGAATCTAAATGGTCTTATGAGGAAAACTCAGATCAAATACTCGAAGCCATCAATTACCATTGCCAAGGAAACTTTGTATCCGAGTATATGCGGCATCAGTTATCAAGAATGCTTTATCAAGGTTACCTTGTAATAAATGACCTTACTTTTGCATCACCAATTAGATCTGTTTATGAAGTTATGGAGCAAGTATGTAAGGCTGGTATTTCTAGAGGTATCTTGAAAAATATATCTAAGAAAGTCGGGTTCGATGTAAACCATGCTCATTTTGCTCAGTCGTCATGCATTACTGAAAACTGGGTAAATCATGCAAGAAAGACAAAGTTAGCAAGTCAACCTCTGTCTAGCGAGGTTATGTACAAATCATTGATTTCGTCTCTTTCAAAGAAAAACAAAACTGGAGAGTGGGTAGTTTACAGTCAGGCAGGTCAAGAAATAAAATTCTGGTGCATTTGGCTTCACGAAGCTGGTGATGATAATTTAATAAATGTAATCAATAGCCAATGCACATAACAAACGCAGTCTGTCGGAGCGCCTTTTCGTTCCTTCGTCACTACAAGGCGCCCGCAGCTGCTGGCGTTAGTTGCACAAGGATACAGTGTTGAATCAAAGTATTGAGCCGAAAAAAGAAGATTGGTTTTTTCTCTATATTCTTCCCGCATTCTTTTTAGGAATGGCGGGCTATTCAATCATTATGCTT
>NZ_JACJEB010000036.1:0-4512 GCF_014163845.1 Shewanella sp. SR43-4 | reverse complement strand
CAGCGAGTAAGTTAGCATCCATAATCTTACTAATACTAATACTTTAGTCATTAATAAGGACGATAAAAATATAAATGGGGTTATTATTTCTACTCAAGCGAAATAATAAATAGTCAGTAAAGGTTATACAGTATCACTTTATCATCGTTTTTAGGTGAGGGTTTTACTTATCTCCTAAACAGGAAATAAAAATAATGACAATAAGTCAACATGAGGCTTCATTCAAACTGATGAATGAAGAGCAACTTCCCGTTGCCAAAAATAAATTGCACGGTTGGAAACATTTTGCAGGTTTGTATGCTGGGGAGCATGTTGCCGCAACTGAATTTGTTATTGGGGCAACGTTTGTCGCTTTAGGGGCGTCGACCATTGATATTCTTTTAGGCTTACTTATTGGTAACCTACTAGCCATGTGTTCATGGTGGCTATTAACTGCACCAATTGCGGTCGAAACGCGTTTAAGTTTATATAATTACTTAAATAAAATTGCCGGCGATTCGATGACTAAGCTTTATAATTGGGCAAACGTGGTGATCTTTTCGGTGATATCGGCAGCAATGATCACTGTATCATCCACTGCAGTTCGCTTCTTGTTTGATATTCCCGCACAGTTAAATTGGTATCCCAGTAGTCTATGGTTTGTGATGATTGTATTAGCCGTTGGCTCAATTGTTGTTGTGGTCGCCATGTATGGTTTCTCGACTGTGGCAGATTTTTCTAAAATCTGTGCGCCTTGGTTATTTGTTATCTTCATCGCGGGTTCTTTTTCGTTATTCCCAGCGTTATCAAATCATGTGATTGGTAGCACCACTCTCAATAGCTGGCAAGATTTTATGACGATAGGTGATAGTTCAATCTGGACGGGCTTAAATGATAAAGGCGAGCCTGGTATTGGCTTGCTCGAAGTGATTGGTTTTGCATGGGCCGCCAATTCAATTACTCATTTCGGTTTGATTGATATGGCAATTTTTCGTTTCGCTAAACGTAAAAGTTATGGTTTATTATCAGGTGTCGGGATGTTCTTTGGTCATTACTTAGCGTGGATCTCCGCAGGTATTATGGGGGCGGGGACTGCCGTCATACTTAAGACCACTATTAGTCAACTCGATCCTGGTGATGTGGCATATCAAGCTCTAGGTTTTTCTGGCTTTGTGATTATTATTATTGCCGGTTGGACTACTGCTAACGCCAATCTCTATCGCGCAGGATTAGCTGCACAGTCGATATTTGTTAAACAATCTCGTGAACGGACTACTGCGATAGTCGGTCTTGTGACCATGGTGATTGCCTGTTTCCCGTTTGTATTTACTCAGATGTTACCCTTATTGACTTACGCTGGTTTATTAGTCGTTCCTGTGGGAGGCATAGTGTTTGCTGAACACGTGTTATTTCCTAAGATTGGTTTAACTCGTTATTGGGCTAAATATCAAAACTTAACCAAGAGCACTCCGGCAATTGCATCTTGGGCATTAGCACTCGTGTTTGGTTTTGGCCTAAATACGCTTGATATTATTTCATTTTATTATTTGTTTATTCCTACATGGATATTCACCATTATTATTTATACTTTATTAGCTAATAAATATGGTGCAGGTTTGGATTATTCTGAACATATTAAAGCTGATGAAATAGAGCAAAAGCAAATTGCACAATATCAGGATACTATGGCCAAAGGTGATAATCCTCACGTTGAAGACCACAGTAAATTAACGAAATTACTCAATGGTTTTGCATTTTTCTCATTAGTTATGATTAGCATTTTGGCGGCAAGAGTGATGTTTTATAGCCCAACGATGGAGATCTATGCCGTTAATAAATCACTGTTTGAAACCATCTGCCTGGTTTGTACTGTTATTTATTTTAGTTGTTCTTATGTCGCATTAAGAAGACATAAAAAATTAAATTATCATACTGCTGAACCAAGATTTATACGAACAACGGCAAATGAGTCTTAGTCTGAAGTGTTATTTGGTTCAAATAACATTCAGTTCCATCATTTATTATTTTATGAGGCATGTATATGCATCACGCTCAACAAGTAAGCGTTCCACTTAAGACCTTAAATCAACAATGTTTATCCACTTTACCTAGTGATGTTGATGTACCTAGGTACGATCGTAGTAAGTTAACAGCAGGTATCGTTCACATTGGTGTTGGCGGTTTCCACCGTGCTCATCAAGCGGTATACATTAATGAGTTATTAAAACAGCCGGGCTCTGAATCTTGGGCTATTTGTGGCGTTGGTTTATTAGAAGCCAATCGTAGTTTACGTGATGTGTTGGTTAAACAAGACTACTTATACAGTTTAACCGTGCGTCATCCGAATGGTCAGATTGATCATCAAGTGATTGGTGCTATGATTGATTTTCTGTTCGCACCAGAAAATAAGCAAGCCGTGATTGATCGATTGATACATCAACATACTAAAATTGTGTCACTGACAATTACTGAAGGGGGCTATAACTTTAACCCTGCTACGGGTGAGTTTGATTACTCTAACCCAGATATTATTCATGACATGAGTCATCCAGAAGATCCTATTACCGCATTTGGTTATCTAACTGCCGCATTGAAGCAACGTAAAATCAAAGGGATGAAACCTTTTACGGTGCAGTCTTGTGACAATATTCAGCATAACGGTGATATGACTCGTAAAATGCTGTTGGCATTTGTGAATAAAAACGATACTCAATTAGGCAAATGGATAGCAGACAATGTCTCGTTTCCTAATGCGATGGTAGATCGTATCACCCCAGTGACCACCAAAGCCGACATTGACTATGTTGCCAGTACCTTAGGTATTAATGATCAATGGCCGATCACGTGTGAAGCGTTTAGCCAATGGGTCATTGAAGATAATTTTAGTGATGGTCGTCCACCGTTAGATAATGTCGGTGCACAATTTGTGGCTGATGTTACTCCGTTTGAAAAAATGAAGATCCGCTTATTAAATGCTGGCCATTCAGTATTAGGTTTATTAGGCTCTATCCATGGCTTTGCCACCATTGATGAGTCAGTATCTGATCCACTATTTGCAGGCTACTTACGCCGCTTTATGGACGATGAAGTCACGCCGTTAATTGAACAACTTGAAGGGATTGATTTAACCCAATACAAAGACACCTTAATTGAACGTTTTGCCAATCCGAACATTAAAGACAGTTTGGCGCGTATTTGCTCAGAAAGTTCGGCAAAATTGCCTAAATTTATCATTGCATCGATTAATGAAAATATCGCCTTAGGCCGCGATAGCTCATTGGCGACTTTAGTGATTGCGGCATGGTGTTTATACAGTGATAAGCGCGTCGATCAGCAGGGGCAGACATTAGCGATTAGTGACCAAATGGCACCGCAATTACACGATTTTGCCAGCAAGACGTCGCAAGATCCGTTGGCTTTTTTACAGTTAAGCGATTTATTTGGTGATCTTTGTCATCAAGCAAGCTTTTGCCAAGATTATCGCCAAGCGATTGCGGCCTTATATGCACCAGAAAGTGAGATTAAAACCATTATGCAAGCAAGATTAGACGCTAAGGAATAGTGATGAACAGTATATTAATCAATCATAAAGCCACCGAAGATATCAATATCAGCTGTTTTGGTGAGGTATTATGGGACTGTTTTCCTGACGGTAAACGCGTTGGCGGCGCGCCGTTAAATGTCTGTGTCAGACTCAACGCCTTGGGGATTAAAGGGGCAATGATCAGTGCGGTTGGCGACGATCAATTGGGTCATGAATTATTGGCTTTCATTGATGAACGCGGCGTTAATCGGAATTGTATCGCCATTGATACCGAAAAAAGTACCAGTACAGTGCAAGTGAGCTTAGATAAAAGTGGTTCGGCGTCTTATGACATCGTCGCGGATACTGCGTGGGACAATATCGCATTAACTGACGCTATCATCGATCTTGTTCATTGTTCAGATGTGTTGGTGTTTGGCAGTTTAATCGGTCGAAGTGCGGTGTCACTTGGTACATTAACGGCGCTGGTAGGTTTAGCCAAATTTAGTGTGTTTGATGTCAATCTTCGTGCGCCACATTATCAACTTGAGAGTATTGTCGAGTTAATGAAGCAAGCAGATTTTATTAAGCTCAATGATGATGAACTCTACGAAATCGCTAAGGCCATGGGCTCGCCATTTCACTCACTTGAGCAAAATCTCGAGTTTATTGCTGTCCAAACCCATACCGATTATTTATGTGTCACCAAAGGCAGTCATGGTGCATTACTGAGTATTGCTGGGAAGAAGTATTATAATTCAGGTTATTTAGTCAATGTAGTTGATACCGTTGGCGCCGGAGATTCTTTTTTAGGGTCGTTACTGTATCAATTGTGCACTGATACTAATCCGCAGTATGCGATTGATTTTGCTTGTGCAGTGGGTGCTATGGTTGCTCAGTCTCATGGGGCTACGCCACAGCTGACGTTAAATCAAATCCAAGCGTTTATGTACCCAAAGTAAACAGTCCGATGTTTTTTTGTGTGAAGTGTGAGAAGTGTGAGAAGTGTG
>NZ_JACJEB010000035.1:0-4787 GCF_014163845.1 Shewanella sp. SR43-4 | reverse complement strand
GGAGCGTTATCGATTTGAGCGAAGTTTTTAACTTCACCACCATAAGTTTTAGACAAAACGGCAGAGATTGCTGCTGTTAAAGTTGTTTTACCATGGTCAACGTGACCGATGGTGCCCACGTTTACATGGGGCTTGTTACGTTCAAATTTAGCTTTTGCCATGGTATTGCCTCAGTCCAATTATCTTGGTGATGAAAACACATATAGTAAAAATCCGATGCATTAAATGACATCGAATCGATTATTTAGGGTTAGGAAGTTTATTCATGACAAGCTGGTGTTGATAGGCAGATTCGCACTGCCGACTCACCCTCATTAAAGGTGCGCTCTACCAACTGAGCCGTATCAGCGAACAAATTTGGAGCGGATGGCGGGAATCGAACCCGCGTTATCAGCTTGGAAGGCTGGAGTAATACCATTATACGACATCCGCGCAACCTGTTTAGGCTACCTAACTACCTAGAAAATGGTGGAGGGAGAAGGATTCGAACCTTCGAAGGCTGAGCCGTCAGATTTACAGTCTGATCCCTTTGGCCACTCGGGAACCCCTCCAGAAAAATGGTGCCGGCACCAAGAGTCGAACTCGGGACCTACTGATTACAAGTCAGTTGCTCTACCAACTGAGCTATGCCGGCGTATCATTTCGGGTTCGGATATTAGGTAAATGTGCCCCAGAGTGCAAGAGTAAAATGATAAAAAAACTAAAAAAAGTTTCAAATGACGTTTTTTTGCACTTGTTTAGCGCAAAAAGAGTGATTAGTAGGCAAATGTAATTAGTGATGAAGACAAATGAGAACCAAACTATTGTCGCCATTTATACGATAGTGTAATGTGCCTGACCAACCTAGAGGAATGGTTATGAACCCAATTAACTCAATACAAGATGCACTCTACTTTGCTTTTCAGCGCGAGCATTGGGCTGAATTACGCAAATCAGTGCCACTCACATTGAGTCAGGCTGAATTAGAAAACCTGCGTGGTATGAATGAAAAGCTGTCTTTAGATGAAGTCACTGACATTTACCTTCCTCTCAGCCGTTTACTGAATTTATTTGTCGGCTCTAAACAACAGCGTGGACTCGTTCTTGATAAGTTTCTTGAACAGAAAGCTTCTCCAGGTCCTTACATTATTAGTATCGCAGGAAGCGTAGCTGTCGGTAAGAGCACCACAGCACGCATCTTACAGACGTTATTACAGCGTTGGCCCGAGCATCCTAAAGTTGATTTAGTCACTACTGATGGTTTTTTATATCCATTAGCAGATTTAAAGCGTAAAGGACTACTGCAGCGTAAAGGTTTTCCTGAAAGTTATGACATGAAAATGTTAGTCGAATTTATATCGGCTGTTAAAGCTGGAAATAAAGAGATATTGGCACCACTTTATTCTCATGTCACTTATGATAGATGTCACGATGAACATCAAGCTATTCGCCAACCTGACATTTTGATTTTAGAAGGTTTAAATGTACTGCAAACGGGTTTAGATACCCCAATCGACACCAGAAGACCTTTTGTATCAGATTTTGTCGATTTCTCGATTTATGTTGATGCCGATGAGTCATTGCTTAAAGATTGGTATAAACAACGATTCTTGCAATTTAGAACAGGGGCGTTTAGTGACCCAAACTCATTCTTTCATCACTACTCTTCTTTGACCGATGATGAAGCGAATGTAATTGCTGCCAATATTTGGGACACCATCAATGGCCCAAATTTATCATTAAATATTCAGCCGACACGCGAGCGAGCTCACCTGATTTTACAAAAAGGCCCCAACCACTTAATGGATCGGGTTTTACTGCGCAAATAACACTATATGCGCCTATTATTAGGCGTTATTTAGTAAGACTTGTTCGATATAACGGACTCACTCAATATTCAAAAGTACGCCATAAGGTGTGACACTTAGTCATTCTAAGCAAATACCTTATAACCAGCTGATTGTATAAAAATAACAAACAACCGTTTAGTCGCCTCCTTCGGCAGTATTTGAGTCTTTCTACTATATTATTTCATAGTCTCATTGAGTAGAAAAACGACATCCTACAAGCTTAGGCAGGCGTCAAGCAGGCCTAAACTGCTGTAAAAATCACCTTGTATAACCCACATCATTATTGCCTATATCGCTGCTCGAAGACTGATTTCACCACCTAAATAGCGCTTAATACCTTGGTCAGTTTCAAGCAATAAAGCACCTTGCTCATCGATGCCTCGACAAATACCGTTCACACAATTGGGTGCCATGATTAATGAAACATCGCGATTAGCAAATAAATCATACTTATTCCAGCGATCCAAAAAAGCGCCCAACCCTTTTTGCTCAAATAACTGAAGATCAGTTTTAAGGGTTTTGTGCAGTTGGATCAATAGCTCGGTTTTATCTGGCATACTCATTAAACTAGAGAGATCACTCCAGGGCTGATCAATAAGCCCGCCTTGTTCTGCAGACATACTCATATTAATGCCAAAACCAATTACAAGCTCGGTTTGTTGCGCAGATGAGTGGGCTATTTCGACTAAAATCCCTGCTAATTTTTTATGTTCTAGATAAATGTCATTCGGCCATTTTAAACCTAGCCCCTCAACCCCAAACGCTGATAAAGCCTTAACAATAGAACAACCAACCACTAAGCTTAAGCCACTTGCTTTGCTAATATCGCTATGTAAACGCCAGAACATGGATGCATAAATATGGTGCCCGTAGGGAGACAACCATTTCCTGCCTCTTCGACCTCTGCCTGCAGATTGATATTCAGCGATGCAAATATCACCCGATTTAAGCTCACTAGTATGTCCAAGTAAAAAAGCATTAGTGCTTGTTGTTTCATCAAAATAAAAACAGCGGCCATCAACATTATTGACAAGAATTGACTCATTTACTAAGGACATTGGCGTCGCTAACTTATAACCTCTCCCCTTTACGCTGTAGATTTCAATGCCATAATCTTTTAATGCGTCGATATGCTGATTAATCGCCGCCCGAGTAAGCGATAGAGATTGCGCGATCACCTCACCAGAGACAAAATGCTCATGATGCAAACAAGCTAAAATTTGACGTTTACGAGACCAATGTTCATTCATTTATATCTATCTCCCCAGCAGAACCCAGAATCCTTGGCTCAGGTTGTAATCTAACGCCAAACTTATTAAAAACCGTCTGGATGACGTACAGCGCTAATTGGCATACTTCTTTACCTGAAGCATTACCAAGGTTAACTAAAACCAAAGCTTGTTCTTGATGAACCGCTGCATCACCTATATTAAAGCCCTTCAACCCAGCTTGCTCAATCAGCCAGCCGGCAGCAAGTTTATAATGATCATCACCTTGTGGGTAACCCACTAAAGCAGCATAACGAGTTTTAAGGGTATTATAGACATCTTTTGATACCACAGGATTTTTAAAGAAACTGCCCACATTACCTAACTTTTTAGGATCAGGTAGCTTAGATTGGCGAACATGACAAACACAATCAAAAATTTGTCTCGCGGTCACAGTTGCAGGATCTAAATGTTGCAGTGGACCATAGTTGGTAACGGCTTGCCACTGTTTAGCTAACTTTAAAGTCACTTCAGTGATAACAGCTAAGTTTTTAAGCTGTTGTTTAAAAATAGACTCGCGATAGCCAAAGTGACATTGGTCATTATCAAAATGGACTAACTTTCCGGTATCCAGTTGTAAAAACTGAATCTGATGACAGAACCGATTAAATTCAACACCATAAGCACCAATATTTTGTATAGGAGCGGCGCCAACAGTCCCAGGGATCAGGGCCATATTTTCTAAACCATAAATCTCTCTCGAAAGGCAATACTCAACCAAGTGATGCCAATTTTCTCCCGCTTGTACAGTGAGATAATAAAAGTCATCGTCTTGATCAATCACAATCCCCGTAGTACTCACCTTGACAACCGTTCCCTGAAAGTCATCAGTAAATACCAGGTTACTGCCGCCACCAAGTATAAGCATTGGGTTTTGTTGTTGATACAACTCAATACATCTAGTGATTAGCTCATTTTTGCTAGTGACTTCAACTAAAGAAGCGCAATGCTGATTGAGGCCGAGTGTGTTTAATGCAGTAAGGGAGATAGGCATAGACAGACATCAAATTCAAAAATATAACGCTATTGTAGCAGGGAATTAGATAATAAATTACCATGATTAACCGGAAAAACATGCTGTGAATAATGCCATCAGACATCGAAGAGCCATCATATATGTCACAGTTTGCAGAGCTATACTAAAAACAAATGATAACTGAGTGAATTACAGTCAACAATGACTAATAAACTTGTATTGATCCACCTTGTGAATGATCGCTATTCTAGTAAATCCCAAATTTAACCTGTTAATGACCGACTCTTTTATGGGCATATCATCAACACGAGTCAATGGCTTAGGCGCTCTCAGGCACAAATTGCAGACGTAAAAAAGCCCACTACATAATAGCGGGCTGTTTCACGACTCTTTCAAGTCAATTAGGTGTCTGGAACTGACCAACTCTTGCATGGGCATACTGGCCACACTGACTAATTGCTTAGGTTTAAGGCACAAAACAAAAAAGCCACTCGAGTAGAGTGGCCTTACTGTAGTATTTAGCGCCTAGAATTACCCACTCTCGCATGGGCATACTGGCCACACTGACCAATTGCTTAGATGTAAGGCGCAAAACAAAAAGGCCACCCGATTAAGGTGGCCTTGCTGTTTTATTAGGCGCCTGGAAATGACCTACTCTCGCATGGGGAGACCCCACACTACCATCGGCGATACTGTGTTTCACTTCTGAGTTCG
>NZ_JACJEB010000034.1:0-3180 GCF_014163845.1 Shewanella sp. SR43-4 | reverse complement strand
GTGAAACTCATTTGGGTTGTATGGTTAAGTGACCAAGCGTATACGGTGGATGCCTTGGCAGTCAGAGGCGATGAAGGACGTAATAACTTGCGAAAAGCGTTGGCGAGCTAGTAATAAGCATTTGAGCTAACGATATCCGAATGGGGAAACCCACATGCATAAGCATGTATCACAACATGAATACATAGTGTTGTGAGGCAAACCCGGGGAACTGAAACATCTAAGTACCCGGAGGAAAAGAAATCAACCGAGATTCCCCTAGTAGCGGCGAGCGAACGGGGATTAGCCCTTAAGTCTATGGGGTGTTAGTGGAATGAGTTGGAAAGCTCAGCGGCACAGGGTGATAGCCCCGTACACGAAAACTAACCATAGATGAAAACGAGTAAGGCGGGACACGTGACATCCTGTTTGAATATGGGGGGACCATCCTCCAAGGCTAAATACTCCTGACTGACCGATAGTGAACCAGTACCGTGAGGGAAAGGCGAAAAGAACCCCTGTGAGGGGAGTGAAATAGAACCTGAAACCGTGTACGTACAAGCAGTGGGAGCGGTTCTTGAGACCGTGACTGCGTACCTTTTGTATAATGGGTCAGCGACTTACATTTTGTAGCGAGGTTAAGCGAATAGCGGAGCCGTAGGGAAACCGAGTGTTAACTGCGCGTTTAGTTGCAAGGTGTAGACCCGAAACCGAGTGATCTAGCCATGGGCAGGTTGAAGGTTGAGTAACATCAACTGGAGGACCGAACCGACTTATGTTGAAAAATGAGCGGATGACTTGTGGCTGGGGGTGAAAGGCCAATCAAACTCGGAGATATCTGGTTCTCCTCGAAAGCTATTTAGGTAGCGCCTCGAGCGAATACCATTGGGGGTAGAGCACTGTTAAGGCTAGGGGGTCATCCCGACTTACCAACCCTTTGCAAACTCCGAATACCAATGAGTACTACTCGGGAGACAGACAGCGGGTGCTAACGTCCGTTGTCAAAAGGGAAACAACCCAGACCGTCAGCTAAGGTCCCAAAGTGTATGTTAAGTGGGAAACGATGTGGGAAGGCTTAGACAGCTAGGATGTTGGCTTAGAAGCAGCCATCATTTAAAGAAAGCGTAATAGCTCACTAGTCGAGTCGGCCTGCGCGGAAGATTTAACGGGGCTAAACATACCACCGAAGCTACGGGTGCATTTCATTAGAAGTGCGCGGTAGAGGAGCGTTCTGTAAGCGGTTGAAGGTGAAGGGGTAACCCACACTGGACGTATCAGAAGTGCGAATGCTGACATGAGTAACGATAAAGGGAGTGAAAAACTCCCTCGCCGGAAGACCAAGGGTTCCTGTCCAACGTTAATCGGGGCAGGGTGAGTCGACCCCTAAGGTGAGGCCGAAAGGCGTAATCGATGGGAAACAGATTAATATTTCTGTACTTCCGCTAACTGCGATGGAGAGACGGAGAAGGCTAGGCTAGCGCGGCGTTGGTAGTCCGCGTTTAAGGTGGTAGGTTGTGTTCTTAGGCAAATCCGGGAACACGTACTTCAATGTACAGGCTGAGAGCTGATGACGAGTCACTAAGGTGATGAAGTAGTTGATGCCATGCTTCCAGGAAAATCTTCTAAGCTTCAGGTTAGCGGGAATCGTACCCCAAACCGACACAGGTGGTCGGGTAGAGAATACCAAGGCGCTTGAGAGAACTCGGCTGAAGGAACTAGGCAAAATGGTACCGTAACTTCGGGAGAAGGTACGCTCCTGTTGGTGATGAGACTTGCTCTCTAAGCTGACGGGAGTCGCAGATACCAGGTGGCTGCAACTGTTTATCAAAAACACAGCACTGTGCAAAATCGCAAGATGACGTATACGGTGTGACGCCTGCCCGGTGCCGGAAGGTTAATTGATTGGGTTATCTTCGGAGAAGCTCATGATCGAAGCCCCGGTAAACGGCGGCCGTAACTATAACGGTCCTAAGGTAGCGAAATTCCTTGTCGGGTAAGTTCCGACCTGCACGAATGGCGTAATGATGGCCACGCTGTCTCCAGCCGAGACTCAGTGAAGTTGAAATTGCGGTGAAGATGCCGTATACCCGCGGCTAGACGGAAAGACCCCGTGAACCTTTACTATAGCTTGGCACTGAACATTGAACCTACATGTGTAGGATAGGTGGGAGACTTTGAAGCTTGGACGCTAGTCTGAGTGGAGTCAATCTTGAAATACCACCCTTGTAGTTTTGATGTTCTAACTCTGGCCCCTTATCGGGGTTGAGGACAGTGCCTGGTGGGTAGTTTGACTGGGGCGGTCTCCTCCCAAAGAGTAACGGAGGAGCACGAAGGTTGGCTAAGTACGGTCGGACATCGTACGGTTAGTGCAATGGCATAAGCCAGCTTAACTGCGAGACATACACGTCGAGCAGGTACGAAAGTAGGTCATAGTGATCCGGTGGTTCTGAATGGAAGGGCCATCGCTCAACGGATAAAAGGTACTCCGGGGATAACAGGCTGATACCGCCCAAGAGTTCATATCGACGGCGGTGTTTGGCACCTCGATGTCGGCTCATCACATCCTGGGGCTGAAGTCGGTCCCAAGGGTATGGCTGTTCGCCATTTAAAGTGGTACGCGAGCTGGGTTCAGAACGTCGTGAGACAGTTCGGTCCCTATCTGCCGTGGGCGTTGGATGATTGAGGGGAGCTGCTCCTAGTACGAGAGGACCGGAGTGGACGAACCGCTGGTGTTTGGGTTGTCATGCCAATGGCATTGCCCAGTAGCTACGTTCGGAATCGATAACCGCTGAAAGCATCTAAGCGGGAAGCGAGCCCCAAGATGAGTCATCCCTAGAGCTTTAAGCTCTCTAAAGGGCCGTAGGAGACTACTACGTTGATAGGCAAGGTGTGTAAGCGTTGTGAGGCGTTGAGCTAACTTGTACTAATGACCCGTGAGGCTTAACCATACAACCCAGATGGGTTTTACTGATACGACTTAGTATTAGAATGAAGCGCTTAAGCAGTGCGAGAGACTCAAAAAGCAATCAGCTTTCCGAATTATTATTTAATGCAATATACTGCGTTAGATAAACAAAATTTGTCTGGAAACCATAGAGCTGTGGCACCACCTGATCCCATTCCGAACTCAGAAGTGAAACACAGTATCGCCGATGGTAGTGTGGGGTCTCCCCATGCGAGAGTAGGTCATTTCCAGGCGCC
>NZ_JACJEB010000033.1:0-5395 GCF_014163845.1 Shewanella sp. SR43-4 | reverse complement strand
GAGCTGAACGTCTAACTAGATACTCTTAAAAAGAGAAGCGAGCATGACCGTGAATGATGTGGCTAATGAAGCAATGACTTCTCACCATCATCACTATGCCAAATGCTATTTAAGCTACATCGCCTGCACTTGATTTTATAAAGAATGACACCTTATTGGCGCGCATTAATAAATACAATCAATAAAGTCGTTTACACCTTAAATGACCCTGAAACTAACTGTGCATAAAGCACCTCTGACTTGAATAGTGCCATCTTAGGGTTAACCGATAAATGTCTAGTGCCCCTGAAATTTCAAAGGAGTGAAAAGATCGCACTAAGAGAGCCTCTATATGTGTTTGCTGTAAAGGATGATTTGACAGCTAAATGACAGATGAAGTAAATGAATTTGTTGATTGATTTGAATTTGACTGCAAGAGCAGTCAAATAAGTTAAGCTCGCCTATTGACTGGCGGGAGGCTCATATGTGTTAGCTTTAAACACACTTAACTATAGTGGCTAAAGAGTCTGTCCATGCTGTGGCTGAATTAAAGTTTTCAACCAAACCATCTTTGGTGCTTTGACCTGTAAATGCCCCCATACCGTGTTGAATCATATAAGTTGGTTTATAGGAAGGAGCACCGAGATCAGTTAGGCTTTTGCAAATTGCAGAATTATCAGAGGATATTTTATCTAGTGCAACTTGCAGCTTATCCATAACTTCTTTTGGTTGAGCGCCAAATACATTCATACGTAAAACACTTATAGCTTGATGAGCAGTTTTATCTGATACTCGTTTTGTATCGAAGTAACCATAACTCATCCCAGCAAAATACAACTCTGCTGCTTGAGAATAATTTTCATCACTCATACAGGTGTTTAAGCCTGTAAAAATATCAACAGGATTTTGCTGATTTGATAATTGATTTACCGCAACACATCCAGAGGGCTTAGGTGATTCAAGATTGCCTTTAGCATTGTAATTTGAAACATTGCTCTGTGGTGTTGAATTACATGCTGATAATGAAAACACAGCCAAAACACCTATTATTTTTAATTTATCCATGTGCTGATAATTCTCCTTTAAAGCTAACGCCAAGCGCACAGGAAAACGTGAGCGCAATGGCCGAAGGCCAGCGAGTGGTTTTCCTTGTGACGCGCCTTGTTATGTTGTGGATTTCGCAGAAAATTTGCCATATAAGAATAAGAACAATACACCTTGGGTTAAACTATTTAGAAATAATGCCAACCACTGCACCACTACATTTAAGTCATCAAAATATTGAAATAGAAACCAAGCGTAGCCGGAAAGTACCTTCATTCCATTTAATGAAATGAACTTATAGATCTCATCGAAAAGTGTCAATTCATCCTTAAAGCCAAGCCCCATAGTTGCACCTAAACTCAAAAATCCGAAAATTACGAGTGTCAGAAAATGCAAAACTGTGGCAATGGCAATATGCTTAAGTTTCATTACACAACATAACGCTTAACATATGGGGATTTTAGGAGCGCTTTACCAGCGAGTAAAATTCCTACCATGATGTTTTTGTTATAAGCCAATCCACTGTTGAAAAATACACTCATAGAAGCAATCCTATAATTCTTATCACAGCAGTAAGAAGAAAAAGAGCAGCTATTATCTTAGGTATTTTGGGATGCTTATTTCTTGTCCAAACTAAAGTTAGAGACTTTGAAGATGTTCCAATAATGCCACTAAAATGCAATGCCCCAAGCAGACAAATAATAATGATAATAACGCTGTTGAATGGTTCAGATATCAACGCTCTTCTTCCTTGGCTTATAACGCTTTAAACAGCGGAAAGACCGAGCGCTTTGGCCGTTGTTTGGCCTGCGAGGGATTTCCCGATGATTTAACTTGTTAGGAGACATTTACCAAAATGCCTCAACTTGACTGATTAGAGTTTCAACGGATATGTCTGCACCCACCAGTTTTTTACCACTTAAATTCAGTCCATTTAACTCCTCGTGGCTCGACACTAGAAAGTAAACCTGGGTTCAGTTTTTTTAACCGAAGGATTCTAGATTTTGATGACCATACGGGAAATGAAACAGAATCATTGGGCAAGTCAAATTCTAACAGTGTGTCATTTGGTAGTGTTCCAAACCAGACGATTTGCGTATTCGCTACTTCCTCGTAGAATTTATTAGCTTGCGCCACTCCTGAACTCACTTTGTCTCCTAACGCCGCCAGCCGCGGCCGAAAAACCGCGAAGCGGGTTTGAGGTCCAGCGACCAACGGGAGCGATGCTGACTGGCTTTGTTAAGCCTACAATGCCGCATATGTTTCTTCTTCTATTTCATTTCCGTCCGGATTTAGCCAGCTTAGAACTGCGTTGTAAGCTGTTGGGCTGCCAAGATGTATCGCGGCGATCAAAGTGACTGAGCAGCCAGGTTGTAGCTTCAGAACAGGAAACTTACTGTTGTAATCTGAGGCAATCAACGGGCTATCCTCGGGTTTATTGAGCAGAAGTTTTAGCTCAACATCTCTGGCATCAACATCACTGATATTGGTAACGCGGAAGCGATACGTTTTGCCATCTTTGAAAATATCGAAGGATAGACGAGCAGTATTCATGCCCTTTTCTTCTCGTAAAAGTATCTCAAGCTGCTTCTTTGCCAATTCTGAGGTTGCACGTTGTAAGTCATTTGCCTCACGTTGCATTTGTCTCTGACCGAACCAGACCGTCAAACTTACTATCAAGGCGAGACAACCGAGAACAACGCTTAAAATTTCGAATTTAGTCACCGATACTCCCTGTAGGCTTAACGCCCGCCACACACGCGAGCAACTTGTTGCGAGTCGTGCGCCCAAAGGGCGCGTTTGTGCTGGCGATTGTTATATGCCATTAGCCTAACCACTCGGCAAGAGCATCAGAAGAAGAGAAACCTAGCATCATAAGGTTATTCTTATTCTCACCAAACGCTAACGCGAATTCGTTTTCAGCCTCAAGCGTAAGCAGCCAATTGTCTTCCCACTTTGCGATAGCCCAAACGTTATTCGATTGATACATTTCAAAATAGTATTCAGGAAAACATGCCGAAGCGACAACAACGTTTTCAGGTTCTATGACATACCCAAGGAGGTCTTTCTTGCGCTCCTCAACGTAATCCTCATAAGTCCTTCCTTTCGGAGTAATAACCTGTGGCTCATCTTGGAATGAAGCTAGTAACTTGGATATAGCGTCTGATTTAGTCATGGCATATAACGCTTGTATCACACGCAAAAACTGTGGCGTGTATAGTTTGTGTAAAATGGGCGAAGCCCATACACAAACGGAGCGACGCAGTTTTTGTCGTGTGCATACACTTGTTAAGCTTTGCTGAATACAACATTAGTTTCAAATTTAAATAGCTCGTTTTTTGCCACACCTTCATTTTCGAATTCGACATAAATTTCGCCAACTACACAAAAGCTAGCATCTTCAATTTTGAAAATTTCTAACTTTTTAACGTCACACCAATTATGAGCAGTACCAACATATATTGAACCTTCTGCATCAGGATATGACTCGTGCTTCAAATTCAGGCCATCTAAGTCATCTGGCGATGAGATACCCAACTTATACCAGTCCAATATTATTTCGGTTTTCACTGGTTGTTCTTCGTAATCTAAGCCTGAATCAAAAGGCTCTAAAGGAATACTTATACGATGAAACTGCGTATTTTCTAAGCCTATATTTTCGTTTTCGAACCAGTACGCCTCAATGCTTCCTTTAAGCGCCTTCGTTTTACTCTGTAGTTGAATACTGTCCATAACTCTCCGAGAAGCTTAACGCCCCGCTAAGGGGAAATTTGTAGTTGGCTAAAATTGTTGAACGGAGTGAAAACAGCCAACTGTAAATTTTCCCTCTTGAGCGCCTTGTTTGGCATACTTACAACACCTTGACCGTAATGATTGGACAACCTGTTGAATTTTCGTGAAATACAGTTACCGAAGTTTGTAAATTTATAGAGCTATGCTTATTGATATGCGCATACCCGCGCCCCTCAACAACATTAATTTTTAGCTCACCCTGAACACTTTGCGCCAATGGTTCATTAACTTTGACATTCAGGCGCATTGCTACAAGTTTTTTTGACTCTAATTCAATAGGAGCAGAAACTAAAAAATTACCATTGCCTTCACTATGTATTTCAATTAATTTTTCGTATTTGGCTTCATCAATTGAACATTTGTCAGCAATAGATTGTACAGAGAACAATAGAAATGTGATGCACAATACGTATTTAATACTCATGACTTCCTTGTATGCCTAACGCCCACATTTGCGGCTGGTTTGGAGCGCAGCGGAAAACCAGTCCGACAACATGCGCTTGTTAGTGTTTTTTTGCATACTTGGAAACCCAAACTTTGCAAGCTTCAATAATGCCTTGGTTTATTTCATCAACCGTACAGCAATCAGCGTAGTACCAGCCAATCATTTGCTCTATGCCTAGACTATCTCCGAGATAGTCTTTTGTTTTACTGTAATAATCATAATTATCAATTTCATCGAGTAACTTTCGAAAATGCACAGAGGGTGTTACTTTGCCCGAGGCAATTATTAGCACATGATGTTCGACTAGTTCTCTTGCTGCTTCTTCTAATGTTGGAATTAAAACACCTTTTTCTTTTAGGTATTTTTCGAAAAGCACTGAGATACTTAACCATACTTTTGGCTCGCAATCTAATATTTCAAGAAAGACATCCGACCAAATGCCTTTATCCAATTGAGAGTTAACATACTCAAGGATGTCATTAGTGTGCAGTATTCCTGCTGCATATTTAAGTGCCAAAAATTCTTCTTCGGTGCTCATGGTTTGTAACACTAACGCCCAATTAACGGGCTAAAAATAGTGGGCTAAAATGGAAGCGAAGCGAACAGCCCACTGTTTTTAGTCCTGTTGAATTGCTTGTTAGTTGCACTTTAACGCTTTCTTGATTATTGAAATATTAATATTATTTTTGCCCCAAGTAGCAACTGATGACTTTTTATAAGGAGATGGGCGAGAGTTAATTGTAATTGTTTGCTCACTGAAAGTTATAGTGACTAATTCCCCCCAACTTCTCCATGTTCCTTTGGTATGGGCTAATATTTCAGATGAATCATCTGATTCGAGTATTTCCCACTCATTTTCCTTTATTGCCGCAATACATAAATCAAAGTTTTCTTTGGTTCCCGGTTTATCTAAAGTAACCACCCTCAAGTTTTGTTTTTGTTTAAAGTGGAAAGCGGCTGCCATAAGAGTAAAAGGAATAGCCATAATTAACGAGATAGAATCAAACTCAAGCATAATGATTGAATAGCCCGCCATTCCTAAAAAGAATGCGGGAAGAATATAGAGAAAAAACCAATCTTCTTTTTTCGGCTCAATACTTTGATTCAACACTGTATCCTTGTGCAACTAACGCC
>NZ_JACJEB010000032.1:0-9777 GCF_014163845.1 Shewanella sp. SR43-4 | reverse complement strand
TTACTGATTACTGATTACTGATTACTGATTACTGATTTACTGGTATCTGTCTGTGGTCTAGGTTTTGTTTTCTCCTAAACAGTTAACCCATAATGTTGCCTAATTTAGGTTGCTCTTGCTGTCGGTTTTTTCGAAACATTTTTAGGGTTTTAAGAAGCTCAATATTGATTATCAGCCTTAACCGACTTTGATTTGGTCTAGTCTATTCAAGCAATAAAACCATTAATGACAAAGACTGTTGAATCAGCACCAATTGCTTTACTCAATGTGTTGTAAACCTAAGACGCGACTGTGTTAGTGATTAATAGAGAAGTTGCAGGGCTTGCTTGGCGATAAGCTGGTTGTGGCTGTGTAGGCTTTGGGAAGCATCTTATTACAGCTAGTGAAGTTGGCATTAATGGTGGATCAAGTTTTGTTGCGATTGTGCCTCAATATAGGGCTATCTAATGTGCTGCGCTGAGTATAACTGCCACACCCTAGAGATATTTAAAGCCTTTAAGCCACTGCCTAGTTTACTAGAGTTTCATTGTCGCTAATGTAGATATTCTTGCTTCGGAGCACAAACGAGTTAAACATGAAAATCTTACCTACCACTTGGATCGATCTACTTTTGAATTTGATTGTTTCTGTATCTACATAGTGTGTAAGCATAAAAAAAGCCTCCGAAGAGGCTTTTTATTACAGTTAAGGGTTATTTGTCTTCAAGCGCTTTTTGACTATAGGTCGGCTTTTCATGCTTTTGTCCCATAGCTTCAGCTACTTCAGGTGGCATATAGTTTTCATCATGCTTGGCAAGCACTTCCGTTGCCGCTAATTTTCCTGATTCTACTAATACACCTTGTGCGACGATCCCTTGACCTTCTCTAAACAAATCAGGTAACAAGTCATCATAAGTCACAACGACACTTCCGCCTGCTGAATCATGTACAGCAAACTCTACATATAAGCTGTCAGGATCTCGATTCATTGAGCCCATTGTAACCATACCGCCTACTCGGATTCGTTGTCCGACTTCAGGCAACACACCTGTGTCGTTTTTGCCGTGAGTAATTTCATATGGAGTATAGAATAAATTCAAATTTGAATTTAGTGCGTATAGCAATAATGAAGTAACGGCTGCAACGCCTGCAATTAATGTCACGGCGAGCGTTAATCTCTTTTTACGTCTTGGATTCACGGTTATTACCTCTTGTTTCTTTCAGGCGTTGTTCACGCGTTATCTTTTTAGCTATTTCAATTAGCACTTTACGCTTTTGTCTAATGCTTAGGGTGATCAATGTTGCCAAGCAGCCAATAGTTACACCATAGGATAACCAAACGTAAAATGCATAACCGCCCATATCTAAAAAATCTTTGAATGAATCAAATTGCATTATTTTGCCTCCTCTGCCGTTGCTAAGTCTCTCACCCACGGGCGCATACCATTTCGAGCAAGAATTTCTGTTCTATAACGGACGAGGGTAATGGCACCAATCATCATACCAAAACCAACAATGTTTATTAGCAGAGGGTATAGCATATCTGTCGACATGGTAGACTTCTCTGTTATTCTGATGGTCGACGGTTGATGCAAGCTGCTCCACCAATCGACAGAGTATTTAATAATTGGAATATTAATTACGCCGACAATAGCAAGGATACCAGACGCTCTAGCCGCGAGGACTTTGTCTTCAAATGATGCATACAGTGAGATCACGCCTAAGTATAAAAATAATAATACCAATTCAGATGTAAGGCGTGCATCCCATACCCACCAAGCACCCCACATAGGTTTGCCCCATGCAGCCCCTGTAAATAATGCAATAAAGGTGATCACAGCGCCTATCGGTGCAATGGCTGCTGCAGCCCAATCAGCCGATTTTATTTGCCAGACTAAACCTATGAATGAAGCTATTGCCATACCCATGTAAGCAGCCATAGACATTGATGCTGCAGGTACATGGATAAAGATGATACGGTAGCTATCACCTTGTTGATAATCCGTTGGGGCAAACAATAATCCCCAAATACTGCCAGTACCGACCATTAATATTGCAAGAATGCTAAACCATGGCAACAAGGTGCCAGACAATTTATATGCCCGTTCAGGGTCTGCGTAAGAATGTAGCCATTTCCACATTAGTTTGTACTCACTCGTAAAGAGGCGCCAATTGCGAAAGGTGCCAAGATTAAAGAACCGACCAACATAGCTGCAAGTATCGCAAGTTGACCATCGTAAGCCATGTTAAGTCCCGCAGCATCAATTGCACTGGTGGCAAAAATGAGTACGGGTATATATAAAGGCAAAATCAGCAAGCTTAGTAGCACTCCACCTTTTCGAAGCCCTACTGTAAGTGCTACACCTATTGCCCCAAGGAGCGACAATATTGGTGTGCCCAATGCTAATGTCAACATTAAGGCACCATAACTATTGCTCTCTAAATGTAATAGTACGGCCAGTAGTGGTGCGACTAGAATCAGTGGTACACCGGTTAGAATCCAATGTGCAAGTACCTTAGCTAATACCATCAATGCTAATGGTTGTGGACTCAGTAGCATTTGTTCTAGGCTACCGTCGTTAAAGTCTGCTTTAAATAAGCGCTCCAACGACAGCATTGATGCTAGTAAGGCCGCAACCCATATAATTCCTGGAGCTACTCTAGTAAGCACCTGAGATTCTGGTCCAATTCCTAGAGGGAAAAGAGTCACCACTAGGATAAAAAATAATAATGGGTTAAAAATATCTCCGCGATGACGAATTGCAATTCTTAAATCACGTTGTAGTAGCGTCATGAATGCTGCGGTGTAGCTGATTCCTCGTTTCATTCAAATACCTTATACAAAGCGATAGTCGAGAGTGATTTTGCGAAGCATAGCATTACTAATAATGCTCATATCCTGATGTGTTGTTAGTATCACACATCCACCCGACTCGGCATGTTGAATAAAAAGTTGTTCTAGTTCTTCTACACCTTTTTTATCAATTGCAGTAAAAGGCTCATCAAGGATCCATATTTTACAATTGCTGTATTGTAATCTTGCCAATGCTGTTCGTCGATGTTGCCCTGCGGATAAATGACCCGCAAGCGCCTCTTCAAAACCGGTTAAATTGACTTTGGCCAAAATAGCAGTGGTATCAAAACCATCATAGCCACTGATTCTTAAATTGAAGTTAAGATTTTCTTCTGCAGTGAGCTCACTTTTGACCCCTGCTAAGTGCCCTAGGTACAAGAGGTCATGGTTAAATTCATCCCTGCATCTATTGATGTTTTCACCACAATATTCAACATCTCCTGCATAGGGGCGTGACAAACCTGCAATTATTCGTAATAGACTGGTTTTACCTGCACCATTAGGACCCTCAATTTGGACAATATCACCCGCATTGATATTAAAACTCAGTTCGTCAAATAAAATCCGATCTTCACGAATACAGGTTAATTCGTTGGCACTTAATAGCACTTGTGATTGGTTTGATATGGTCACTTATCCCTCTTATTATGCGTGAGGATGAATTCGAAAAGATATTAACACAAACACTTTTACCGGTTTAGCTTTGTCATGATTAAGTGCTAGCAATTTGATATGGTTCCAAAAAAGAAGATATAGTTTGAACTTTTTTAATGATTGCTAATATATTACCTGAACTACACAGATTGTCTCGATTTAGAGCCTAAGCTGAGATTGTTATCACAAAAAGATGAGTTTTTTTGCTACTTGTAGTAATCTAGCCATTGCTAAAAATGAGTCTGCCTTCTAAATCAAAGGGCAGCGCTAAGCTTGGTATATTTGCAATTAGGAACGATGAATATGAAAAAATTGTTAGTAATGACTGCAGCAGCTGCATTAACTTTGTCTGCAAATGTATTTGCTCAAGAAGGTGAAGCTATTTATAACAAAGCGTGTCAAGTATGTCACAGCATGGGTGTGGCTGGTGCGCCTAAAGTTCATGATACTGCGGCATGGGAACCACGCCTAGCAAAAGGTTTAGATGCCTTAGTGGGTTCGGTTAAGTCTGGTTTAAACGCTATGCCACCAGGTGGCATGTGTACTGACTGTACCGATGATGATTACAAAAACGCAATTCAGTTTATGTCTAAGTAATTTTCAACTAGATCCAAAAACCGGCTTTAATAGCCGGTTTTTTTATGGGTAAATATCGGTAATGTTAAGCTATAACCTTACTGATGCTGCCATTGTTATTGCACTAAGGTATCGAGTGTTAATGTTGCATTATCACCCACCTTGAGCGTTTTTATCGTGCCCTTTAAGTCACCAGACTGTGGTTTAACATTGCCATTTTTTGACAATACTGCAATGATTTCGACTTCCTGAACTGAACTCAGTTTCACATCACCCCCCATTGACGTACTGTCATCTAGAGTGATCGTTACCGGTAAGTTACTTGCACTAATTTTAGTCGCCGCCAGCGGCACTTTAGGGCCTTGAGTTGCCCGAGCAAAAATAAACACTGTATCTGAATCAGATACTTTATCAGCTAACTCCGGTGCAATAGTTACTTCAATTTCGACGGTTTTTGCATTACTCGTCACTGCTGACTTTGGTGTTGCATCACCAGACATTGCACCTGATGCTTCATTAAGGCGCATATTCGCTGACTCAATGGCATTCATTAATGCTGTTTTGTCGACATCATTTCGATCGCTGTCGAGGATCATTTGCCAAGCATCGATAGCCTTCTGGTAGTTCGCAGTAAAGAACGCATCCATACCAACGAGAAGCAGTGTTGAGGGATCTTGTGGATCTAATGCTAAAGATTGCTCAATGATGGCTTGAATAGCCGGTGTCATCTGCTGATTCGCTTTGTAGTAGAGTGCAGTAGCTTTAGGTCCAAGCAGTTCGGCTTGCGTCCCGACTAATTGCATGACTTTATCGAATGCGGCAACGGCTTTATCATATTGGTTAGCAGATATATAAGCATGTCCAAGACTAAACCACGCCTGACTATCCTCTGGCTGTGCTTCCACTTTAGCTTCCATCATCTGTACGCGTTGCGACATGATTTGTGCTGTGTCCATACCTTGATGTGGATTGCTTGCTTGGGGAGGATTCGCTAATTCTTGATAAGCACCGAGGTGTTGATATAAGTAACCTGAAATGGCCAATATGCACAGGGTCATAAAAGCAGGCCATAAAGCGCTCTTTGATTTCATTTCTACGTCAAGAGAATCGTCACCTTTTTGGCTCATGTCTTGAAGTAGATTTATCTCTAGTTCTTTTTTTAATGCCTCAAATTCGACTTGGTCTAATAGGTCGTCATTCAATTCCTTTTCAAGAATGGTTATACGTTCGGCAAAAAGTTCAAGGTTAGTTTGTCTACGGACACCAGACTCTTCAGCTCGCAATAGCTTTTGTTGACGAAAATGTGGAACCCAAATCATGATTAGGCCAATAAGTACGACAAGCGCAATAAATATCCAAAATGTGGTCATTGTTTCAATATTCACTTTTAGGTTAACAGAGAAAGCGGCTATACCGCAGTGCTTGGAATCTTGATTATACGGAAAGATTATTAATTGAATAGTAATATAAGGAAGATATGAATCCAAATCCTGAGAGTTGCGTACTGGTTCACAGATTGAATTGTTTGTCTTACTAATAGCGAAACTTTGTTAAGGTAATTGTGTCAGACAGGTTGTCATAAATTTTCGTTTTGATTGAATAGATGCTCATAATGAGACTAGTGACCCAATTTTGTACGAAAATGGCAGACAGAAGCCATCGCAAGTTCTAAAATGCGTTAAAATTCGTTTAAGCTAATGTGCGTATATTAGTTTCACCGCATTAAATAGTGCTACCGTGATTTGTCTGTTTCAGATCCGCTAATTTTTTAGACTAAGGAATACCCATGATTCCAGAACTTGGACATTTCTCGCTAATTCTCGGTTTGGCTTTTGCCTTACTGCTAGCTAGCGTGCCGTTATATGGTTCCGCCCGTAAAGACCAGTATCTCGTTCGTTATGCCTGGCCACTAACATACGGAATGTTTTTTTTCATCAGTCTTTCGGTTATTGCGTTAGGGTATAGTTTCGCTGTCGATGATTTCTCTGTGGCTTATGTCGCACATCATTCTAATTCTCAACTTCCAATATTCTTTAAAATTGCGGCAGTGTGGGGCGGGCATGAAGGGTCACTATTATTCTGGGTATTTGCGTTGTCTGTATGGACCGCATCGGTAGCCTTATTTAGTAAGGGATTAGAAGAGGTCTTTACTGCAAGGGTGCTATCAGTATTAGCGATGATTGTTGTCGGTTTCAGTTTATTTATGATCCTAACATCAAGTCCATTTGAACGGATCTTCCCTATCCCGCTAGAAGGTCGAGATTTAAACCCAATGTTGCAAGATGTGGGCTTAATCTTCCATCCGCCAATGTTGTATCTGGGGTATGTCGGTTTCTCGGTCTGTTTTGCTTTTGCTATTGCGGCTTTAATGAGTGGCAGGCTTGACTCTGCTTGGGCTCGTTGGAGTCGTCCTTGGACATTAGCGGCATGGATATTTTTAACCGGTGGTATTTCATTAGGTTCTTGGTGGGCATATTACGAATTAGGTTGGGGCGGTTGGTGGTTCTGGGATCCCGTTGAAAACGCATCATTTATGCCTTGGTTAGTGGGTACCGCTTTAGTGCACTCATTAATTGTGACCGAAAAGCGTGGCGCATTCCGTAACTGGACCGTACTACTGTCTATTTTTGCTTTCTCTTTAAGTTTACTCGGTACCTTTATTGTACGTTCAGGCGTACTTACTTCAGTGCATTCTTTTGCAGCAGATCCAAGCCGTGGTTTGTTTATCTTGTTGTTGTTAGGTATTGCCATTGGTGGTTCATTAACTTTGTTTGCCTTCCGTGCAAGCGAAATGAGTAGCCCAGCTCGATTTGAGCTTAAATCGAAAGAAACCATGTTGTTAATTTGTAATGTGCTTCTGACGGTTTCAGCTGGTACTGTTTTATTGGGTACCTTGTATCCTTTACTCATTGACGCTCTAGGCATGGGTAAGATTTCTGTTGGTCCTCCATATTTTAATGCGGTATTTGTACCTATCGTGTTAGTGCTATTTGGCTTTATGGGAATTGGTCCAATTATTCGCTGGAAAAAATCTAAAGCCGGTGAAATTAAAAGACAGTTACTCATTCCAGCTATTATTGCTTTAGTTGTTGGGGTAGCGGCGCCATTTGTTGCTGGTGGTCAGTTTAATGCTTGGGTAATGTGTGGTGTCGCTGCGACAACATGGATCATGCTATCAACTTTCCGTGCCGCTTATAATATGGTGAGCAATAAAGAGGGTGGCATCAGTCTTAACCGAATCGGGCGTAGTCAGCTCGGCATGCTCTTTGCCCACTTTGGTATCGCGGTATCGGTAATGGGGGCAACAATTGTCTCTAATTATTCGATCGAGAAAAGCGTACGCATGGGGCCTGGAATAAGCCAAGAACTAGCAGGTTATACATTTAAGTATTTAGAAACTAAAAATGTCGTCGGTCCTAACTATACTGCGCAACAAGGTCAAATTGAGATTTATAAAGATGATGAATTTATCACTTTATTAAAACCTGACCGTCGTCAGTACAACGTGCGCACTATGGATATGACTGAAGCGGGTATTGATTGGGGCTTGTTCCGTGACTTATATGTCACTATGGGCGACCCAATTAATTTAACTGAGTTTGCTGTGCGTCTTAACTACAAGCCGTTTGTACGTTGGTTGTGGTTTGGTTCGATCTTTATGATGATTGGTGGCTTCTTAGCAGCATCAGATAAACGTTATCGTGTGAAGCAAGTTGCTACAGAAGAAGCAGTAAAAGCAAAATTAGCGACAGCTTAATTAACTCGGAGACATTATGAAGAAGTTTGTACTGTTTATACCTTTGGTTATATTTTTGGGTATGGGCGTGTTTTTATATCAAGGATTATTTCTCAATCCTAAAGTGCTCGATTCTGCATTAGAAGGAAAGCCTGTCCCGGCTTTCCAGCTCGAGCGCTTGGAAGTACCTAGTGAAGTCTTGACTGAGAAAGATTTGCCCGCAAAAGTATTGATGTTGAACTTTTGGGCGACTTGGTGTCCAGCATGTAAATATGAACATCCTTATTTAATGATGTTATCTAAGCGTAATTTGTTACCTATATACGGTATCAACTATCGTGACGAACGAGCATTAGCTGTCAAAGAGTTAACGACCCAAGGCGATCCATACACAGTTAATATCTATGATAAGGATGGTCGCTTGGGCCTCGACCTTGGGGTTTATGGCGCACCAGAAACCTTCATTGTTGATCATAACGGTATTATTCGTTATCGCTATGCTGGTCCCATTGACCAAACGGTTTGGACACAAACCTTGTATCCGATGATCCAGCAATTACAAGCTGAAGCAAAACTTGATGGGGCATCGTAATGAAATGTATATTTAAAATGATGTTGGCTTGTACTAGTTTACTTTTTTCTCTGAACGTATTGGCTACTCCAGTCGATACCTATGAGTTTAAATCAGTAGATAATCAGCAAAGGGCCTTGTCACTCGCACATCAGTTGCGTTGTCCTCAGTGTCAGAATCAAAACTTAGTCGATTCAAATTCTCCTGTTGCGCAAGATTTACGTCTTGAAGTCTATAAAATGGTAGATAATGGCAAGTCAGACTCAGACATCATCGAATTTATGACTAGTCGCTACGGTGACTTTGTTTTGTATAATCCTAAGTTAGACTCGAAAACCTATCTTTTATGGCTTGGTCCATTCGGGTTACTTATTTTGGGACTGTTTATTGGCTTTATCTTTGTGCGAAAACAACGGATCCAAGCAACAGAATCCACAACCTTGTCGGCAGAGCAGCAAGCCGAATTAGATGCGTTATTAAATCGTAATAAAGCGGCTAAATAACAGATTGGAGTATTAATTTTGAAACAGTGGTTTGCGTTTATCTTCACTAGCTTCTTTCTTATGGGTATTGCAAGTGGTGTTAATGCATATCCCGGCATGCAAGCTGCGGCTGAGCAAACCACTGATTCAACGCTTGAGCGAATCAATATATTGCCGCAGCCATTCCCAGTAGCGCTAGTCGATTTTAGCGATATCGTTGGTGAGCCGGTTAACTTTGACCAATATAAGGGCAAAGTCGTCGTTATTAATCTTTGGGCTACTTGGTGCCCACCTTGTGTCAGAGAACTTCCAGCGCTCAATCGATTAGATCAAACTCTAGATGCTGCACATTTTGCACTATTACCTATTTCGATTGATGCTGAAGCCGTGGCTATTGTGCAACCATTTTTAGAATCTCTTGGTTTACCCACATTTAACTCGTATTTTGATCCGCAACAACGACTACGTGATGTTTTCCCGCTGGATACCATTCCTGCGACATTTATCTTAAATGAACAAGGTGAGCTGGTGGCTTATGTGCGTTCGTATGTCGATTGGGATGATAAAAATGTCATTAGCTTCCTTGAACAGTTTCGTAAAGGCACTAAAAAAGTACAATAAATAGTCATAATATGACCTAAAATACGAAAAAGGATCGCTTTTGGTGAAAAGATCGCCAAGCGATCCTTTTTTGTTTAAAAAGGCCTTGCACAAAATCTTAAGCTGCCTATAATGCGCATCCACTGACACGGCAGACAGCGAAAGCGGTCACCGAGTTGGGTTGAGTTAAGTGGTTCATATCACTGGATTCAAGGCGAAAAGAAAGTTTGAAAAAACACTTGACGCCGACACGGGAAAGCGTAGAATACGCACCCCAAGCCAACGACCTAGCGTCTTACGGCGATGTCTGAAAAATTGACATCACG
>NZ_JACJEB010000031.1:0-10884 GCF_014163845.1 Shewanella sp. SR43-4 | reverse complement strand
GTAGGTTTATATATAATTTTTAACTCGGCATCAATGTGGATGATTAGCAGTTTACTCACTTTATTAGGTGCCTCGACACTGACACACTTAATTGTTTCGTGTGTATTTGTAGCGTTGCTAATAGGATTAGTTTTAGCTTGCGGCTCTGTCGCTAGTCAGTTTTAAAAGATAATAAAAAATAGAGCGGGCTGAGTATTCAGCCCATGCTTTTCACTTTGATGGTAGTGGCCCTACGACCTTATCCATACGTCAGAAAATAACCCTTCATGCTCTTCTTTAGGCATTGGAAATACCTTTTTAGCTGTAAAGTAAGCTTCCGCCTGTACCCTAATTTTCTTCCGAAAGATTGGATCTACTAATAGTTCATGAGAGTTTTCAACTTGCGCATCAAGGTATGCTAATAAACAACAGCCACGCTGATCATCAACGCAGTAAATTAAAAATGAGTTGGATGTTGGAATAGTAGGATCATCATCTATAGACCATAAGCGCCACGCTTCATCAGAAGAAGAGTACGTAATATTAGATTTTACCTGGGGTTCTACGTGAGCTCTACCTATAGCATTATCAGCATAAATATCGGGGACAGGAAGGATACCGTCTTTACCTATCATAGGGCTGAAGCCGTTAAGCCAATATTCTTTAAACTCTGATGTATACTGCTGTAAGTCAGTATACTGCTCCATCAACTTTGTATATGCAGGGTGCTGGATGACTTTACCTACAAAAAATGATTCACCCATTAAATTTCTACACTTATTATGCGGTTACGAATCCACTATTATAAGTACTTGATATTAATTTAATAGAATCTTTAGATGCTTTTTGCGAGTTTAATGCAGAAATTTTCACTTGATGGGAACCAAGACCTTTACTCAAAAGCTTCGCTCTTTGCTGCATGCGCAAGTCTCTGGTAGCTATAGCTGTCATAATAAGTCCTTGATTTTTTTGTTGGTTTTTCAAAAATTAAATCTATTTTATTTAAAAAAATAACAATTAACTTTACACCCTGATCCTAGGTATTATTGACGATCATGTCAAGATTAAACATTTAATTAAACATTTAATGTCATGGACATGTGCATACAATTGGCAGTTATGTTAAATAGGCCAGTTAGCCCCTCAAAATGAGCCTTTCGCTTCATCCAGCCCACGAACGCGCGCTTTTAAGTGGCGATGTACGTCAAAAACAGCGTGTTTCGCCGTGAAAGTTTAATACCAAAACAGTTCAATAAATCTGCAACGAGAGGCCGTTTCGATTTCAGGCAAAATACCGGCTTAACCTGGTATTTTCATCACCAATCCACTTGAAAAAGTTACAAATTCAAAAAACTTTCACTGAAAATATTCTACAGGTCAAAGTAAAAAGAACATGCACAGTAGCTCTTTAGCGGTTAAAGCATAAGTTTAGCCATGAAAAGGAATAGTAAACTATGTAGCATTACTACTCGACTACTCGTACGGTTTTAATACGGATTATCTTGACATCAAAACAATCAAGCCGTATTATGTACGGAGTTTTATTTAAAGATAAAACTATTTTAATCATAGATATTCAAATATTTTAATAATAGATATTCAAAATTAACAAAGGAAATAAAAAATGAGAAAAATAAACAAGATAGGCAAGCACGTTGTCTTTCGATGTAATTAAGGAGGTTGCAACTTAAAAAATTTTAATCCTATAAGGAATTCAATATGAGTATTCAGAGTACGGCGAATGCTGGAGCCATCTCAAAACCAGCAAGAATAGAACTAAAAACCTCGCCAGAGGTGAAGGAACTGCTTGAACGAGCGGCTGCTATAAATGGTATCAATCTCACGGCATTTATTATTAATCACGCCAGAGAAAGAGCTAAAGTAATTGTTGAATCAGAAACCATTTTGAGTCTGAATCAACGCGCTTGGGCTCAATTTGAAGCTATTTTAGATAACCCTCCTAAAGCAACTCCGGAACTTAAGGCACTACTATCGGAGTAATACATATGAGCGCTACAATTGAATATTTTCTACTAAGTAAACTGGATCGACAACCTGACTTTTCAAATTTCAACTCAGGTGATCCATTTCTTGATAATTTTGCAGCTAAGAAATTAGCTAAAGCAGATGTAAAAAATGACACTCGTGTCTATGTCGCCTTAGATGGCGATAAAGTTGTCGGCTATGCAACGATGAAAGTTTTTATGATAAACAATGACGAGTGTTCAATTTTACCGAGCAAATATCCCCGCCTAGTTCCGGTGTTGATGTTAGAGCAAATTGCTGTTGACAAAGCATACCAAGGTAAAGGTATTGGCAAACGACTGATGCGAGAAGTGATGAAAGCTACTGTACTCGTTAATGAGCTTGCCGCGACTAAAGGTTTGGCGTTATGGGCTCATCCAACGGCAATTAGTTTCTATAAGTCATTAGCATTTTTGAAAATTCCTAATGGCATGAAACAAGTACAAGACATTGAGTTAACGTTGATGTTTCTCCATATTGATACCATTATGGACGCATACAAGTAAGCTAGAGTTATCAAGAAACGGATCACCGCCACTAAACCCCGCTTGCGGGGTTTTTATTTACACAAAATTTAATTTTGATATTTTAAATATTTCCTGCACTCAAAAGTTGATGGAGGACGAGATATCAGGTGAGTGATTTTAGAGTTTAATGCGCATTCTTATTTAGCCAATGAGTATGTTCATCAATAACTAACTTGAAAAAGTTATAATTTTAAAAAATGTTTTCAGTGAACATAATTTTTAGGATATAAAAATGACATACAAAACGACTACCCTTCAACAGCTTAAAGATAACTCTCTAAAAAAAACTGAAGTAAAAAAATGTTACGACAATGAAACGTTAACAATAGATGATGTTAAAATCATCGAGGTTGCAATGGATGACGTTGAGAAGATTGAAATGAAATAGTCCATCTAGTTTTGTTCTAGCCCCAAAAAATTTTCACTGAAAATGTTAATCTGGATTCATTGTGTAATTTTTCTTTATCAGTGCTTGGCTTTCAATGGGTACTTATCAGGGTGTTTAATACCATCTATAGATAAGTCCACATCAAGATTAGGCCAATAAAAGCCATCTTGTCCTTGCCCTTCAACATTAAAGACTGCGCTTACGGCCGCATCCTTATCCAGGTAAGACAGCGGAACTCAAGCCTAGTAAATCCTCAAAAAAATAGAAAAACTGTAGATAAAAGTTACCATTACGGTAGCTTTTTTTAGCCACGATGAACACAAAAAAGAGTATTAACTTGTCTGTTTCTTGCTCTTAATATGTCCTAGGACTTATAAGCTCCGCGGTAATCACACACCCGTTTCAATTGGTGGGAATACAGTTAGTTTCTAGAGGGCATGGAATATCTATTAAGATAGTCGTTTGTTAGGTAATCACTGATATTTTTCCATTTTTCGCATGTACTTGCCCATTGCTTCGCTCGAAAATCCATACTATTGGCAGATCGTTGAAATGTATTTGAATCGTGTTTATCTGCTAGTTCTTGCATCATGACTTTGTTTTCTTTCCATGATCTTTGGTCATCTCGTTTACTGATAAAATAGAAAGGTATTGCCTCCCTTAGAAGTAACACCATCCCAACTTCTGTTATAGGATGAGATAGAGCCTCATCTATTGAGATAATAAATTTTTCTGGGATTAAATCAGTTTCTGTAGAAATGCATAAATCACCAAAGCCAGGACACGACATTCCAATAATAACCCCTATATCTACTCTATGATCAATTGGTAGAGACAAGTACCAATCTTTAATTTTTTTAAGTGGTGATTCCATGCTTTTCCTTAACAACTAGCCATTAGATGGTGCGCATACGCATTTATTTCATAAAACCTACAACTTATGGACTGGCTTTAGCCCGTCCCAGTGAATGCATTATTAGAGCTAATAATTCACTCGCTACTGTCGTTATTTTTTCTCACCACAGCCTTGGATTGGTGTTGCGCTTGGTTACGGTGTAGCAGGCTTCATATTTGATATGCCGCTAACGCTAGACGCAACATCCTATATATACAAACCTTACCATTTAAATTGGCCGTATCTATACATTATTGTCCATTTACTGCTGCATATATCTCAGCGTATCTCACTAATACGCTATCATCACTCTCAACTGAGTACGTTTTGTAATTTAAGCTTTCACTTCCCGCAACCCAATACCGATGCAATCGATATTCATGCTCCCTCCGAATAGCACTCGCTAAAAACCCCCTATCCTCGACTTTTGATACCAAACTTATACTACGAAGAAATCCCAACGCACCATCTATTTCGTCTAAAGGTATGCCAGTCTGTTTTGCTATAGTGCCTCGACTTAAATCGACATATCTTTTACTGTTGCTACGACTAGTGAGTATATATAAGAATAATTTCAGAGCATTACGCTCGTGTGAATACCTATTATGGAATGCAGCCATAGCAGGTATTCGCTCCTCATTCTTTACGATTGCTCGCTTTGGCAGCTTGCACCATCCCTGGAAAGCGCCCCCCTCAAAAGTATATATTTTACTACGCACACCGGTCGATTTAAGTACCTCTGCTTTCTCTAGTTTTTTTAAACCACGACATACAAGTGCACGACTTAGTGAACACATCTCCGTTAATTGGTCATAAGTTGCTTTAGCTTCAAATACATCGTTAATACTACTACTGTTGGATCTATTCACTTGTTTGGCAAAGAAACACAACACAATAAATATCTTCAAAGCAGCTATATCATCACTAATTTGATTTCCACTGCCAAAATGCTCACGCATTTTACCTTCTGAGATCCATTTTGACGGCATTTTCGACCAAAGCATCATAGTCATAAGAAAACACCCACCAAATTTGTTAAAATCAGCACTAAATCATCCCCTAACAGTACAAGTATCAGGATTAGGATTGTCAATGGAGGCTGAACCCCTGCGACTCTCTCTAAACTATTCAAAATTAGCTCAATCATGAAAATCTCCTTAAAAAAGTATATTTTGTGTGGAACACAGATACTTTTTACAGGAAGGATATCTGTCTTTCTATATGAACTGGCAAAATCTTTCTAGAGAATACATTGAAAAGGAAATATACAAACATTTGTAAAATAACAACAATATTAAACATCTAAACAACCCCATTAGTTCATGGCAATACTCTATTAGTCTATGGTAATGCTATTTTTAGCCAGAAACTAATGCAACCTGACAGCTTTTTGGAGGTGAATCTGACTAGATAAATTTGATTATTGGATACCATATAGCGCTAAAATCGCGTAATAGATTGGAAGGGGGAAATGATGTGCACGAACATCAAGTAAAATTTTGACGCCCTTTAGGCGTCCTTCCTGGCAATCCAGTTTGAAAACGTTACATAATCAAAAAAATTTTCACTGAAAACATTCAGCAGTAGAAAGTTAAATACATCACTCTGTAACAACTTAAAAGAAAGCTCTCAAAGATCCTAATTTCACGACAATGGAAAGAGAGCACCAAAGTTTTCAGTGAAAACTTTTATCAAGATGAAATAACAACAATAATTACCATTGATATGATCTTTTACTCTATAAAGTGGGCAAATATTAATGCTTTTTAATCTCCAACGATTCCTTTATTTCCAAAACTCTTTTAGCCCACGCTCTAGCCTCTGGAGAGTTCGCCGGCAAATCCATCAACAATGATAGTTCAGCTTGTAACTGCTTAAGTTCTGCCATTAACTCTGCTTCAGACTTCATCTTTCAATGGCTCCGTTCTAAAAATAATATGCTGTTTTTTATCTTTCAAAGAGCGCATATAAACAGGTTTCGACTCTTCAGCAGCATAATATTTGTCTACGTGTTCAGTGTCGTCTAAATGCGTGATAAGGGCTTTAATAGCATCCCTATACTTCTCCGGAACCCGTATAACAACGGTGTTTTCGTATTTGGTTTTACGACCTGCACCTGGTCTGGAACCACCATGTTGTTTCTTTTTCATTTTATTCACCTTGATTAAGTTACAAAATCAACCTTACTTTGAAAAAGTTACAATATCAAGATATTTTGATATTAAAGTATTGCTTAATCAGCTTCCCAAATAAACGGCTGTTACTTGCGTTCGGCCATGCCCTAATTCGCGTGTGATTATTTCTCTAGCCACTTTGTCTGCAGCTTTCTGCTCGGCAGCTAACTTTTGAGTGCTTACACCTGAAACCGCAGGGCAATCGAATCCCGTTAACGTGAAATAACGCTGATGCGCGTAGCGATGACGCAAGCCATGAGCCTTACTTAAACCAATTCGAATGCAGGTGTTTTCATAACGCTTCATCTGCTGCACATACTTAAGTTCTTGCGGAATTAGAGATTTACCACAGGCTAATGCCTTCGCCTCATTTAATACTTCTCGTTGCGCCTCAGTTAAAATAGGAATGACACGATCTCGACCGCCTTTACACCAAGAAGCATCAAGCGCTAAATGATCCCCACGATCTGCTTTTTCTGGTTGTATTTTCATGCATTCTTCTCGCCTTAAACCAAATGCGTCTTGCAGCTTTAAGGACATTTTTAGATGCTGATCGGGTATCGAATTTAGCTGCTCTTGGGATACCGTTCTGGCCTTGTTTTTGTTAGTCACATAAACACGCCCTGCCACACCTAAGCTTTTATTGGACGGCGGCACTAATCCCTTTTTATTAATCTTTTCTGCTAACCATCTAATGTGCGTCATACGGTTTTTAATGGTGCCAGGTGATAATCCATCAGCGTCCCATTTTTTAACCAATGCGTTGACATGTCTAGGCTTAAACCCTTTCAGCTCTAACCCTTTAAAACCAAGCTCTAAAAGCTGTTTATCAACCAACTTTATCGTCTTAAAACGCTCTGATTTGGTAGAGAATGAACTGGGGTTGTGTTGATTCAAAAGCTTATTAGCTTTGTAAAAAAAATTAGTAGCCATATTGCACCTTGAAAAAGTTACATAATCAAAAATATTTAAGGGGATTTGAAATAAAATAAAGCGCCCCAGGCGGGGCGTTTGACAGGAAATACGTTCTCGGCGGGCTAACAACACGGCGACCACAAGTGGCCTTTTCGGATATTCAGTTAAGTGTTAATGCTCGTTCGTAATGCCGACAGCAAAATGAACCCACTAAATTTTAGTGATATTGAGCGATGTGTTGTTACGGGCTTATGCCCAAATGATGCGGCTCTGTGGAGCTCTGCCAATCAAATATGATGACCCTAAAACCCTGTTGGGTTCGGAGATAAAATGCGTTTAAGGGAGTTTTGATATGTATGCATCGAGAGATGCGAAAGAAGAAATTCCAATGTACCGCAAGCCAGATCTTGGCGCAATAATTTCTTTCGGTGTCACTCCACAAAAATGCAAAAAAATGGTTATTTCCCCGCATAAGGAGCAGCATCGGGTGTATGTCACTCCCCTAATTGGAGTGACATACACCCTACCATTTTTCGCATTTAACCCGCTTGAAATTGTAACCTTTATCAAGTTTACCTGTGCTAATCTTGAACAAAATTACCCATTGGAGACGCCCTATGTCTTTTTCTCAAATTTTAGTTCTCGTTATCTTTGTTGTCGGATTTATCATCTGCCGCCACATGTATTTAAAACTCCCAAAGTAAACAATTAGCCACTTCTCACTTGCCGATAGACTTCGCTAATCGGTAAGTACTTAGAGGCTCTAAAAAGCGTTTTAAGCCCTTTTCTTGATTTACACCTCACAAGTCCACGCTTTTTAGCTAAAAATGCCTAAAATCTTCACTTAGACCCCTTATCTTTGATTTTGACTTGGTATTTCTGCCAGACAGTTGCGAAGCAACATGCTTTTAAACCAGGTTCCAATTCCAAACACCGGCTAACTGCCGGAGGCAAAGCGAACCCTTCCGGTTCGTTCTTTTGCTCTCGCCCCTGCCAACGGCAGGAAATGGCGAGGCATTATTGCTTTTGGGGGGATGCCGGAAACGAGCGCAGCGAGGGGAAGGGCTGGCGGGGGGCAAGCCCCCCAAGAAGGGTTCTTAATCGATGAAATTGAGAGTTTTCCACAACTCAGATCCAATAAGATCCTTATTAGATCCTAATAGATCCTAATAGATCCAGGGTAGGCTGCAGCCTTTGTGCACCAAGGGTTGTAGCCTATCGAGGTGTATTCTAATTGGGTAAATGGTGTATTCTAATTGGGTAAGCGGTGTATGCTAATTGGGCAGATGGTGTATGCTAATTGGGTTATATCCAAAATAACTCGATTGTACAGAATAAAAAAATAAACAAATAAAAACATAACTTTACAATATTTTTCTTCCACCTGCACAATATTGTTATTTTCTTATCCACAAATAAATAATCATAATTTCGACTCATCAAATCATCTAATACATATCACCGCTTTTAACTGCACTAAAACACTCTTAAAGCATCTTTTTACCGTTCAAAAAGGAACCAATGGTGTATGCCGAGTGGGTAAACGTCCTTTATCAAAAAATATCTATAAGTCAGAAGTCTAGGCAAATAAAAATTTGAATTTGAAAAAGATTTATAGATAAAAACTTGCAGTACGCTACTAAGAAATCAAGTAACCATGTTAAACAATAATTAGGTGTATTCTAAATGGGTTTCATGGTGTACTCTAATTGGGTTAAAAAAGAAGTGGGATATATGGAAACATTAGACAAGCCATTACCTAGCACAAATACAGCATCCTTATATAGTGATAGTAAACATCTGCTGACGATCAACAGCAGCACAAGCGTGCAACCTAATGTTCTTCTCAGGACAGGTGTTTTTACACCTGTAGGACGTAGAACTAATATCAGTGATGTAAAATCTCAAGACTTAAGCCAAGACTTGATAAGCTTAGATTTATGCCAAAAAGAAGGTTATGACTCTGTTACAGTCAAAGGCCAACGTCTTAATATCGAAACGGACTTTAAAGTTTGGTGCGGTATAGTTTTAGTTTTCAGTAAATTTGGTTACTCATCAAATACCGTCAAGCTCTCCTTTGCCGAGTTTGCAAAAAGCTGTGGTTATCCAAGTCGTCGATTTGATAAAAACTTAAGACGTCAAATAGGTGAATCTTTAGAGCGTATACAAAGTCAAAGCCTTTCATTCCGAAGAAAAAATACGGAAAAGGCAGTTCATACGGGCATGTTATTACGTGCGATGTATGATGGTGATGCTGATTTAGTCGAATTAATGGCAGATGAAACCTTATGGGATCTTTATCGTGTAGATTACCAAGTTTTAGTCAGTTTACGGGTGTTAGAAAAATTACCCAGAGCAGAAGTAGCACAATGCCTCTATTTGTATTTCACTTCATTACCTAACAACCCTCTCCCAGTGTCATTTGAACGGCTAAGAGACCGTTTACGCTTAGAAACCACTAAAAAAGAAGCTAACCGAAAGATAAAAGCTGGAATTAAAAAATTAGAAAGCATTGGCTATTTATCTGGTTACTTCTCTGCAAAAAATGGTGAGCAATACTACATAATAGATCAACGTTATAAAAAATTAGAAGCAGCAATAGCAGATGTTTTATTTTGATAATGTAACTTTTTCAAAAGTTACATTATCAAGTTACGTCATTTATTGAGCGGATTAACACCTTCGTATTTATTTTATCTTTCATATTGATCAAACCTCTAAATAACTTGGCAGCAGTAATATTTTTACCTGATTCTGCCTCTAAGACTTCTAGCCATAAATTCAGATTTGCTCTATCATTTTCAGTTAATCGCAACGGCATAGGTGACGTGCCAGTGGTGATATTACGGCGGGTTGAAACAGTGGTGATTTTCTCTTGTGACTTTGAACTTTCTTGGGTTTCTTTAGAAGAACTACGTCTACTAAGCCCAGTAAAACCAGTTAATTTGCTCATATTATGTATTACACTTGTTATACATTGATTCGTTGCATGACTTCTTTAGCCAGGCTCTTATAGTCGGTTAGCGTAGGGCTATTCGGCTTGTAACTCAACAAAGTTTTACCGCATACACTGGCCTGTCCAATATCCTCAGAACGGCGAATCGTCGTCACTAATACTTTGCCTTCAAGTGAAGCTAATTGTTCATCGAGGAAGTTATTAATCAGCTTATTGGCTTTAGCAAATTCATTACGGAATACAGCATAGTTCACAAGATCAGTTTCTTTCACTTCTTCTAAAGCATCGAGCAGATCAGCCAAACCATTCAGTGAGAATGAGCCTCCATCAACGGGGATCAGAAACATATCGGCCGCCATCATGGCGTTGACAGATGTCAAGCTAAGGTTAGGCGGGCAATCTAAGATCACTATGTCAAAGTCGTTAGCGATTGCTTCAAGCTGCTTTAACAAGATACGCTCACGGTGCACTTTGGTTAGGCTCTGTTCAATGACACGGCTTAGACGTATGTCGGTGGGACAAATACACAGATTGGCGATAGCTTCACCGTTAGATTGAGCCGGCATGATGGCCTGTTGAATAGGACACTTTTTCGAGGACTCGAATACATCTGTGATCGAGTGTTCAAATTCGTATTGGCCGCCAGTCATCACGACCGTTAAATTTGCCTGGGGATCTAAATCAATAACCAAAACCCTTTTCCCTTCAGAAGCTAATTGTGCAGATAAGTTGATAACACTCGTCGTCTTACCTACGCCCCCTTTCTGATTTATAACGGCTAATGTCTTCACAGATTAATCCTAAAATTAGATGTATAACAAATGTAATACATAAATCATGCGACGTATAGTTATTAAATTTACAAGAAAAAATATAATGTATTACATTTGCTATACAAAAGTAGGTTTATATATAATTTTTAACTCGGCATCAATGTGGATGATTAGCAGTTTACTCACTTTATTAGGTGCCTCGACACTGACACACTTAATTGTTTCGTGTGTATTTGTAGCGTTGCTAATAGG
>NZ_JACJEB010000030.1:0-12520 GCF_014163845.1 Shewanella sp. SR43-4 | reverse complement strand
ATCATTAAGTCAATTCGCAAAGCGAGAAAGTATCAACTTATCGACGTTGTATTCTTGGCAAAATAAGTATTTAAAAGCAGGTGCGGGTTTGGCAGGTAGTAATCGTTCTGATGATTGGTCACCAGAGCAAAAGTTTTCAGTTGTTTTAGAAACGGCAGCATTGAGCGAAATTAAATTAAGTCATTTACTGAAAATAGGATCTTTGGTGGTTCGGATGCTGAATTTAAAAGGAAGTATTGTGAAGATAATCCAGATTATTTTGTAATTATAAAAATGCAATACATAAAAATTATGGTGGAGCTTGGGAATATAATGAGATAATAGGTTTTATTAAACTACATATTTTAGGTTCACAAATTAGAGGCGAATATTGGCAAGATGATAAAAAATGGTTTGTTAAATCGAGAACTAAGCTGTTCAAATATGTAACTCATAAATTAGCTCCTGAGAATTCGTTTTACAAAGAGGTAACAAACGCAGAAATCTACCAAACTATTTGCTCATACGTCGATGATTGTCGTAATGAGTTAAAAGGTCGTCATATTGACGATTCTAACCTCAAAAACATAGGTAAATACGTAGATTGGAAGTCATTAATCAAAGGTTTATAACAATTTGATTAATTAGACTAAAAACCGCAGTCTATTTTCGCTACGCTCAAGTTTAGCCCACAATTTTTCGCCAATTTTTAAGGCACTATACCTATTGAAAGGATTTGCGATAGATGAGCAAAATTGAAGAAAGTCTTACCATATTCTTCGATATCGAAAAACAGGTACGTGAGCATATAAATACTCATAGATATCAGAAGGTTTTGATTTCAGAGTTAGATAACTGGAATCAAATATGTAGTTCATTAGATACCCTTGGTGACACTGGCTTGGCATTGCAAAGCTACTTTAAATCGGAATATCCTGATGAAACTGGATTATCGTATATCTATACATACGGGCTACTACAAGCGTTATTTATACAGCAAGATGCAATGAATCATTTATCAGAAGCATTTGATGTACCATATAAACTGTCAGAAGAATTAAAAGGTATTAGAGCAGTTAGAAATGCCTCAATAGGTCACCCAACAAAGAATCACGTAAAGAAAACAACGTACTTTAATCACATATCTCGTATTTCTATGAGCAAAGGTGGTTTCACCCTTGCTCGTTTCTACGATGAGGGTAAAAGTGAATTCATCGACGTAGATTTTTCGGAAATTGCAGAAACACAGCTGATGGGCATCAATACAGCATATCTATCAATTAATGAAAGGCTTCAAGAAATTGACGAAAAGCATAAGGCTAAATTTATGGAAAAACCGCTGGTAGACATCCTTGACTCAACAATGAGATATATGTTTGAGAAAGTAGGACAAGCTATTTACTCGCCTTCGAGCTCAAATGTATCCTTTGGTTTTAAAATGCTTGAGTCGATTGAAAAAACATATAATGAGTTTCAAGGTGCACTGCAAGAAAGAAACGAGCTTACTGATTATACTAAGTACGACCTTGATGAATATTTTCATGGCATTGAGCGAGTAAAAGATTATTTGACCAACTCAAATACTAAGGATCTTTCTGAGCATGACGCCAGAATTTACTTGTACTACCTGCAAGAAAATCACAAAAGCTTCGAAAGTATTGCACGAGAAATAGATGAAAGTTACGAGGAAGAATAGGTATCAAGTTGCTCAAACGGACAAAAACAGCTGGCTTTTACTTGTTTTTTGCCAGCTATTTTATTGCGTTTTTAGCAAAAGGTTACCCATAGCAATTTTAATGCGATATTCAAAAATTAGAGTTGAGAATCTAACACGCTTTTGCCCCATTCCGAGTTTGGGTGGGTGATACGGTTATTTCAGGCATCAAAATTTTGACCACATTTTAACAATACTGCACAGTAGCTACTAAATCACAGGTGAGTCTTGCCTGAGTGTCATAGAAAAGGGGCATCGAATATCACGTATCGAATGATGTTCACTTTAGCTATGAGTTATCTAACTAAACATTACTCATCAATAGCATTTTATGTAAGAAAGGTCGTAATCTTTGCAACTCTGGATAAAATGGATACCTTGTAAAAATCTATTTATTATCTCTCAGGGCAGAGAGCTCAAGCCAAAGTCTCATTCGCATAGTAATAAAAGGGGAAAGTATGACGTCAGGATTACCTAAAATGACCAGAACCATCAGTAAGCTGGCCAATGAACTTGGTATCAATATTGAGACGGTGCGTTTTTATGAACGACGAGGAATGATCGAGCAACCGCTAAAGCCAGATCTGGGCTATCGTCATTACCCAAATGAAACGGTGAACCGTATTCGCTTTATCAAACGAGCCCAGGAGTTGGGATTTACGCTGGAGGAAATTGCTAATCTATTGAGCCTAGAGGATCGCCCATGCAGTCAAGTCCAAGAGCTTGCCGAGCATAAACTCGGCGCCGTCAGAGACAAAATGGCGGATTTACGACGCTTGGAAACAGCACTCAATACACTATTGCTGCAGTGCCATAGCAATCAAGATGACAGCCATTGCCCCATCATCGATTCCCTGCAACCCTAAACGACTCTACCCACAGAAAAATTCCGCTTGACTCCGTATATAGGTACGGCACTTACACTTATTCCATAGATTGAAATCCGAGGAGTAAGCCGTGTCCCCAAAAAATCCTAATCTGCCCATTATTGGTGGCATTGTTGCCGCCGTTGGCGCTGGCCTGTGTTGCGCTGGACCTTTCATATTGTTGTTGCTGGGAGTCAGTGGCTCATGGATTGGTAACTTGACCCTATTAGAGCCCTATCGTCCTATTTTCATTGTGTTGGTATTGGCTCTGTTTGCTGTCGCCGGTCGAAAAGTGTATCGCCCAGTGGAAGCCTGTGAGCCAGGAACCGCATGCGCCGTGCCGCAAGTGCGCAAGCGTCGACAGGTCATTTTTTGGTTAACGGCACTGGCAGCGCTAGTGCTAGTGACTAGCAATTACTGGATTGTCTGGTTTGCTTAAGTGCAGCACCAAGGATTTGGCGTTAACCAATTGAAGATTAATGACAGAACACAGCGATTCATAGCACTTACACTTTTAACTAACACTTGGAGAATACAATGAAAAAAGTCACGTTATTAACCCTTATGGCACTCACCAGTTTGACTGCTGCTGCCAAACCACAAACTGTGACCTTAGACGTGCCCACCATGAACTGCGTCACCTGTCCTTTTACGGTGAAAAAATCGCTGCAAAATGTTGCAGGCGTCAGTGAGGCCGATGTCACCTTTGAGACCAAGGTGGCAATTGTGACCTTTGATGATGAGAAAACCACGGTCAAAGCGTTAATCGATGCGACCACCAACGCAGGTTACCCGTCAACTATCAAACAATAGGAAGAAGGCTATGACCAATTTATTCAATATGCTGACACGCATCGGTGATAAAGCGGGCTCCTTGGGTGCTGTTATCTCTGCTATGGGCTGCGCCATGTGTTTCCCGGCGATTGCCAGTTTGGGCTCTGCCCTTGGATTGGGGTTTCTTAGTCAATGGGAAGGCCAATTTGTTAATACTTTATTACCTCTATTTGCTTGGGTTGCCTTAGTGCTAAACGGACTGGGCTGGTTCAGCCATAGGCAGTGGCATCGTAGTGCTCTGGGTATGTTCGGCCCTGCGCTACTTTTGATATCACTTTACCCCTTGTTTCGATACGGCTGGAGTAGCTATGTGACGTATTCTGCACTCGCAATGATGGTGGCAGTTTCTGTATGGGACATTTTTTCACCCGTAAATAAGCGCTGCGACGATGACAGTTGTGCCGTTTAAGCCAATGATTGTTTACCTTAATTGAAGGAAAAAAATGAATTTATTACCTATACGCTTATCCATACAGGGTATGACCTGCCCAAGCTGCGTTAAACATATTAAAGAAGCACTCGATACCGTTGAAGGCGTCATTAAAACAGAGGTGTATTACGAAAACGCTTTAGCATATATCACTACTCGAGATGATGTAAATGTAGCTGAACTTATCCTTGCGATTAATGCTTTAGGCTACATTGCAACAGAACTTAAAGGCATGACAATCCGTGGTGACACAAACCAGAAAGAAGACTATAGCTTAAAGCAACAGGTCGCCATCATTGGCAGCGGCTCAGGGGCATTTGCCTGCGCCATTAAAGCAGCCGAAGGCGGTGCCAAGGTTACACTCATTGAAGCCAGTGATGTGATTGGCGGCTGTTGTGTCAATGTTGGCTGTGTGCCGTCAAAAATTTTAATTCGAGCAGCACAATTGGCTCAACAACAACGAAGTAACCCGTTTGCTGGACTAGAAAATCATACTCCAGCACTAAGTCGTGCGCTGTTATCTGAGCAGCAAACTGCCCGAGTGGAAGAGTTGCGGACAGCTAAATACCAAAATATTCTAGACAACAATCCTGCGCTGAGTTTAATCAAAGGTTTTGCTCGATTTAACGATGCCAATACCTTAATCATTAGTAATCTTGATGGTTCAGAGCAAATACTACATGCCGATAAAATATTAATTGCTACTGGTTCAACACCGACGATCCCGCAGATTGATGGCCTTGCTGGCACACCTTACTGGACATCCACAGAAGCATTATTTGCCAAAGCGCTACCACACCATCTGATCGTGATTGGCTCTTCTGTGATCGCGTTGGAGATTGCACAAGCTTATCGCCGCTTAGGTAGCGAGGTGACGGTATTGGCGCGTCATTCATTATTGTATGCAGAAGATCCCTTGCTAGGTGAGAAGCTGACCGAATGTTTTCAAAAAGAAGGCATTAACGTGTTGAATCACACTCAGGCGACAAGCGTTTCATATCATGGTGAACAATTTACGCTAGAAACCAATGCAGGTACTGTGATTGGTGATCAACTGTTAATCAGTACCGGACGTAATGCTAATACTAGTCAACTTAATCTTGCCGCAATCGGTATTAAAACTAACGAAGGAGGTGAGGTTATTGTTAATGAGTGGATGGAGACCAATATTTCTGGCATTTATGCCGCAGGAGATTGCTCCAATATGCCACAATTTGTCTATGTTGCCGCAGCGGCAGGCAGTCGTGCCGGTGTAAATATGACCGGTGGAAATGCCACACTGGATCTAACCACTATGCCCGCAGTGATCTTTACCGACCCGCAAGTAGCCACTGTGGGGTTAACAGAGTTTCAGGCCAAGGCGCAAGGTATCGACACCGACAGCCGAGTTTTGGGTATGGAAAATGTGCCACGAGCCCTAGCGAATTTCGAGACCGACGGCTTCATTAAATTAGTGGTAGAAAAGAAAACCGGAAGAATTATCGGTGCGCAAATTTTGGCACATGAAGGCGGTGAAATTATTCAGAGTGCAGCCTTGGCCATTCGCAATCGCATGACTGTCACAGAGTTAGCCGATCAACTTTTCCCTTACCTAACCATGGTGGAAGGGCTAAAACTTTGCGCCCAGACTTTTAATAAGGATGTTAAAGAGCTTTCATGTTGTGCTGGGTAAATCATCACTGATTGATGTGGTGTTCTATATGATGTGAATTTGAAATCAAACAAGAACAGTCGAAGATCGGTGGTACTAAATGCTACCGAGACTTAGCTTTTTTTTGTTAAGAAATGAGTGTAGACGTGTAATTATTTGTATCCCAATCCTACTAACTATGACCAGTCACCCCCAAAGGAGGTCATCATGGTCATACTAAACCGTGGACAAAGAAGTGGTGTCAAAAAGCCTTTCAGGCTTGAATAAATTTGGCGTATTCGTACCAGACTCGAGATTGAGGATAACTTGATGCAGTTAGCACTATTTAATTTGGCTATTGATAGCAAACTTAGGGCAAGCGACTTACTATCTTTGAAAGTATGCGATGTTTCTTCCCAAGACAGGATGTTTAATCGAGTTAAGCATATCCAGAAGAAGACTGGTATTGAAGTTCAATTTGAAATTACAGCCAGAACACAACAAAGTTTGATGAAATGGCTCTTACTTGCTTCGTTAAGCGCAAGCGATTTTATTTTTTCTAGCCCTAGATTGAAACAACAGTCAATTAGCTACTCGTACTATAGATGCATAGTTAGGAAATGGGCATCCAATCTGGGATTAGATCCAAATCTATATGGAACCCACACTATGAGGCGAACCAAAGCGACTCTGGTCTATGCAAAAACAAAGAATATACGAGCAGTTCAGCTTTTGCTAGGTCATACAAAGGTAGATAATACGATAAGATATCTTGGTGTTGAACTGGAAGATGCTCTCATAATTTCTGAAAATACAGATTGCTAATATGAAGTAGCCCTAGAGCCTAGGGCTACTTCATCAACGACAAGTTAGCGGGTTTCTTTCAGGTTAAACTTTGTCCAAATTTTAGATACCCAAAACGTCCATTATTATGAGCCAAAGGAATTAGTTAGAGATAAAAGGTGTCAACAATTACTTGACCAGAACATTTTTCTGCAGATTTTCTGATGAATCAAATTCCCAATTCAATTTCAAACCTAACTCATTTCTGTCCAAAAACGGTGTTAAGTGATGAATTATCCTTAAAACAAAAGTCTTTGCCACCAAGTATATAGAAAGCATTCTGATACATAGATTGTCCTAAAAAATTTTTTTTGATAAAGACATTTGATTATGTAACGATATCAAGTTGCTTTTACTGAACTCACCGTAAAAGTAACTTGTTGCGGCTTGCCCTGCAACGACCTTGTAAATATAGGTTGAGAAACTACAGGTGAGTAGTGATGATCAACTTTTTCGCATTCATCTATGTGTTGAATTAATGCTTTGATCGCATTTTTATATTGCTCAGGTACTCTCATCACTATCGTTTTTTCATATCGAGTCTTACGGCCAGCACCTTTACGTACACCACCATGCGCCCCTTTATTTTCTTCACTTTTATCTGCCATACTTAGAATCTCTTGATTACGTTACGATATCAAGATAGCTTGATTTCGTTACATAATCAAATAAAACGTTACAAGTTCGTTGCTCCACAAGTAAAAGAGCAATGCATTATTAGATTGTAAAAAATAGACTTGCACCTTGATATTTTACTGCTAATATTACTGTAATTATATACAGTGGTTTTGTTTTATGCGTGTTATACCTATACCAGCCCGTGCGGGCATCACTGGCTTTGAAAGCCCTGCGGCTGAATACTCTCAGTTAGGTATTAGCCTGGATGATTTACTGATTGAGCATCCAAGCTCAACCTTTATAGGCATTGCTCAAGGTGAGTCGATGCAAGACGTCGGCATCTTTGATGGTGATATGATCATTGTTGATCGTCATGAGACGGCTCGAAACGGCGATGTCATCGTTGCCAATTTTAATGGCGAGTTTGTTTGTAAGATTCTAGACACCAAGCGGCGTGTTCTCCTTTCTTCTAATCAGCAATACCTGCCTGTCATAATTCATGAATACGATGATTTTAGTATTGAAGGCGTAGTCACTCGTTCTATTCGTTGCCACCGTCAAAGCCCTCTGTTGTGCGGTAATTAGATGTTTGCTCTAGTTGACGCTAATAGCTTCTATTGCAGTGCAGAACAAGTCTTTCGCCCTGATTGGCGTGGTAAGCCTGTTATTGTGCTAAGTAACAACGATGGGATGATTGTTGCTGCTAATCGTCAAGCTAAAGAAGCTGGCATTGGGAAGTTTCTACCTTACTTTCAAGTTAAAGCTTTATGCGCTCAACGTGGTGTTATTGTCTGCTCCTCAAACTATGAACTCTATGCTGACTTATCTAGCAAAATGATGGACATCATTGGCCGCTTTGCCCCTGAGCAACATGTCTACTCTATTGATGAAAGCTTCCTCTCTTTTAAAAACTGCTATCCCGCTATCAAATGCCTCCTTACTCAAGGCCAGTTAATCCGCCGTGCAGTGTGGAAAGAAGCGCGATTAGCAGTCTGTGTGGGTATTGGTGAAACGCTTACTCTTGCTAAAATCGCCAACCATGCAGCTAAGAAGATTGAGGGCTACAAAGGGGTTTGTTTCATTAGTAATGAGCAAGAGCGTATTGCTATTTTAAAGCAGCTTGCTGTAGGGGATGTTTGGGGCATAGGACGCCGAATAAGTAAGAAACTTGAACTAATGAATATCCGTACAGCGTTTCAACTCGCGTCCATGCCGCCGACTTTGGCAAGAAAGCAATTTAGTATTGAAATAGAACGTACCGTTCGTGAGCTTAACGGCCAAGCCTGTAAAGTATGGGATGAGGTGAGGGCAGATAAAAAGCAGATATTTTCGACTAGAAGCGTAGGTGAGCGGATCACTGATTTTGAGTCGTTACAGCAAGCATTGAGTAAGCATGTTGCTATCGCATCGAGTAAAGCACGTAAGCAAGGCTCAAACTGTAAGACTATGCTGATTTTTGCCAGCAACTCACCTCATGATGAACGGCCAGTAAGCTACAAAGCTATTGTGCATTTCCCATGTCCAACCAACTGCACTATTGAGCTAACCAAAGCGATGAGTGAAGCCGCACCAAAGCTTTTTCGTGAAGGCATACATTATTACAAAATCGGTATAGGGCTTATTGATCTAGCCAACGAAAAACACAACCAATTCGATTTGTTTAACCCTCCTAAAGCTAATCCAGCTTTGATGCATACGCTAGATGACATTAACCAACGTTATGGAAGTGATACGATGTTTCTAGCAGCGCAAGGCATAGAGCATAAGTGGTCAATGCGCCGTGACCTGCTAACTCCGCAATACACAACCAAATGGCTCAGTGTACCCAGCATTAAGTGTTAACTAGGTTTTCGCATTGATTAATGTTTTCACTGTTAGTATCACTCATATGCTTGGTCTGACTAGATAAATCAGGCATTATCTAGTCACTGTTCCTTAGCTTAAAGTTTTCAATGAACCTCCTCAAAATTGGTCTACCACTCTTTCTACTGGCTCTCAGCTCTACAGCCATTGCAGCAGGAAATACATCTAATGACTCATTCAACAAAGCAAAGAAGATGCTCGAGCGGGAGGTCTATCAAGATCACCGCGTAACCATCTACTGTGGTGCTAAATTTGACGCTAAAAAGAACATCGAAGCACCTACAGGTTTTGTTACTTCTAAATACATTAAACGGGCAAAACGGGTTGAGTGGGAACATGTAGTTCCGGCGGAGAACTTTGGCAGAGCCTTCAGTGAGTGGCGTGATGGTCACAAGAGTTGTGTCGATAACAAAGGTAAGTCGTTTAAGGGACGTAAGTGTGCTGAGAAGATGAATACAGAGTATCGATATATGCAAGCCGATATGCACAATCTTTTCCCTGCCATCGGTGCAGTAAACGCACTACGCAGCAACTACAACTTTACTATGCTGCCCTCAGCGGTGTCTGACTTTGGTAGTTGTGATATGCGTATAGATGATCGGAAGGCACAACCACCGACAGCTGCTCGTGGCGTTATCGCTCGAACATACATGTATATGGAGCAGACTTACCCTAGATACAAAATGAGTAAACAACAGCGCCAAATAATGCAGGTTTGGGACAAACAAGACCCTGTTTCGAAGTGGGAGTGTAAGCGGTCAAAGCGTATTGGAAATCTTCAGAGTAATGTAAATACAGTGGTCGATAGCCGTTGTAAATCACTTGGTTTGTAGGCATTTAGATGGGCGGCTAGCTCATTTATAATAAGAACGGTTTAGTGCAATGCGCTAAATCGTTTTTGCCCCATTATAAGTTAACGTAAATACTCTATAGGTCGGCTTTAAGCGAAAAACGGACATAAAATCTAACTTATTTCTTGTGCCCATCTAGTAATCGTTGTGAGACAAAATACACATTACCTTTAGCTCTTGTACAAGCTACGTATAGCTTATTTAACGTCGATGGTGCTAAAGTAGCCAATTGTCCTTTTGTATAGGTTGTGAATGTGGTCGGGTTTAGAACTATGCAGATGTCAGCGAAATCATCCAAGCCTTTTGTATTTCCCCAATTGTCAGTCCTTCCAACGTACTTGTAGCTTTCTTTAAAAAACAATTTAACGATGGAATCATCGGAGAATAACCTCTTAATATGTTCAGTATCTTCAATTAGGGCAATACTGACTTCATCTTGTCGATGGGAGCTTATTGTGACGCCAATTTTCTCGGTAACAAATCTGCAAACTGTAGGGCTACATCTATAGCTGTGGGAGAGTGTATCTAAGTCGATTGTGTATCCTGAATCTTTGAGCTTGGTAAGATATGCTTCATAGTTGTTATGTAGGTTTTTTTGAATATTACCATCTCGGCTAGTATCAAAAGTATGTTGGAAAAAGTCACCAACGAATAATACCTCCACATCCATTTTCGACAACTGACAAAGCAAATTGAAGTCATTAGCTGCGAAATCTTGAACTTCATCTACGCAGAAGAAATCAAAATACTTTTCAATACGCTCAGAGATGTCAGACACACCATCACAATCCATCATCATCTTCGCAATACGGTTATGGTAAAGTCGGGCTCCTTGACTGACGTAATGTTCGTGAGTGTTGCGTTTCGCAAATTTAGGCGGTTCACTATAGCTAACTCCCTTTATCTTAATGTCGTTACCAACGATTGGTCGCACGCAGAACGACATTAGGAATGAAAAATAGGTATAAACACGTACACCTTTAGGTATTACTCCAAATTTGTTTAAAATACGTTTCTTTAGATTAGTAGTATTATTTACAGTGTAAGTAACAATCAGCGCACGACTATTTATGTCTAATTTATCAATTATATGTTGTGTTTTGCCTGATCCTGCAACTGCTAGTACTACTCGCTTATCCATTCAATGGCCTCTATAATGTATTGAGGTACAGTGATTTCATTCGCCTTCTCGTCAAGTAACCTAAATGCTGCGGTAGTTTTGTTATTCAACATATACTGTAGCGGTGTTAATCGGATTCCTCCGCCTGAAAATAAGTCGTCGCATATATCTTTATTATCCTGATACATGCATATTTCAAAAGTTGTTCTTGTGTTATCTGGGTCAGCGCACACAGTTATACAATCTGCCTGATAATCACGATAATTATTTATACAGTTTTTCAGATAGTCACTGTCATTATCCCGGATCACCGCCGTCCTAATATTCAACAACTTAGAAACTTCCATATATCGTTTAAAGCTAGTACCACCAACTGAGATTATATGAACTCCATCCTCGCTTGGTGGATGACCTTTAGTTCGCTCGTATAAGCACTCCATCAGAATATATTCCGCATCACCCTCAACAAGAATTACTTTTTCAGAAAGGACATGCTCTAAGATGTTATGGTTAGGGGCTTTCGCAAAAAACTTAGCGGTATCCCTCGTGAGGTCTGTCAAGCTAGCAGGTCTGGTTGCCGCACTATTCAGTAAGATCGACTTTCTTAAATCTAACCTAGAGCTAATTAGGCTACTATGGGTTGCAATTATCACCTGATTATCATGAGCCTTCTCTACCTGACTAATTAGCTTATACATGCTGGTGTGGCTAAGGTGGTTCTCAGGCTCTTCTAGTAACAAGACATCGATTCTCTTGCCTTCATCACGCTCTCTCAATGCAAACGCTGTTTTTATAAAGCACTGCTTTCCTTTACCACGATTTTCAATAGGAATGCCTTCCTCTGTTAGAGTTAGATCAGTTTCCAAATTGAACTTTGAGCCAGAGCGGATAGCAAAATCGTACCCTTCTAAATCATCATTAATTACATTTAGTTGAGTATCCCTGAAGGCATTTTTTTGCTGTCTATATTCATTCATTAGACTGTAACGGACAGGTTGCTCTACGGTCGCTTCATACATGGCTTTTACATACTGACTGTTTGCGTACTCGTTGTTAATTTGAGTGCTATCAATAGACAAAAAACGCAAAAACTTCCGATAACTGGAGTATGCATCCCCATTGAACGTAATAAACTTGGCAACGTAAAATTCGAATGGAAAGTTATCACCTTCAGTATCCAAAACTTGCCATATCTCCGCGCTTAACTCTTCGTTTGGCTCACAGATCAATTGAAGCCCGTCAGCATAATTTCCATCACTGTTGTTTCTACCGTTGAGGTCTGGGTTATCTGCTTCGTTTAGAAATAATTCAATATGAAGACTCGGAAGACGGTCTATATTCTTCTCACCAGCTAGAAATTCTGAAACAACACTGGCATTAAGCAAAGCTTCGATACCCAAGCTCTCTACCTTGCTTCTACTGCCACTCAATACAAGTTCAATAGCGGTCAATATAGTGCTCTTTCCTGCTTCATTATCCCCAATCAAAATATTTCTTTTGGGGTCAAATTGAACCTCATACTCCCTGAATTTCTTAAAGTTTTTTATTTTTGTTTTTAAAATATACGTCATTGTAATACTCACCTTCCATGGAGGTTTTTAACTAGAATACTATACAGTACTCAAAGTTATAAGAGTGCTATTGCAATTATGAAAGAGACTGAAGCTATTAAGGAAACTCGAATGACTTATTGCACGGAGCTACCTGTCGGCTCTGAAACGTTTTTGTCCAATTTCCGAGTTAAATAAACACATATCAGCTCCATCATAACC
>NZ_JACJEB010000002.1:352741-369103 GCF_014163845.1 Shewanella sp. SR43-4 | reverse complement strand
TTGGAACTCAAGCCATTTGTGTATCGATCACATTGATGTTATGAAATCCAGCGGTTTGGGTATCGATGAACTTAATGTTAGGAAATCCAGCGGTTTGGGTATCGAGGAAATTGATGTTAGGAAATCCAGCGGTTTGGATATCGAGGACCTTAATGTTAGGAAATCCAGCGGTTTGGGTATCGAGGACTTTGATGTTAGGAAATCCAGCCGTTTGGGTATCGAGGACTTTGATGTTAGGAAATCCAGCGGTTTGGGTATCGAGGACCTTAATGTTAGGAAATCCAGCCGTTTGGGTGTCGAGGACTTTGATGTTAGGAAATCCAGCGGTTTGGGTATCGAGGACTTTGATGTTAGGAAAACCAGCCGTTTGGGTATCGAGGACCTTAATGTTAGGAAATCCAGTATGCTGTGAGTCTACATCCTTGATTGTTGATATTGCACTAGTAGATAACGCAGATAAAACTGCTACTGTAATCATTCCTTTAATCATTTTAATCTCTCTTATATTTAGTAATTCAGGCTCAGGGTTAAATAACAATATTATTTTGACAACTGAACTTGTATTTGCATTTGTTATGCCAAATATAAGAGAGAGTGATTTATTTTTTTATTTGGATTTCGTTGATGGTATTAAACTTAAGTTTATCGGCAGCAAGCATTAGCTCAAAGTCGGCTTCTCTAATAGGTTTGCTGTATATATACCCTTGAATTTCCTCACAATTAAGTGCTTTTAAAATGTTTAATTGAGCCGTTTGTTCTACACCTTCACCTACCACAGTCAGTCCCATATTGTGGGCTATGGTAATAATTGAATCGACCATCTTGAGATCTCGGTCGGATTTATCAATGTCATCGACAAAGGTTTTATCAATTTTTAAGCAGTTAATCGGGAATCTTTTTAGATATGACAAAGAGGAGTAACCGGTACCAAAGTCGTCAAGTGCCAAGCTAACGCCCATTTTTGCTAATTGTTGCATCACCTTAATCGCTTGCTCTGGATTTTTAATCACAGTCCCTTCAGTGATCTCAAGTTCTAAGTGTTTAGCTGGTAATTTTGTGAGTCGTAAAATTGACTCTATTCGTTGTTGCAGATCAGGAAGAGCAAATTGCCTTGACGATAAATTGACAGCAACTCTGCCACTAAACAGGCCTGATTCGAGCCATTTTTGCGCGGCAAAGCAAGCTTTTCTTAGCACCACGTCACCAATTTCAACAATCAAACCATTTTCTTCGGCTAAAGGAATAAATTCATTCGGTCCTATCAAGCCTAATTTAGGATGATTTAATCTTACCAATGCTTCCATACCGGTGAGACGATCTTTCTTCACATCAATTTTAGGTTGGTAATAGACTTCAAATAAATCGTCTTTGAGTGCTTCTCTGATTAAGGTTTCTATTTCAAGTTGACGTAATGCGTTTTGGTTTAATGATTCTGAATAGAACTGATAGCGATTACCACCACCAGATTTTGCGTGATACATGGCGATGTCTGCTTTACGTAATAATGCTTGCTCGTTTTGCTCATCTTCAGGGTAAAGTACAATACCAATACTAATACCGAGTACGAGTGAATCATTATTAAGAATAAAAGCCGGCTTTAAACAATTAATCACTTGTGTGGCAATGGCGGCGCATGCACCTATATCAGGATGTTGATCGACGAGTAAGGCAAATTCATCTCCTCCAAGGCGATATAGGCTGGCATGTTTGGGAATGGCTAATTTAATTCGCTCTGCTACACCAATTAATAAATCATCACCAATCTGATGGCCTAAAGAATCGTTAATACGCTTAAAATTATCTAAATCAAGCACCATTAACGTATGATGAATATCTTTTTTGACTAGGTTACTCAGTGTGACTTGCAAACTAGAGCGATTAGGTAAACCGGTAAGTAAGTCATTGTTAGTCAGCTTTCTGAGCTCTTCTTCCTGTTGTTTACGACGCGTTATATCTGAGAAAACACCGACATAATGGCTGGTTTCGCCTTGTTCATTGTAGATGGCATCAATGGTTAGCTCCATTAAGAAGAAATTATCTTTACCTTTACTGGCTTCAATTTCGCCGCTCCAACGACCTTGTTGTTTTAGTAAGTTTCTTATTTGTTCAGAATAGCTCGCTGGGTAGCGAGTGAAGTTGAGTATTTCATCGACAAATTTTTCTCTTGTTAATTCACTGAGTTCGCAGCAAGCTTCATTTACTTCAACAAATTGATATTTTTCATCAAGAATAAACATCCCCTCAGAGATATTTTCAATAGCTCTTGCAAATAAACGCAATTGCTCTTCTGCTTGTTTTATATTATTGATGTCTTTAATCGTGCCAGTCATACGCAAAGGTCGATCTTTTTGATCGCGCTCGACAATTTTTGCTCTATCTAAAATCCATATCCATTGCTGGTTACGTGCTTTGACTCGATATGCTATTTCAAAATGGTCTGTCAGTGCGCTAAAGTGATCATTTAACGCTTTGGTCACCCGTTCTCTATCAAGAGGGTGGATATTACTTTCTTCATCAGGATTACCCGAGCGACGACCGTCTTGAGGGAAGTCTAAAGAGCCCCAGATATTCGAACGGTAAATTTTGCCACTTTCAATATCCCAGTCCCACATCTCATCGCCACTTCCCCACAAAGACAGTTTTAACCGCTCTTCGCTTTGGGCTATTTGTTTTTGGATTTGTCTACGTCGATTAATTGATTTTATTAAAAATATAATTATGGATAGGATTAATATGGCATAAAAAACTTTTGCTTCAATTGATAACCACCAAGGTGGTGTTATTTGGATTTTTAGAATTTTTGTTTCGGTTGTTTTTTTTGTGAGAAGATCAATACCATGGACTTTAAATGTATAACTCCCTTGCGATAAGTTAGTATATGTAGCAGAATTATTTTCTTTGGCAGGAACCCATTGTTTTTCTAAGTCTTCTAGGTAATAGTAAAATTCAAATCGATTACTTTTATATCCATTAATATTAAACTTTATTGAGAATGGATAGTCAGAATACCTCAGTGTTATTTCTTTTTGATTGTTTATTGATTTATTTAATATTTTACCATCTATTGGAACCGAGCTATTAAATAATAGAAGGTCTTGAAGTTGAACTTTGTATTGTTGTTCATCATTAATTTGGCTAATAAGCTTTTGTGGTTCGATTAAACTAATTCCAGTAGTGCCACCTAGAAATAAATTATCATCGATTACCATTGCAGATTGAACATTATAGTCTTCAAGTACACCATTAGATTCATTTAATGTGTAAATATTTTCATTGTATAATAGATTTATTTCACCGTTAGAGTTGGATACGACTATGTTTTTGATTTTATTTATTGAATAAGTAATTTTTTTGTTTTTAATTATTTCTTTGATTGTTAAATCATCTTTGTTGATTGAGTATAAAGATGTTCTAGTACCAAAAATAACTTTATTATCTAATCTCATCAAATTTATCGAGAGATCATCATTAAATATTTTTGTATATTTATTACCATCGCTTATGAATATTCCATCTTGTGATGCTATCCATAATTTCGAATCTACCATCAAAGTATCATGAATAGGATAATTTATATTTGTATCAATTTTATTGGTAATTTCATTGTTGTCGTTAAATTCAAATATATCACCATCAAATGTACCTGCGATGAAGGTGTTGTCATTTTTCTTATTTAGATGGGTAATATGACCATCAGTTATTTTGACTATCTTATTTGTCGCCAAGTTTAATGATAGTAATTTCTCTGTGGTGCCTACATAAAGGTTATCATTGCTAGCAATTAAAAATATTGATCCTGAAGGAATATCCATTTTTATTTTTGATATCAATTTAAAATCCATTGAATATTTATAAATGACTTGGTCATCACTAACAATAAAAATATTTTTTTTATTGTTAGTCATAGACCAAACATTTTTTATATTGGATTTCAGTTTTTTAACATAATTGGCATCAGATTTAATTATATAAAACCCTTTGTTTAGATCTGATATGAATATTTTATCATCACCTCTTGATATATATTTACTTTTTGATTGGAAACTTTTATTGTTGATTATACCAATTTTTGATATTGATCCATCTTGAGATATTACGTCTAATTCATTATCACTTATCGCAAGAATATCTCTTTCTTTTTCTGAAAATAAGTTATCAAACTTCTTCTCTGATATTTTTTCTAAAAAACCATCTTTGTAGCTATATAGTCCTGACTCTTTCGAAATTAATATTTGTTGATCGTTTTTTATAATGTCAATACTTTTTTCAGATATTACTTTGACTAAGTTATCTTTTATTTCATATATAACCCCATCATAATTTCTTATTAAAATGCTATTGTTCAGTATAAAAGCTCTTTTAATTTCTTTTATTTTGTTGTTGGTGAAACTATATTTTATATTTTTTAAGTTATCATCTAAAATTATTATTTTATTTTTCAGTCCAATAATATATCCATCATTATCATGACTTAATGACCAAATCTGTTCATCCTTTATGGCTTCGTCGATTTCAGTTTTCTCAAAATTTTCTTTATCACTATTATAAATAACTAAACCTTTGTCAGTACCAATGATAATACGACCCAACTTATCAATAGTTAAATTTCGAATGAAAGAACTCGGTAATCCTGAGTTTTCATCAGCATAAAAGTGTTTGAAATGTAGACCATCAAATCGATTGAGACCATTTATCGTTCCAATCCATATATATCCATCTTCATCTTCAATAATACTCGTTACAGTGCCTTGAGAAAGACCTTCTGATACGGTGTATGATTCGAAATTTAATTCGATATCAAAATTAGAATTCACAAGATCACTATCCACAGATGCATTTACTGAAATGCTGTAGATAGAACATAAATAAACACATATGAAGAGTAAAATTTTAGGCATAATTTTTATACTTATTCTCTTTCGATGCCGCAAAGAAGTCGATGATTTGTCTACTTTTTCAGAAACTAAGAGGTTTGTCAAAAGCATGTTAACAAAAAAGGTCTGATTGATAGAATATTAGGCAATTATTACCATAAAATGCTTAAATAACTATTTTTTAATCAACTGGTTAACTAATACGAAAGTTTTATTTGGTATTTCGTACTATTAATTGTAGCTAAGACGATTTGTTAACATAATCGTAGCCTACTTGGTATATGACGCCTTTTAGCTAGAGACATTTGCTAAAACTGAAATTTATCAGCTTGCTGTTTAAATGTTTTTAAGTCTTCGATCATATTATCTGAACTTAAGCTTGCTTGATTGTGATGTTGATCTCCACTGTTAAATAGGACTAAACGATCACAATCTTTACTGCGCATGTGCGCAACCATAAACTTAATCAAGTCTGCTCTGGTGAGCTTTTCGACTTCCGATACGACCAATTCACGTTGATTAAATTTATAGTCTCGATTACCTAAGCTTACCCAGTAGCGTTGGCTGCGGGTTTTTAGGTTGGTATCGTGTTCCATGATTTGGCTAATCATGCCTTGCTTGGTGCTTTCCCATTGTTCATTCGTTATTTGCATCACTGCATAATTAAAGTCAGCGATGAATTCATCTATAGCTTCAAGAAGTTGCCTTGGCCCCGTAGTAGGAGACTGCACATAAAAAATTATTCCAGGGTGTCTGTTTAACGGTAAATAACCTGTTCCCACCATATAGCCCAATTGCTGTTTGGTGCGCAGTTCATGAAAAAAGGTTGATGACATTGTATGGTTTAATAAACTGAATAATGCAACACGTTCGGGAGTCGCCTTTCGGGACTGATAGTAAACAATAATCGCGCTATCTTGATGAGCAATTGTTTTCTCCCGCAGTAATGAACCTCTTTTATCCAGATTAATCAATTCGCGTGATGCTTCTGCGCTTGGTTTTGTGACTAATGATAATAAATGCTGTAAGCGCTTGCCTAGTTGCTGCGCTTCTTCAACCAGCCAGTCACCGTATACTAGGCCTTCAAGATAAATTTTTTCATAAAATACACTTACATGTTGATGTAAATCATCAAGGCTTAGCAGCGTAAGTTCTTCAGCCATTCTGGCCGGTTCAAAACTTCTTTTTTGCAGTGTCACGGTTAGGCTGGTAAATAACTGTGATATCGGTTTGGCTTGAGCAACGTTATTCCAACTACGTAATATCTGATTTTTAATCATGTTAAAGCGTTGCTCGGTAAAGTTACGCTCGCGGGCTTTATTGATGATTAGAGTGAGCAGTTTTTCTTGGTTACCAGTAAAACCGGTTAAATGCAGAGTAATACCACCTTGGTGGGGGTAAATATTATAGTTAAGCCCAGCAACCTCTGCTTGGTATGTTGGTTCTGCTAGGTAATCAATTAGCATTTCAACGTACAGTCTTGTTAATGCTGCTTGTCTTGGTGTTGAGCTAGCTTGCTCTGAGTCTAGAGATAAATATAAATGCCCTTTAGGGACATTAAATTCATCATCTTTTTTATGCCAAATGCGATAACCTTCGCCTTCAGCAACAATGGTTGGTACTTGTGTATTGCTTTTGTTTGCTCGAGCTTGCGGATTGGCGACAATAAACGGATTTTTTTCAGGCAGCTTGAGCTCATCTCTTATGGAGACTAATGACCATTTTGCGATTTGCTGGGGCTGTAATGCTCTAACTTGATAAGGAGTGTTGTACCAGTCAGCGTGACTATCGACTTGAGACTCTTTCGCTACCGTGAGCAAACGCATATTGCTCACCGACATCATGCCAAGCAGTTGTGTAGTTTCATCCTCGAGCATCTCATCCATACGATAGTCGCCATAGATAATGTCTTCAATATCGTAATGGTGCATGTTAATACTAAGATGACTCGCTAGATCCAAGGTTTTAATTTGTTCTTGAAACCGAAATGCCGTATCAAGTAAGTTGGCTCGTTCTTGGTAACGCCACGCTTGAATACCTTGCTGTTTAATTAGCTCGATGTATTCAAAAACACAACTAACCACTTCATCAAGTTCTATCAATCCTTTGTCGGTTAATTGTATGCTGATTGAGTAATCTTTAAAGTTGTAGCCGTTAACACCACCGCCCGCAGATAAATTATTGGCTAGCCCATGTATTTTTAAATACGAAAGCAAACTTCCCGGACTTTCATTACCGAGTAAGTGGCTGATAAATGTAAGCGGTTTACGTTTATAAAATTGGTCTATCTCTGGCAGGGAAAAACTAATACTGACTCGTTTTTGATCTTTTAACGGTATTATTTGTATGTGCTTTTGTTGTTCAGCCTGTGTTATTAAAGCTTCACAAGGATAGTGTTTACTTACATTTCTATTGAGGATGTTTGAAAAGTATTGCTCAACAATGCTTTCTAGTTTGGCTATAGGGCAGGGGGCGACCACGCACAATGTCATGATATTTGCGCTGTAATGTTGTTGATAAAAAGCCAGCAGTTCATCTCTTATGCCTGCTTGTTTGCCTGCTAAGGTTTTTTGGTTACCTACAGAGAATTTTGAAAACGGATGCTTTGGGTTAACGGTTTCTTTTTGGACTTGATAAACACGGCGAATGTCATCTTTTAATTTCAAACCGAATTCAGATTCGATTGCTTGCCTTTCTCTATCAACCAGCTCTAAATCAAACTTAGGTGCAATGAAAAATTGGCTAAATCTGTCTAGTGAACCTTCTAAGGCTTCAGCGTTAATACTGTAGAAAAAATTTGTTTGTTCAGTACCTGTCCATGCATTATTACTGCCGCCATGTTGATTAATGTAAGCATGATACTCGCCTGAGTCTGGATATTTTTCAGTCCCTAAAAACAACATATGTTCAAGAAAATGTGCCATACCAGGACGCTCAACCGGATCGTCAAAATGACCAACACTCACCGCCATAGAAGCAGCGGCTTGATTTGATTGCATATCTTCAACCAGCAGTACTTTGAGTTGGTTATTTAACACTCGATATTGGTACTGGCGATGATCATTTTGGCTTTTATAAACTGCTGGAAATTCAGGCAAGAGGAGGCTCCAGAAAAGATAACTTGTTATATATTGATCTTGTTATTACTTTTTAGCAAATTACCTTGGGCAGTTTTATCCTATTATCGACTAAAGTTTATCTTAATATGCTTAATTCTAGGTTTGTTGTTACGAGGATTAACGCTACAATTGGGTCATAATGAGAATAAAAATATCTTGAGAGAAGTATGCAGCTATTTTTGATGCGCCATGGTGAAGCGAGTTTGAATGCACCGTCAGACAGAGAACGAAAGTTAACTGACAATGGTCGAATTCAGACGGGCGATATGGCTAATTGGTTAGCAAGACAAGTCAGTCATTTTGACTTGGTGATTGTGAGTCCGTATTTACGATCTCAGCAAACATGGCAAAAAGTCAGTAAACACTTACCTGAACCGCGTAAGTTGCTGGTACTTGACGATGTTACTCCTTCCGGTGATGCAATAAGAGCGGTTGATCTTGTCTTAGCTTATGCCGAACAATATAAGGCAGATAATGTCTTGGTTATTGCTCATATGCCTCTTTTAGGCTTTATGGTTAGTGAGCTTGTGGCTGGTATGGAACCGCCTTTGTTTGCTACTTCTGCAGTGGCTCATATTGACAAACATGCTCAAAATGCCAGTTTCGTAGCAATGACAGCACCACATCAAGTTGTTGTGTAATGGTAATTGCGTGTTGAATAAAACCAGTTTGCAAAAAAGGTAAGTGATTACTTACCTTTTTACTGTCCGCGCTTATTTTCTCAAATTAACGTCGGTGAGGATGATCACCAATATCAATCAATACTAACAACGCTGCATCACCGCCCCATTCTTTTGGTGCTTGGTGAAAAGCTTTTACGTTTGGATGTTGTGCTAGCCACATTGGCGTTTGTTGCTTTAAAATTCCCATTCCATAACCGTGCATTACACTGCAACATATTATGCTTTGCTTAACGCATGCTTGAATCAGTGCCGCTAATTCAAGTTTAGCTTCTGCTTGTCGCATTCCATGTAAATCTAACAATAGGTCGGGTGAATAGTCCCCGCGTCTTAAACGTTTCAATTCATGTTTATCTGTGTTGGAATTAATCCAGCGCATAGGTCCATCGACCGGCATAAGCGGCTGATATATGTCCGAAAAATAACTATCAGCATGAATCTGACGTTCTTTGGTTTCGAACTGTTGTTTGGCTTTGACTGGCTGTTTAAAGTGGTGAGTATCTTGCCGTAGCGGTTTGATATCTGCGATTAATGCACTAAACAGCGATGAGTCTGCATAATTATCGTGTTTCATAAGCGTATTGTATTGAATTCTAGGTCATCTTAATAGACATCAGTTACAATAGCGCAGAACAATTTTTAAGGAGTGTGTTTTGGATAAGATCTTTGTAGATGAAGCTGTCACTGAGTTAAGTACCATCGCTGATATGTTACGTTGGGCTGTTAGCCGTTTTAATGATGCCAATATTTATTATGGCCACGGAACGGATAATGCTTGGGATGAAGCGATTGCATTGGTTTTTCATGCTCTACACTTACCTGAAGAAATCGGCCAGCAAGTTATTTTAAGTAATTTAACCAGTAGCGAAAAACACAAAATCGTTGAATTAATCATTCGTCGAGTTCGTGAGCGTTTACCTGTACCGTATTTAACCAATAAAGCCAATTTTGCCGGGCTTGAATTTTATGTTGATGAACGCGTGCTTGTACCGCGTTCACCGATTGCTGAAATGATTAATAATCAATTTAGCCCTTGGTTATACAACAAGCCAGTTAATCGCATTATGGATTTATGTACTGGCAGTGCTTGTATTGCCATTGCTTGTGCTTATGCATTTGAAGATGCAGAAGTGGACGCATTAGATATTAGTGAAGATGCGCTTGAAGTTGCTCAGATTAATATTGAGTCATTGGGCGTGTTAGATCGTGTTTTCCCTATGCAATCTGATTTATTCTCGGCTATTTCTAAAGGCCCACATTACGACTTAATTGTTTCTAACCCGCCATATGTAGATGCCCAAGATATTGGTGACATGCCAGAAGAGTATCATCACGAACCTGCGATCGGATTAGCGTCTGGTAATGATGGCTTAGATTTAACCAAGCGTATCTTAGCTAATGCAGCAGATTATCTTACCGAAACCGGTTTACTGGTCGTTGAAGTAGGTAATTCAATGGTGCATTTGATTGAGCAGTATCCGGATATGCCGTTTACTTGGGTTGATTTTGAATTTGGCGGTGATGGTGTGTTTGTATTGACCCGTGATCAGCTAGTTGAAAATGAATCACTTTTCGCCATCTATAAAGATAGTGAATAATAGGCAGGTACAGCAAACGCATTACTGTAAATTTAAATAGAGGTAGTTAACGCTCATGTCAGGAAATAGTATCGGTCAAAATTTTGTGGTGACAACTTTTGGTGAAAGCCATGGTGTCGCGTTAGGTTGTATTATTGACGGCTGTCCGCCAGGACTTGAGTTAACAGTTGAAGATATGCAGCATGATTTAGATCGCCGTCGTCCTGGCACGTCTCGATATACTACTGCTCGTCGGGAAGCTGATGAAGTGAGAATTTTGTCAGGTGTGTTTGAAGGCAAAACCACTGGCACCTCTATTGGTTTATTGATTGAAAATACCGATCAACGCAGCCAAGATTACTCCGATATTAAAGACACCTTCCGTCCCGGTCATGCTGATTATACTTATCAGCAAAAGTACGGCATGCGTGATTACCGTGGCGGTGGCCGTTCGTCTGCGCGTGAAACCGCAATGCGTGTTGCCGCGGGTGCCGTAGCTAAAAAATATCTCAAGCAAGTTCATGGCATTGAAATTTATGGCTACCTTGCTCAATTAGGACCTATTTGTGCTGAGACTATCGATTTAGCTCAAATTGAACAAAATGCATTTTTCTTTCCTGATGCCGCTAAATTAGAAGCATTAGATGAGTATATGCGTGGCTTGCGCAAATCCGGCGACTCAATTGGTGCCAAAGTTACCGTTGTCGCGACTGGCGTACCAGTGGGTTTAGGCGAACCAGTATTTGACCGTCTCGATGCCGACATTGCCCATGCATTAATGGGCATTAATGCGGTTAAAGGTGTTGAAATTGGTGATGGCTTCGGGGTTGTTACTCAAAAAGGTTCCGAAGGTCGCGACTTAATGTCTCCACAAGGTTTTGCCTCTAATCATGCTGGTGGCGTTTTGGGTGGAATTTCATCTGGTCAGCCAGTCGTTGCCCATATTGCGTTAAAACCCACCTCAAGCATTAGCGTGCCAGGCCAAAGCATTACAGTGCAGGGCGAGAGTATTGAGATGATCACCAAAGGTCGCCATGATCCTTGTGTGGGCATTCGTGCAGTTCCTATTGCTGAAGCGATGCTAGCCATTGTTTTAATGGATCATTTATTAAGACATCGTGCTCAAAACCATGATGTAACCAGTCAAACGCCAGTTATCGGAATGCGCTAATGTCCTCAGTTAAGCGCGCCGAGCCAGATTTACGCTGGCTCGGCGCTTGTTATTTTTTCTTTTTTTCCATTCTCGGCATTATGGTTCCCTATTTGGGCGTTTTCTTTGATAGTCGAGGATTCAATGCCCAAGAAATTGGTTTTCTCTTGGCAATACTGATGGCGACTCGAATTGTTGCGCCTAATGTGTGGGCTGCTGTTGCTGATCGCACCGGTATGCGCTCAGAACTGATTAAGCTCGGCTCCTTTGCCGCTGCGATTACTTACACCAGTTTTTTCTTTGATGGTAGCTTCATATATCTCGCGGTCAGTCTGGCTATTTATACCTTCTTTTGGAATTCGATTCTTGCTCAATTAGAAGTCATTACCTTAGAAACCTTAGGTGATAAAGCAGAGCGTTATGGGGCTATTCGCAGTTGGGGCAGTGTGGGATATATCGTGCTGGTGATCAGTGGTGGCCTGGCAATTGATCACTGGGGGCCAGAAGTATTGCCTTATATGGGGATGATATTATTTTTAGGTTTATTTGCTTGCTCGCTCCCATTACCCGCTAATCGCAGTGTGGTGGTCAATAAATCTGAACGGCCCAAGCTGACATTTGATGCATCATTAGTGTGGTTTATGTTATCGGCAATGTTATTGCAGATGAGTGTAGGGCCATTTTATGGCTTCTTTGTATTGTATTTAAAACAGGTCGGCTACTCTGAAACAATTGCAGGAATACTGGTTGCTTTAGGCGTTTTAGCTGAAATTGTGATCTTTTTCTATTCATCGCGTCTTATCCGCCAATATGGTATTCGAGTGTTACTGGTGGTGAGTCTTTTGCTGACTTCGGTTCGCTGGTTACTGTTAGCGTTTGGCGTTGAACATGTTTCATTATTAATCGTCAGCCAATTATTACATGCATTTACCTTTGGCTTAGTGCATGCAGCATCAATTCATTTTATTCATCGGCATTTTAATGTCAGTCACCGCAGCACTGGGCAGGCATTATATGCCAGTGTTAGTTTTGGGGTGGGCGGTGCACTAGGTACATGGATAAGCGGCATGATTTGGGGCGATGGTAGTCAAACCATGTGGGTGTGGGTATTTGCTGCAAGCTGTGCATTGCTATCAATGTTTGCGGTACTGATGATCCCCAACATCAATGGTGAAGCAGCTACAAATACAACCACTGCTCAAGGTTAATTAAAACAGTATTGTCGTTATAGCAAGGAGTTGATGTGAAACGTTTTCGCTTAGGAATTATCATTAATCCACTCGCTGGTTTAGGCGGGAGTGTCGGCTTAAAAGGCTCTGATGGAGTAGCTAATGAAGCCTTAGCTAAAGGCGCCATACCTAAAGCACAACAACGTATGCAACAGGCTTTGGATGTCATTTTACCGTTTGCTGAACAAATCGATATTATTACCGCATCTGGTGACATGGGCGGGTTGTTATGTCGCCAAATGGGCTTTAGCACTCAAGAGGTGTATCGCGCTATTGAGACTCGCTCTGCTGAAAAAACATCTGCGCTAGATACACAGCAAGCGGTTAAATGCTTACTTGAGCATCAATTAGATTTGCTGTTATTTGCCGGTGGTGATGGTACTGCTCGTGATATTTACGCTGTAGTTGATGATTCTTTCCCTGTACTGGGCGTTCCCGCTGGAGTGAAAATTCATTCTGGAGTGTATGGCATTACTCCGCATGCATCGGGTGTAGTAGTCCGTATGCTATTAAACGGTGAGTTAGTCAGTTTGATGTCAGCCGATGTTATGGATATCGATGAAGTTGCGTTTAGGCAAGGCATTGTAAAAGCGAGACGATTCGGTGAGATGACGGTTCCTGCAGAGCCGCGTTACATACAAGCCGTTAAAATGGGCGGAAAAGAAGTCGATGAATTAGTGCTGGCCGACATTGCCGCTGACATAATTGAATCCATGGACGATGAACTTTATATTATGGGGTCTGGCAGCACAGTTGCCGCCGTAATGGAAGATTTAGGCTTAGCTAATACCTTGCTCGGTGTTGATGTTATTCAACATAAACAGATTGTGGCTCAGGATGTAACGGCGCAGCAACTGCTCACGTTCATTACGGATAAAAAAACGTATCCCAGCGTAAAACTGGTGATCACTTTAATCGGCGGGCAAGGGCATATTTTAGGTCGAGGTAATCAGCAGTTGTCACCTGATCTCATCAGACAAATAGAAAAAGACAATATTTTAATCTTAGCGACAAAAACTAAGTTAAAAGCACTTGAAGGTAGGCCACTTATTGTGGATAGTGGCGACCCTGAATTAGATAAAGCACTCACTGGCTATTACAAAATAGTCACGGGTTACCATGATTACGTGATGTATCAAGTAGCCAACCCAGATTTAGTGGAGAACTAGAACATGTTAGAACAGTACGATGCAGCATTAGAGTCCTGGATTGAAGACAGTGTTAGCCACAGCGACGATGATGCATTGTTTGCTTGTGGTTATTTACAAGGCCATGTCGCCGTTGTGTTAGCCGAATTAGAAATAGAGGCTGAACAAGATTTAGCAGCACTGGATCAAAAATTAGTTAAGTGCCTTGCCTTGGCAAATGAAGAATTAGATGAACATGATTTTTCATTAGTGGAAGCTGCGTGGCAGCAATTACGTCAACGTATTGTTGCTCAAGCAGCATAACTGGAATAGATAAACAGCTTTTATGGTAAATCCTTCTTCGCAAGTGACTATTGGTTTAGTCAATCCTAAGACTCCGGTTAATGTTGGCGGTATTATGCGTGCAGCAGGCTGTTACGGTGTTGATAATGTTTGCTATACCGGAAAACGCTACGAATTAGCAGCGAAGTCAGGAGATGCTCAATACGATGTCGACACTAAAGATGCAGCCAAACGGATTCCTCTGGTGGGTGTCGAATCACTACTTGATAGCGTGCCAGAAGGGGCGACGATAGTCTGTGTTGATCTGGTAGTAGGTGCTACGCCGCTGCCTTTATTTATTCATCCCGACAATGCGTTTTATATATTTGGCCCAGAAGATGGCACTATTCCACAGCAATTAATTGATGCTGCTGAGAATGTTGTCTACGTCCCCACAGTGGGCTGTATGAATTTAGCGGCTTCAGTGAATGTGTTGCTTTATGACCGATTAGCAAAAACAACTCAAGTTAGAGCCGATGATGAATTAATTAAGCAAAGCCGGGACAATAATAATCGCACCAGAGTAAAACATTGGTTGAAGTAACTTTATTTAAATCAATATTTTAGATAATAAAAATGCCGAACGAGAGATCTTTCGGCATTTTTATTATTACTGTAGCACTAGAGTAGAGATATGTTAAATAGTCGCTAGCTCTGGTACTTGAGTATTGCTTAGGTGCTGCTTCATGTTAGATTTAACGTTAGTGATACCCATACAATCTATGTTAATCAAAGCTTGATGAATTGGCTTATGTGGCAGATATGGTTACCATAGTGATTATCGATAATGACCATTGATAGTGATTTTGATATAAACCTAAAGTCACCATTATTCATTTGATGCCTTGGAACCAATCAATATTTTTCAATCAAGCCTGATTAGGCATACGCATTAGGCAGCAATATTTGGAGTATGTCATGTCGATATTAAACAATCTGGCTCAGTGGCTACCATTTGGAAAAGTACCTGAAATGGACGCCCAAGCGGTGTTTAAGCGACTTCAGAAAAATAGCATTCAAATAGTAGATGTTCGATCAAAAATGGAATGGGACAAGTCGCATATAGAAGGTTCGCTAAACCTGCCCATTACATCGCTTTCCATTAACACGATAAAACAGCTGCAATTATCACAAGAGATAACCACTGTCGTTATATGTCTCACTGCCCATCGAAGCATTCCTGGAGTTAGAAAGCTTAAACAGTTTGGGTTTACTGATGTGTATCAACTTGAAGGTGGAATGCTCAGCTGGTGGAAATTAGCATTGCCAATATCAAAATAACAGCAGAAAAAAGACGTTAACAATGACGTTAATATTTCTGCATGGTTGAGGATGTACCGTGTTGTTTGGGAGTATCAACAGCAGTTTTTTGATAATGCTGTAACACTTCACCTTCCAGAGCCCCCACAAGGTAATAAGTTAACCATTGTGAGCTAACTAGCACAATGGCTGATGAATTACATTGAAGATAGACATCTCAAAATATCTTTGAGCCCTAAGAACCCAAATTAATTTAGCGCTTAAAGACTGCGGCCCTAGGGTTATGTGAAATGATTTTTATGCATGTGATAAGTTTGATTTTATAGGGAGCCTTGAAGCAATTACGATTCCGGTTCACATTATTGTCGGTGATAAGGAGCAGATGATGTCTTTGATGTATGCTATTTTTTGAATCATAACTTACCTAAAACAGAGTTAACGATTATCGAAGCTCCAACTTACACGACCTTTTCTGACAGCCTGACTTAATCTATAAAACAATTGAGCAGTTTCTAGCAAGCCTCTAAAAAATGACAGTATTGAGTCCGAAGGGGCATTAATCGCTGTGATTAGCTATGGGAATGGTTGCATTACGATGAGGTATTAGATGAATATAGGAAGTTTACTAATAGAAAATGGTTGCGGGAGTAGGACTTGAACCTACGACCTTCGACTCTTTATTTATAAAAAGCTGAGCCCAACAAACAAGTGATTGATTTTACGATGAGGTGTTAGGTAAATATAGGAAGTTTACTAATAGAAAATGGTTGCGGGAGTAGGACTTGAACCTACGACCTTCGGGTTATGAGCCCGACGAGCTACCAACTGCTCCATCCCGCGTCCGATAAAACGCTATCAATTGTTTTTATTCTATTGATCAAAGAAATGGTTGCGGGAGTAGGACTTGATAAAAAACTACGACCTTCGACTCTTTATTTATAAAAAGCTGAGCCCGACAAGATATTATCTGCTCTATCCTGCGTCCGAAAACGCTATCAATTGTT
>NZ_JACJEB010000002.1:89974-352641 GCF_014163845.1 Shewanella sp. SR43-4 | reverse complement strand
GATAAAACGCTATCAATTGTTTTTATTCTATTGATTAAAGAAATGGTTGCGGGAGTAGGACTTGAACCTACGACCTTCGGGTTATGAGCCCGACGAGCTACCAACTGCTCCATCCCGCGTCCGATTGACGCTACTTTGATTTAGCTTACTAAACTCGCTGGTTAGCGTGTTTAACTGTCTGCTTCAAAGCGGGGCGAACTATAGCGATCCCCGTTTCTATTTGCAAGTAAAATCTAGGTTGTAGCTATTTGTTTGCTGGTAAAATAAGCGAGTTACTGCTTTATCGAACGATATAAGGTTATTAAGCCTAAAATAAGGGAATTTAACTGCCCATTTCGATAAGTCGTTGGGGTTATGTGTTTGAACAGGTATAATGCTGCACTGAATTTTGCGTAACCGATGACTGACTAAATACATGTTTAATTTTTTTGCTGCTGCCCCAAAGGGGTTCGAATATAGCCTTGCTTCTGAACTTAAAGAGTTTGGCGCAACCGACGTTAAAGAAAGTGTTGCTGGGGTGTATTTTACTGCTCCATTAGAGCTGGCTTATCGAATCACACTATGGACTCGTTTAGCGAGCCGTATCGTATTAGTGATCTATAAAGGAGCCTGTGATTCTGCCGAGCAACTTTATAACGCGGCATACTGTATTGATTGGCCATCGCATTTTTCCCATAAGAAAACATTCAGTATTGATTTTCACGGCACGGGTGGTTTCATTAACAACACTCAATTTGGCGCGTTGAAAATTAAAGATGCGGTTGTTGACCGTTTTCGTGACGATGGTACTCCTCGTCCAGATGTAGAACGTGTTAATCCCGATTTTAAAATTGATGCCCATTATCGAAATGGTCAGTTGACTATTTCAATGAACTTCTCAGGCGCGTCATTGCATCAACGTGGATACCGTTCAACTACAGGCGAAGCACCATTAAAGGAAAACCTCGCGGCCAATATGTTAGTACGCAGTGGCTGGCAAGCAAATCCAATTACAGTGCTTGACCCATTTTGTGGTAGCGGCACGGTACTAATAGAAGCGGCATTAATGGCTGCTGATATTGCACCAGGACTCAAACGCGAAAAATTTGGTTTCGAAAATTGGCAGAGCCACAATAAAGCGATGTGGCAGGTTATTTTTGACGAAGCTCAAGCGCGTGCAACTTTGGGGAAAACCCGTTGCAAACTCAAATTCTACGGTTCAGACATTGAACCACACCTGATCTCTATCGCTAAACGCAATGCTGAAAATGCTGGTGTTGCTGAATTAATTGAATTTAGCGTGTCTGATGCACTCGATGTCACACCTCCGGTAAGCGAAGGCTTTTTGATCTCTAACCCTCCTTACGGTGAGCGTTTAGGTAATGTCACTGAGCTTTTACAACTTTATTATCAACTTGGTGATAAGTTTAAAAAAGAGTTTGGTGGCTGGAAAATTGCCATGCTGTGCAGTGATGTTGAACTCATTTCATCGCTTAAGCTTAAAGCCGACAAGCAAATGAAAATGTTTAACGGTGCATTAGAATGTGCTTTTAACATTTATACCTTACACGCAAACAGTACCCGTCGCGACGTACCTGAATTGCCTGAAGGTGTTGATATCATCGACATAGCTCCAGCATTTGCGAATCGTATTAAAAAGAATGTTAAACAGTTTGAAAAATGGGCTAAAAAAGAACGTATTGATAGCTACCGTTTATATGATGCTGATTTACCAGAATATAATGTTGCGATTGATCGATATGTCGATTATGTGGTTATCCAAGAGTATTCTGCTCCAGCAACAATTCCTGAAGCGGTTACCAAGCGCCGTATTAGTGATGTGCTATTAGCATTGCCTAGTGCTTTAGGGATCCATCCTGATCGTATTACGTTAAAAACTCGTGAACGTCAGAAAGGCGCTAATCAGTATCAGAAGATCGATGAGCGCAAAGTAGAAGTTATCACTGAAGAATACGGTGCTAAATTCAAGCTTAACTTAACCGGTTATTTAGATACTGGTTTGTTCCTTGATCACCGTGTTACGCGTAAATTAGTGGGTGATAAATCTAAGGGTAAAAATGTCCTTAATTTATTTGCTTATACTGGTTCTGCGTCTGTACATGCTGCAATTGGCGGGGCAAAATCTGTCACTACTATTGATATGTCTAATACCTACATTAGTTGGGCTAAAGAAAACTTTGCCTTAAACGGATTGTCTGGTAAACAATATGACTTTATTCAAGCAGACTGTTTACAGTGGATTAAAGAAAACAGCCACCAGAAGTTTGATCTTATCTTTATTGATCCTCCTACGTTCTCTAACTCTAAACGCATGGAAGACAGTTGGGATGTGCAACGCGACCATGCCGAGATGTTAGGCGGGTTGATTAAGCTACTGTCTCCAAATGGCGAGCTTATTTTCTCCAATAACAAACGTAAATTTAAAATGGATATCGAAGCGTTGAACCAAGCAGGTATCGACGTGACGAATATTGACCATTTATGTTTACCGCTGGATTATAAGCGTAATCCGCATATCCATAATGTGTGGCTACTGACTCATGCAAAAAAATAGTTCAGTCGCTTATGTGTTATATCACACAGAGGGTTGCCATCTGTGTGATATCGCCCAAGCATTGGTTGAGCAAACCGCAATAGATTATCAGCACATCGATATATGTGATAACGCCATACTTGCAGAGCGTTATGGCATGAGCATCCCTGTATTTGTACAGGGTGAACGTGAGTTATTCTGGCCTTTCGATGCCGCACAATTACAAGATTTTTTAGGAGTTTAGATTGAGTCTGGTACGTATTAATAATGGCTCGTTAGCCTACGGTTACATTCCTTTGCTGCTTAATGCAGACTTTACCATTGAGCCAGGTGAGCGTGTGTGTATCGTTGGTCGCAACGGTGCCGGCAAATCAAGTTTAATGAAAGTGTTATCAGGTGATGTACTGCTTGATGATGGCGAGTTTAATATTGCCAATGACGTCAATGTAAGTCGTTTACAACAAGATCCTCCTAAAGCTGAAACTGGAACCGTTTACGCTTATATTGCAGCAGGTCTTAAAGAAATTGGCGAAGCGTTAGAGAAGTATCATCAACTATCACACGATGTTGCAGATGCTAACCCTGAGCAGATGGAACGTATGCTCAACCAAATGCAGCGTCTGCAAGAAGTATTAGATCATAATAACGGTTGGCAATTAGATTCGCGGATTATTCAAAACTGTCAGTTATTAGGTCTAGACCCTGATAAGCCATTAAATGAATTGTCTGGTGGTTGGCAGCGTAAAGTGGCATTAGCTCGAGCACTTGTGGTTAACCCTGATTTACTGTTACTTGACGAACCCACCAACCATTTAGACATCGATACCATTGAATGGTTAGAGCAATTTTTATTAAGCTTTAAAGGTGCCATCGTATTTGTAAGCCATGACCGTGGTTTTATTCAAAGAATGGCAACCCGTATCGTCGATTTAGATCGTGGTGTGGTGGTCTCATTTCCAGGTAACTACCAAGCCTATTTGGATGGTAAGCAAGAATGGTTACGCGTAGAAGCAGAAAAAAATGCTCACTTTGATAAAAAACTTGCCGACGAAGAAACCTGGATCCGTCAAGGTGTTAAAGCACGTCGTACTCGAAATGAAGGTCGTGTTCGAGCGCTAAAAGCGTTACGTACCGAACGTAGTGAACGTTTAAATCGCCAAGGTAATGCCAAAATGTCGGTATCGGATACCGAACGCTCTGGTAAGTTAGTTTTTGATATTAAAGATGTTAACTATAATTTGCCGGATAAAAATTTAGTTAAAGATTTCAGTACTACTGTCATACGCGGTGACCGTATAGCATTAATTGGTCCAAATGGCTGTGGTAAATCAACCTTAATCAAGTTGTTGATCGAGAAGCTACAACCTCAATCTGGCGAAATTAAAGTCGGTACCAAGCTAGATATCGCCTATTTTGACCAGTATCGCGAAGCGCTTGATCCTGAGAAAACAGTCGAAGAAAACGTGGGCGAGGGTAAAAGTACCGTTACCATTAATGGCCAAGACCGCCATATTCTTAGTTATCTGCAAGATTTCTTATTCTCGCCAATGCGTGCACGTACGCCAGTAAAAGCCCTTTCTGGTGGCGAGAAAAACCGTTTGCTATTAGCAAGATTGTTACTGCGTCCAGCCAATCTTATTATTCTTGATGAACCAACAAACGATCTTGATATTGAGACACTAGAGTTGCTAGAGTCACTACTTGCCGATTTTGCTGGAACATTACTTATTGTGAGCCACGATAGAGCATTTATCGACAATACGGTTACCAGCAGTTGGTGGTTTGCCGGTAATGGACAATGGGCTGAGTATGTTGGTGGTTACCAAGATGCCGTTGCTCAAGGCGCAAAATTTTATTCTGAGGAACCTGTTGCAGATACTGTTGTCCAAACTTCCGCAGTGGTTGAAACTAAGCCTGTAAGCACACCTGAGAAAGTCACTAAAAAACTGTCTTATAAATTGCAAAAAGAATTAGATACGCTTCCGAGCCAAATGGAACAGCTCGAGCAAGAGATTGCCCAATTGCAGCAAACTGTCGGTAGTGCTGATTTTTACAATCAACCACAAGACTCGATTAATAAAGCACTGCAGTTGTTAGCAGAAAAAGAACAAAATTTAGAAGTTTGCTTCGAGCGATGGGAAGAGCTTGAGTCACTGAAGTAAAATATAATAAAACAGGAATAGTTACATGAAGTTAAAGTTTGATAAAGCCTTGTCCCTCGTTGCGATAGGTGTATTAAGTGTGATTGGTTCAGCACAAGCTGCACCCATATATGAAATTGTTAATATCGAAAATTTCGACTTGAAGGGCACCATTGACGGTACACGTAATGGCTATGCCATGGCCGTGAACAATCAAGATGAAGTGGTAGGCATTTCAAAAGGTAAAAAGAAACTTAGCACTGAAGACATTGCCGGCGGCATTATTGATGTTGAAGACGGTATATCTGGTGCTGAAGAAATAACCTATTCAGTGCTAAAGCCTATTGAAGCAAACAACTTTACTATAACAACCAGTGCAAACGCAGCTGAAGGCGCTTGGACACCGACATTTTATAGCTTAGCTGGCACCACTAATCCTACAGATGTAGGCAGTGATGGCGAGTTAATTATTAATTCAATTGATACTTTCTTTTATGGTTTAAACAGTAATGGCACCAAAGTAGGCGCATATACTGGTGTCGAAAAAACCTTACCTTATGTTGGAACGAGTACTACCCAAAAACTTTGGTATTATCGTGACTTTGAGCTTCGCGCTGTTGCTGTAAAAGACGATGTTGAATTCTCATTATCGCCGCCTTATACCACTTATGAGCGTGCTCAAAGTGGTGATATTAGTGCCGCTACCGTAGAGCTAGGCGGTTCATCTGTTGCTGCTGGTGTAAATGATAATAACCTCGTTGTTGGTTATGGCAGCACAGCATTAGTTTCATCAAGTAAAGATCGTATTGATACTTGTATTACCAGTGCGCAAGATACCGAGACTGATAATCCTACGCCTTTGGAAATTTGTGTTCAGGATTCTCAGTACCCAGATACTAATAACCGTCGTTATATTCTTTATCAAACACGCGCATTAGTGTGGGATTTAAACAATTTAGACGATAGTGGTGTACCTGGTCGTACCGAATTACCGTTAGGCTTAACGCCATCAGCCGATTCAACGCTCATTTATACCTCGCAAGCATTAGGCATTAATAGTATTGGTGATGTTGCTGGACGTTCACACGTTTATCGCGGCGGTGATACTGATAAGCTATATTTTGATGCAGCTTATTGGAAAAAGGATGCCAATGGAGAGTATCAATATAATTGGGTTAAAATGGACGATGAAGTCACTAACTCAATTGCTTATGATATAAATGATGATGGTATTTTAGTCGGTAGTTATCAAAAGTATATTGGCGGTTATTTACGTAATAAATTCTTCACCTTAGATACCAATAATCCTGAACAAGGCATTGTTACACCGAATGACTTCCAAACTACATTGTCGGATTTAAGTAGCAAACCTAAAGATATTAATAATAAAGGCCAAGTCGTTGGTTATGTTGAATCGACTTACGACAAAGAAAAGCCCCGTCCAAAAGTGGGTTTCTTATTTGATAATAACACCAGTGAATTTGTTAACTTAAACGATCGTCTTGTATGTGGCTCGAAAGGCTATGAGCAAAATACTGACGGGGAATGGGTTCGTCATCAGGTGAGTATTCAAGACGGCACAGGTGAAACGTTAACCTATAGTTCAGATATTAAAATCGTTGAGGCGAACGGTATTAGTGAAGACGGGACGATTGTCGGCACAGCATTTATTCGTAAACCACAATATCAAACAGATCCCATCACTGGTAACGTGGTTGTTGGCGACAATGGTTTACCTCTGTTCAAATTAGATGGTAACGGTGCTCCAGTGACAGCCTATTTGCCGCGTATGGTTATTTTGAAGCAAACTTCAGGTGAAGCATGTACTACTTCTGATAGTGTTGAAGAAGAGCCTTATGTGCGTCAAGGCGCCGCCAGTTTTGCTTGGTTGTTTGCCTTGCCATTATTATGGTTGCGTCGCCGAGTAAAAAAATAGTTTTACTGTTAGTTAGCAAATAGCTTCTCAAATTAGAGGCAGTCTAATAGCACAAAAAATCGAGGATAAATTCCTCGATTTTTTTTAACTTAATTCTCAACACCTTAATAAAAAATCAGTCAAATGATGTTTTTTTTAATTGATTTCGATTAAAAAACGTTCTATTCCTATAGCTAAGGCTTCAACTTCATCACGTCAAATAGAAGCCCGTCAATGAAGAGGACTCATGTATGAAAAGACAGAAAAGAGATCGTTTAGACAGAGCATTTTCAAAAGGATTTCAAGCCGGAGTTGGAGGGCGCTCTAAGGAGATTTGTCCCCATTCAAATCTGGATTCACGGTCTCATTGGTTAGGCGGGTGGCGCGAAGGTATTGATGGTCGGCTTAATGGACTATTTAACAAGTAATACTTAAGTAACACGCAACAAAATGCCCTCGCGATAAGTATCGGAGGGCATTAGTGAAATATAACAGTTACGTAAAACTAAATCCGTACGATTAGAACGTCGACGTATCGCTAAAAATACCCACTTTTAGATCAGTAGCTGAGTAGATTTGACGGCCATCAACTTCCATAGTTGCATCAGCAATACCCATCACTAACTTGCGATGAATTTTACGTTTAATGTTAAGTTTATAAGTGACTTTTTTAGCTTCAGGCAATACTTGGCCGGTGAACTTCACTTCACCTACACCTAATGCACGACCTTTGCCTTCAGCGCCTTCCCAACCCAGGAAAAACCCCACCAGCTGCCACATAGCATCTAAACCTAAACAACCAGGCATTACTGGATCGCCTTTAAAGTGACAATCAAAAAACCAAAGATCTGGAGTGATATCAAGTTCGGCAATAATTTCACCTTTACCATATTCACCGCCATCTTCATTAATGGTAATGATACGATCAATCATCAACATATTGTCTACAGGTAAACGGGGTCTATTTGGGCCTAAAAGATTGCCATGACCACATGCGACAAGTTGCTCTTTAGTGAAACTATTAGCTTTTTCCATTGAAATCGATACCACTTAATTGACTGATAATCTTAACAAGATAGCGAACACGTGTACGCTAAACAACTCCGATCACTAAATAATTCGTAATCTAGCTAACAATTTAGCAAAAAAGTTCAATTCAACGTCATCATCATCTTGCCCTGCTAACTTATCTAAACGCTGTTGTACTAATCCGTAAAGCGTCTCTGGCGCAAAGTCATTATCTTCATTAGCAACGCCAGCGGGCATTTGCATTAGCAGTTCAACTGCTTGATCCATATGCTCAATTGCATGGATATGGAATAATCCTTTATCAATAGCTTCAATCACATCCGGTTCAAGATTCAACTGCAAGACATTGGCCTTAGGCATAATAACACCTTGATCGCCTGTTAACCCGCGGCGTTGACATAAATTAAAGAAGCCTTCAATTTTTTCATTCACACCACCAATGGCTTGAACATTACCAAACTGATCTAATGCACCAGTCACCGCTAAACTTTGGATAATCGGTTGCTCTGCTATTGCAGACATTAAGCAGCAATATTCAGCAAGTGAAGCACTATCACCATCAATTTCTTGATAAGACTGCTCGAACACGATATTAGCATTGAGGTGAAGAGGTGCATCTCGACCGAAAATACGATACAAGCAAGACGATAGGATCATCATGCCTTTTGCATGAATATTGCCACCCAATTCTGATTTACGTTCAATATCCGCGACTTCACCATCACCATAATGCACTGATGAGGTAATACGTGCAGGCTCACCATAGGTATAGTCTCCAGTATCAATAACAGTAAGCGCATTAATTTGACCTACCATAGCACCTTTAGTTGGCAGATTTATGAAGTTGTCATCAAAACTTTGGGCTGAATACACTTCAGAACTATTGTGGCGGAAGGTTAATTTTTCGAGTGCTTTGGCTATCGCCGCAGCATTTAACGCTGATTGACCGCAATAGGCTTTTGCTTGACCTAACAGGTGCCTAAACTCCAACATACTTAAGCTTAAACGTTGCTGATGCTCGACCAAACGAGAGCTATACCAAAACAACGGCAGTAAACTTGACGTTTCTAACTCAACTGATTCACTCTGGGCAAGTACATTTAGCCACTGCACATATGAAGACTCAGGATGTTGGGTTAAATCTACTTCATTGCTCATTTCAGCAAGCAGCGGAAAATGTCGACTAAAGTGCCTATCTTCAACACGAAGCTGGCTATAGGATAAACCGCTTCCGACAAGCACGATCTTACAATTAAGCGGAATAGGAGCGAGTTCGTTATTAATCCGATAAAAGCCGTCGTGGAGAATCTGCATCAACAAATCCCACAAACTCTCACGTTGCCACAATGATGCTAAGCAAATAAACACAAAATGATTTTTCGCTAATGCTCCAGGTTTATAAACACTGGATTTATCGGTTTTAAGCATTTTTCCGAGCAGGTCTGCACGGCGAATCGTCCCCTGTAAATAACAAGACAAGGATTCTTGCCTAGCAATAATACCGACATGCTCTGGTGGCAGAGTTTGCTGCCACTTAAACTGGATCTCATCTTCTTCGTGCGTTTTTTTTGTAGCAACAAGATATTGGTTTGACGGTGTATTAGCTTGGGTTACTAACGCATTAATAAATAGTGGTCTATCCACACCCAAAAAATCAGCAAGAAATAGATGTTGCGAATTAATTTTGCTCATTAGTTTGAAGGTATCAACTACTCGTTCTTGACCAAGTAAGATATGACTTGGAAAAAATGCTGAAGTCGATGGGTCAGGTAAATGATACTGAGGAGCGAGTTTGGCACTAGGCAATAGCGTTGAATTCATATAGTAGTAATCTAGCTGCGGCAACGAAAAATAATAAAATGATATTAGCATAAAGCGTCGTAAAAGCCTTAGCAGATTCAATTGTTAGCGCTTATCTCATGGTTATTACGCCTGTCAGCCGCCAAAAGCGACTTTACTAAGGTCAGTCTGATTCAAAAATACTTTAATAATGATAAAAATATGTTCATGCTGATTAATTGCTATGCATTCAGATGTTTTTTTTACAATTATGGTTTACAAGCAAACGCGTTACTTATATTATTCAGCCCGTTCGGAGGGATGGCAGAGTGGTCGAATGCACCGGTCTTGAAAACCGGCAACGGTTTATCCCGTTCTAGGGTTCAAATCCCTATCCCTCCGCCATATTAAAGACGAAAGGCTCATCAGAAATGATGAGCCTTTTTTCGTTTAGGTGATAGATAGGAAATTGAACCTAGGGTTCCTCTTTATAAAAGATCGCTATCCCTCCGCCATATTAAAGACGAAAGGCTCATCAGAAATGATGAGCCTTTTTTCGTTTAGGTGATAGATAGGAAATTGAACCTAGGGTTCCTCTTTATAAAAGATCACTATCCCTCAGCCACATTCAATGAAAAGGCCTTATCGAAAGATAAGGCCTTTTTGTTTAGGCGATAGATAGGACTTTAAACCCACGGGTTCCTCTTTATAAAAGAAAGCTATCCCTCAGCCACATTCAACGAGAAAGCCTCATCAGGAATGATGGGACTTTTTTCGTTTAGGCGATAGATAGGACTTTGAACCCACGGGTCCTCTTTATAAAAGAAAGCTATCCCGCCCTCACATTCAACGAGAGAGCCTCATCAGAAATGATAAGGCTTTTTGTTTGGCGAAAGATAAGACTTTGAACCTGATAAGCTTCTAGAATAGTAGACACTTCATAAAGGTAGTCCGTTAGATATTAGCAACACCTAAAAAGCCTTAATAACTATGTCACTAAAAATTGCCCAGAAATGTGCCTTAAGGCGTAAATTATGTATCCCATTGCGTGATTGCACTCATCAAGAGTGCATTAAGCTTGCAACCTTCTTACCTTACAAATTATTATCTATGCCCTGCATACAACTATCCAACGCAAGCAGTCTTAAATGATAAGATACACAGTAATATTTCAACCAAGCTGAAACTCACCGAGTGAAGACGTGGCAATTTTGGCCTAACTATCGCCTGATGAATGCGGTAATTCGATTTATTGATTTGATTAACGTTAGGTGTATTTTTATTCTGTCGTCCTATGTTAGGACGCACACCCTTATAGATTTTCAGCATTACTGGAGACAAAACTCATGACAAACGTGACAGTGGATGCCACGCAGTTAACGACTAAGCCATCACAAGATGGTTTTTACATGCCCGCTGAATGGGCTGCGCAACAAGCGGTGTGGATGATTTGGCCGTATCGTCCTGATAACTGGCGCTCTGCAGGTGCTTATGCTCAGGCGACGTTTGCCAAAGTGGCCGATGCCATTGGTGCAGTTACACCCGTTTATATGGGGGTACCTAAAGAATTTTTAGTTCAAGCTAAGACAGTGATGCCTTCCCATGTCACTTTGGTCGAAATAGAGAGCAACGATTGTTGGGCTCGCGATACTGGGCCTACTGTAGTAATGAATGCCAAGGGCGAACGCCGTGGTGTTGATTGGAGCTTTAATGCCTGGGGTGGTCACAATGGTGGCTTGTATTCTCCATGGGATAAGGACGAGCAAGTTGCACAAAAGATGCTAACACAGCATGATTTTGAACGTTATGTCGCTCCGCTGATCCTCGAAGGTGGTTCAATTCATGTTGATGGTGAAGGCACCTGCATAACGACAGCCGAATGTTTGCTCAACAGCAACCGCAACCCAGATCTGAGTCGTGAACAGATAGAAGCATTACTGGGCGATTATTTAAATGTGCAGCAGTTTATCTGGTTGCCAGAAGGCGTGTACATGGATGAGACCGACGGACATATTGACAATATGTGCTGTTTTGTTCGCCCTGGTGAAGTGGTTTTACACTGGACTGATGATCAAACCGATCCCCAGTATCCTCGTTCAAAAGCCGCGTTGGATATTTTGCAAAGTACTGTGGATGCAAAGGGGCGTAAGTTAAAAATCCATCTATTGCCACAACCGGGTCCTTTGTATTGTACCGAAGAGGAATCTCAAGGCGTAATGGAAGGAACTGGTGTGCCTCGCACTGCGGGTGAGCGTTTAGCGGGTTCATATGCGAACTTTTTAATTACCAATCAGCGTATCGTTTTCCCGCTACTCGATCCTGCAACCGACGATATCGCAGCCCAAAAATTGCAGGAGATTTTCCCTGAGTATGAGATTGTCGGTGTGCCTGCTCGCGAGATCTTATTAGGTGGTGGCAATATCCATTGTATTACCCAACAGATCCCCTCTGGAAAATAAGTGAACCCAAGGAGAACACAATGACCATGTATGTCACTGTTGTTGCAACACAATTGGCTTTCATTAGGAGCGTGTCGCATGTTTGAAGTAACTGAAGTTTCTATTGCCGAGCTACGTGCCGCCCTCGAATCCGGTCGTACTACTGCGGTTGAACTGGTGCAGTCTTATCTTGCACGAATTGATGCTTACGACGGCCCAGCGACACAGACTAAGCTGAATGCATTAGTCGTCCGCAATCCTGATGCGATCAAGGAAGCAGAGGCTTCTGATGCACGCCGAGCTAATGGTGAAACACTTAGCCCACTTGACGGTATTCCCTATACCGCCAAGGACAGCTACTTGGTTAAGGGGCTGACGGCAGCTTCTGGAAGCCCAGCGTTTAAGGACTTGGTTGCCCAATACGATGCCTTTGCCGTTGAGCGCTTGCGCGCCGCGGGTGCTATCTGTTTAGGTAAAACCAACATGCCACCTATGGCCAATGGTGGTATGCAACGCGGTCACTACGGTCGCGCCGAAAGTCCATACAACGCTAACTACCTCACCGCACCTTTTGCCTCGGGTTCTTCTAACGGCGCGGGTACTGGTACGGCAGCAAGCTATTCTGCTTTTGGCCTAGCCGAAGAGACATGGTCGAGCGGGCGTGGGCCGGCATCAAATAACGGTCTGTGCGCCTATACCCCATCTCGGGGCGTGATTTCTGTGCGTGGCAACTGGCCGTTGACACCGACCATGGATGTAGTAGTGCCTTACACTCGCACTATGGCAGATATGCTCGAAGTGCTGGATGTTATCGTGGCTGACGACCCGATCACCCGTGGCGATCTATGGCGTCTGCAACCTTGGGTCGACATTCCCAAAGCATCAACAATCCGTCCAGCATCTTATGTGGCGCTTGCCGCTCAAGCCGATACGCTCAAAGGTAAGCGTTTCGGGGTGCCGCGCATGTATATCAATAAGGATGAATTAGCTGGCACCAGCGAAACCCCTGGTATTGGCGGCCCGACCGGTCAGCGTATCAATACTCGTGCATCAGTGATCGACCTTTGGCAGGCTGCACGCACAGCGCTGGAAGCTGCCGGAGCCGAAGTGATTGAAGTTGACTTCCCGCTGGTGTCTAACTGTGAAGGTGACCGCCCAGGCGCGCCGACTGTGTTTAATCGCGGCATCGTTACGCCTGAATTTCTCGATGATGAGCTGTGGGCACTATCGGGCTGGGCATTTGATGAATTCTTGCGTGCCAATAATGATCCTAAACTCAACAAACTGGCTGACGTCAACGGCCATTTGATTTTCCCGCACGACCTTGGCACCTTGCCAAATCGTGAGGGCGATCTTGCCGCTGGTATGGATGAGTATGTCAACATGGCCAAACGAGGTCTCAAGTCGTATAACCAAATCGACAGCATACCGGATGGTCTGCGTGGCTTAGAGAAGACGCGCAAGCTGGATCTCGAAGATTGGATGGACGAGTTAAAACTTGATGCCGTGCTGTTCCCAACCATGGCAGACGTGGGGCCGGCGGATGCGCATGTTAATCCAGCTTCCGCTGATATTGCCTGGAGTAATGGTATTTGGGTCGCTAACGGTAACCTGGCGATTCGTCACTTAGGTGTACCAACGGTGACAGTGCCTATGGGGGTTATGGCCGATATTGGCATGCCAGTCGGTTTGACGTTCGCGGGCCGTGCTTATGACGACAATAATCTGCTGAGGTTTGCTGGTGCATTTGAGGCAACTGGTAGCAAGCGCATGATACCTGCGCGCACGCCAGAGCTTAGTCAATAAGCACTAAGCCAAAGCACTTATTAATACAGAACGGGATTGGCGTCTACACGCCAATCCCGTTTTTTTAACGCCAACGTAAATACATCGTTAACATACATATGATGCAAAGATGTCGTTGAGCGTAGTCAAAGAGCAAACGTCCTTAAAACAGCACTTAAGACGGCCTTTTTCTGCCCATCATAGCGTCGATTATTAATGGCGAAATCAATACTGTGATCTAGATTTGAGCAAATGAGTGGCATGTAAAATGGTCACCTATTTGTTACGCATTAATCGTCATAGTTTCCACAGAGACTTGACGGTGACATATTGGCCGCCAACGCTCAATGGTGCGCCAAGCCCAAGGTCAATCTTAACTAAGCCTTTCGCTGATCGTTCAGCTAAAAGCGCTTGCCCCATCACTTTTTTGAGCGTGAAAGGGTGTCGTTTGGGTTATCGATTTGCCAAAATGTTGTGATCTACCGATTCAGTCGAATCACTTTCAATAAATGGTCGATCACTGTTAAGGGCAAACTCACACCGAAGTTACTGATCACAATCAAATCTAATTGTCAGCACTTTACCTAGAACAGAAATTCTTTTTTCTGCACTAGGCCAGCTATTGACTAAGGCTCAAGATATTACGAAATCGTGCCATTCATTTGCACGCTTGTTGACAGGTAATGGTGCTGAGATGTCTGTAGATAAGTGTATGTACGCAGTCGCACAGACAGTGTGATCGACTGATGGCATCATTTGAAGTTCTGACCTTATCCCATAGTGTCATTAAACCGCCTCAGGTGCAGGAGTGACATGCCAAATGAATAAAACCTTAGTCATAGATTATTACACTGACATTCTTTGTGTTTGGGCTTGGATTGCTCAAAAACGTGTCGATGAACTTAATAAAAAATTGGCAAACAGCATCGAACTTCAATGTTACTACGTTGATGTTTTTGGTGATGTCCCGACAAAAATAAACACCCAATGGCAATCAAAAGGCGGTTTTATTGGCTTTGCCGAGCACATACAACAGTCTGTATCTGCCTTTGAATACGCTCATGTAAACCCGAAAGTATGGACGCAAGTTAGACCCACGACTTCAGCCAATGCGCATTTGATGCTTAAAGCGATAGATATTACTTATGATAAAAAGAAAAGTATCGATATGGCGCTAACGTTTCGAAGTGCATTTTTTGTCGATGGCTTGGATATTAGCAATCTTGACGTGCTCTATGATTTAGCTAACGCCAATGGACTTGACCTAAACGCCATCGATACCAGTATTCGTGATGGTTCTGCTATGGCGTCTTTAATGGGTGATTATCAAAAATCAAAGCAACAAAACATTAACGGTAGCCCGTCTTTTGTGCTTGATGGTGGGCGACAAATATTGTACGGCGACGTAGGTTTTCGCGTAATTCTTGCCAATGTTGAAGAGCTTTTAAAGCATCCAACAGATGAGGCAAGCTGGTGCTGAAATGAGCGCGACTCGCTCATTGATGCTATCGATAGTGACATCGATCAGATGCCTGCTTAGCGATGAAGGGATTTTGGACCATTCGATACAGAAAGAGAAACATGAACTCTAAAATCTCCCCTACAAGCACGTTAGACAAGAGCGATGATAATATTAAGAGGTATAAATGGTAGTCGAATCTATGTCTACATCTACAGAATCAGCCAAAAAATCAGCCACACAAGCGAAAACGGTTGCTGTTTTTGGTGGCGGTATTGCCGGACTAACGGCAGCGCATGAATTTGTAAAACTTGGCTATAAAGTCAAAGTGTTCGAAGCCAATCCTGATGCCGGTGGTTTTTTTAGAAGTGCCAGAAGAAAAGAAGATCAAGATATGCCTTCTGAATACTCCTGGCATGGCATGGGCCCTTGGTATAACAATTTTTTCGAACTCATCAAGGAAATCCCCTTTGATGAACACTCCAGTCTTTATGACAACATCCTTTCAAGGCCAGTAGTATTCGGCTTGGCGCCTAATTCAGGCACGGCGCATTTTGGTGATTCTAATTCCAAAAATGTCGATTTAGAAAACTTGTTTAGTATGACGACCAAAGAAAAATGGCTTTGGTGTTGGCTGATGGGAAAAGCATGGTGTTCAAATAATAGGAGCAGCCAAAAGTACAGCAACATCAATGCTAAAGAAGCTTGGCGCCCCTATTTAGCCGCTTCGACGCTGAGCACCTGGAGTTCCACTTTTGGCCCTTGGGTGGGCTCTGACTGGTGTCATGTTTCTTTCCATCATGTGGCGCATTTTTTTCGTAAACAATTAGTCACCAAGTATTCGTATCATCATTCAGGAGACAGTGAAGGCGGCCCGTGGGATCACACGGCGCGCGACGGTTGGCTGCTTCTGAACGGGCCCAGCAGTGAGGTTTGGTTTGATAAATGGGTCGATGATCTGAAGCAAAAGCAGGTCGAGTTTCATTGGCAGACCCCACTTTATCGTTTGAGTTTTGAGAATAACAGCATCACAGCGGCAGAGCTCGCCAATGGCGAAACCGTTCAAGCCGATATCTATGTCCTGGCACTGAATCCTTTTTCTGCGGCAGATATCTTGGCAAGAACCCCTGTGCTTGAAAATAAACCGCAACTTAATCTTTTTAAATCCTTGGTACAACAGGGGCCTCACACCCAAGTGTCTTTTAGAATTGGCTTCAAAGAAAAAATGTCTTGGCTGCGACAAAGATGCGCGCTGGTTATTTCAGACTCCGCCTTTAACCTGACGCTTTTTTCTCAGGAACAAGCTTGGGGAGAGTCGAGTTCTCTGGGGGACGATATTCAATCACTGTGGACTGTCACCGCTTGCGTTTCAAAAGTCCCAGGCCCGGTTCATGGTCTTTGTTTGGAACAGTGCACTGAGGAACAATTTCTTGATGAAGTGTTATTTCAATTAAAACAGAGTCATGCCCTAGATGAACTGGTGAAAAAGGCTAACGGCGGCAAAAGCTGGCAAGATTTTTCCATTGTAAAAATCACAGTTTGGCATGAATGGACGTTTTCTCCTGAAGGAATAACATCGGCGCAACCCAAATGGGTGAATTCGACCAATACCCAGCAATATATGCCACAGCAAAAGACGACAATATCCAACCTTGTTCTTGCCGGAGCTCACACCCAAACGACCGCAGATGTGTGGAGCATTGAGGCCGCAGTCGAGAGTGGCAAGCTGGCGGTAAAGGTTTTTGAGCCGCAACTTAAGGTCATTCCACAGTCGAACTTTCTGGTGTTGAACGTCCTTGGGAAAATAGACGATGTGCTTTATTACTGCAAACTTCCAAACGTGTTGGATGTTGGTTTAATCGTCATGGTTATGTTATCAATGAGTCTAATCGCCTTTGGGCTTGCCGGATAAAGAGTAGCTTATATAAAACACAAATAGCGGAGGACTTATGCATGACCATGAGGATAAAAAGTCGCATTATCAAAAAGATAGCCTGACATTGGTCGGTGCTGTTGCGCTTGGCACTGGCGTTATGATTGGCGCTGGTATATTTGCCTTGACGGGCCAGATGGCCCAGATGACCGGAAGCCTTTTCCCGCTGGCATTTCTTTCGGCTGCGGTGGTTGTCATATTTAGTGCATATTCTTACGTCAAAATGTCCAATGCCTATCCTTCCGCCGGTGGCATAGCCATGTACCTGAAAAAAGCCTACGGCAGCACGGTGACAACCGCTTTTCATTCCCTACTGATGTATTTTTCAATGGTGATAGCTCAGAGTTTTCTGGCGCGTACCTTTGGTACTTATACATTGCAGCTGTTTGGTATCGATGATACTAGCTTGTTGGTGCCGACATTGGGTGCCGGATTATTGCTGGTGGCATTTCTGATCAATTTGTCCGCCAACAAGATGATCGAAGGTGTCGCGTCGGTGCTCGGCTTTATTAAGATTGGCGGTATCGTTTTGTTCGGTATCGTTGGCGTAATGGTGGCTGGCTCGGTAGAAGTCGATTTCTCAACAGTCAGTCCAGACGCTTCAACTTCTGGTGCAACAATAGCTGGTTTTATTGGTGCAACCGCGCTGGGTATTTTGGCCTTTAAGGGCTTTACCACCATTACCAATAGTGGCTCAGAGCTTATCGATCCTCACCGAAATGTAGGCCGAGCCATTATGATCGCTATTGCTTTGTGTGTGGTGATTTATACGCTGGTGGGCTATTCCGTCGCCAGTAACCTGTCACTTCAGCAAATCATCGAAACAAGAAATTACTCGTTGGCCGCCGCTGCAAGGCCTGCACTGGGCGAATATGCCGTCTGGTTTACGGTTGTTCTGGCCATGTTGGCAACAGCAGGCGGTGTTATCGCCAGCATATTTGCGGTTTCGCGGATGTTGGCGATGCTGACCGATATGAAACTCGTTCCCCATAGCCATTTTGGCATGCCCGGTAGCATCCAAAAGCACACCCTGGTTTATACCGTCATTTTAGGTTTGCTGTTGACCATATTTTTTGACCTGACGCGGATTGCGGCTATGGGCATCATCTTTTATCTGATTATGGATATCGCGGTACATTGGGGGATCTTGCGACATTTGCGCCATGACATAGGTGCAAAACTCAGTATTTTGATCACCGCCATTATCCTTGATCTGATTGTTCTGGGTGGTTTTGTCTGGGTCAAGATAAACAGTGATCCATTGGTGGTCGGTGTCGCTGGTGTGGTCATGCTGGCTATTCTGCTTGTCGAGGTGCTGTTTTTAAGGCATCACCCTATCGAATCAAAAGACCACAAACACGGATAAAGTAAATAGTACGCCGCAGCAGATGGACATTTTGCTGTACTTCTCTGCTGCAGGTTAGCTTGGTCATTATATCGAATATTTTTTATGTAAACATTGGAGCTAATTATGTCAAAAAACGTATCAGATCATTTAGTTGAAATGCTGGTAGAAGCCGGTGTTAAGCGAGTTTATGCCGTGACTGGCGATAGCCTTAATCCGGTCAACGATGCTGTGCGAAGGGATGGTAGGCTGCAATGGATCCATGTTAGGCACGAGGAAGCTGGCGCCTATGCGGCATCTATGGAAGCTGAGCTAAATGGTATCGGTTGTTGCATGGGCAGCAGTGGTCCTGGGCATGTTCATTTAGTCAATGGACTCTATGATGCCAATAGAGCTGAAAATCCGGTTATTGCGATTGCTTCAACTATTCATACTGAAAAAATGGGCCTGGACAACTTTCAAGAGACAAGACCCGAAGCGTTATTTCAAGATTGTTCAAAATATGTATTTCTCGCCAATACCCCTAAACAAGCTGTCAATGGTTTGCAAACGGCGATTCAGCATGCCATCAGCAAGAAAGGGGTCGCTGTGCTCGGGCTTCCCGGCGATGTAGCTTCAGCAAGTCTGGAATCTGTGCATACGGCGAATAAAAACTTCTATACCCAACCCAGAATAACCCCAAGCCATGAACAGCTTCTAGAACTGGCAAACGTGATTAATGAACATGAAAAAGTGATGCTGTTTTGCGGCCATGGCTGTCGCTATGCCGTTGAAGAAGTGATGGCATTGGCCAAAAGGCTTAATGCCCCATTGGGATATAGCTTTCGAGGCAAAATATTTTTTGAACGTAAAGAAAATCCTTATGCCGTTGGATTAAATGGGCTGTTAGGCAATAAATCCGGTTTTGAAGCCATGCATCAAGCCGATGTCCTGTTGATGCTGGGCACAGATTTTCCATATAGTGAGTTCCTTCCCGAAAAATGCAAAATTATTCAAATCGATACTAAACCCGAAAAATTAGGCCGTAGAGCTAAAGTGGACTTGGGTTATTGTGGTGATATTAAATCAACCCTTGAAGATCTTATGCCGTTAATTGATGTCAAAACGTCCACGGATTTTCTCGACAAAACCCGTTCACTGCATCAAAAAATTGAAGCTATCTATGAGAGCTATGTGGAAGAAAAGGGATCGGAAAAAAACATTCATCCAGAATATGTTGCCCATTTGGTGGATAAACTTGCCGATGACGATGCGATATTTACCGTTGATACGGGCATGAGCGCCGTGTGGGCCGCGCGTTATTTAAAGGCGGGAGCCAATCGTTACCTGACAGGTTCCTTTAATCATGGCTCGATGGCGAATGCCATGCCTATGGCGATGGGGGCAGGTTTATCACAACCAGACCGGCAAGTGATTGCGTTTTGTGGTGATGGCGGTATTTCAATGCTGCTCGGCGACTTAATGACCATTAGCCAATATCAAATTCCTGTCAAAATCATCATCTTTAACAATCGTTCGTTAGCCATGGTGAAACTTGAAATGCGGGTAGAAGGTTATATGGAGTGGCAGACAGATATGGTTAATCCTGATTTTATAAAATTGGCAGAGGCGATGAACATTGCTGCATGGGAGGCTACTGAGTCCAAAGATGTGGAGCTTGCACTGGCAAACGGATTCAAGCATAAGGGACCTGCGATAATCAATATTTTTACTGATCCCAATGCGTTGGCAATGCCACCTACCTTAAACTTTGAGCAAGTAAAAGGCTTTGCTGCATCGATGACAAAATTAATGGTCAATGGAAAATTTGCCGAAATAGTCGATACCACTAAGAACGATTTAAAATACTTACGGGAATTATGATAAAACATTATGAAGCAAGCTATTAGGTTCACCACAATCGTCCTGGTTATTTTTGTCGTCATTATCGGCATTATACTCTGGCCTTTAGCGGGTCTTATTGTTCTTGTAGCCTTGCTCGTGCTGCTTGGATTGTATGATTTATTTCAAACAAAACACTCGATACTGAGAAACTTTCCTGTGATTGGTCATATTCGTTACCTATTAGAAATGATAGGTCCAGAGCTGCATCAATATTTCGTGGAGTCGGATACTGATGGTAAACCGATTAATAAGAATCATCGCAGGTACATCTATGAGCGAGCCAAAGAGCAAAATCAAACATCCCCCTTTGGCACTGAGCTCAATGTATATGATGATAATTATAAATGGATGCAGCACAGCATCTATCCCGCTAAGAAATTGGACACACCGCCACGGGTTGTGATTGGTGGCAAAGATTGCCAACAACCTTACAGTGCTAGTCTATTTAATATCTCAGCCATGAGTTTTGGTGCTTTGAGCAAAAATGCCATTCAAGCCTTAAATTTGGGCGCTAAAGCCGGTGATTTTTTTCACGATACCGGCGAGGGCGGTATATCCGAATACCATTTACAAGGTGGCGATTTAGTGTGGGAAATCGGCACAGGGTATTTTGGTTGTCGCACAGAAAATGGCTGTTTTGATGCGGAAAAGTTTAAACAAAAGGCCAATTGGGCGCAGGTGAAGATGATTGAAATTAAACTCTCACAAGGTGCCAAACCCGGCCATGGAGGAGTACTTCCCGCAGCCAAAAATAATCAGGAAATTGCTGACATAAGAGGCGTTCAACCCCATACCGATGTGCTTTCTCCTCCCGGCCATTCCGCTTTTAGCAATGCAGCAGGGTTATTGCAGTTTGTTGAGCAATTAAGAGTGTTATCCAACGGAAAACCTGTCGGCTTCAAACTTGCTATAGGCAGTAAACAAGAGTTTATTGAAATATGTGAAAAAATGCTCGAAACAGGCATCAAACCCGATTTCATCACTGTGGATGGTGCAGAAGGGGGAACGGGCGCGGCACCTATCGATTTCTCAAACTATGTTGGTATGCCTTGGGAAGATGCACTGCTTTTTGTCGTGGATACGCTCAATACCTACAAGCTCAAACAAGACATAAAAGTGATTACGGCGACTAAGATATTTACCGCTTTTGATTTGTTTAAAGCCCTTTGTATCGGGGCTGATGTGTGTAACTCCGCTCGGGGCATGATGCTGGCTTTGGGTTGTGTTCAGTCCTTGAAATGCAACACCAATGAGTGTCCTACAGGCGTCACCACAAATAACCCCAAATTAGTGCGAGGCTTGGTGGTTGCAGAAAAATGGCAAAGGGTCAGGAATTATCACCAACATATGTTGGACGATTTTTTGCAACTAATGGCCGCTTCGGGTTGTCATTCACTTGAAGAAATGAATCAAAATTTAATTTACAGGAAGGTGGATAAGCACTGGCTTTCCTATGCTGAAGTGGTAAAAGCCCGCTGATTTTTATGGATCATGCCGCTCCAATCGCCGTATCGTTATAACAGAAGAAGGGTCCACGCCTGCCAATATACTATTGGCAGGGATATTACGTACAACAATTGTCAGTGACGGAGACTATTAGTCACTCGCGAGGCTCTGCAAAGCATTGGTGATCTCACTCATCCGCGCCGCCGTGACTTTACCATGAACCTGCGATATCAGATTACCGTTCTTATCCAAAACAACAATGACCGCCTCTTCGCTATCGGAGGGCACACCCAAGGCGCTTTCCATGATCTGTGAGTTGAGAATCCAGGTTTGATCGTGATAGCGCTGCGGCACTTGTTCTTTGGCGCGGCCAATGACATCTTCTTCCGACATAAAGAAGGGTAAATTGACAGCCAGTACGTCGCGAACCCGATATTTACTATGATCTATCTCTGAGCGCAATGTGTTAACCCACTCCCGAGTGGATATTGCGGCATTTCGAGACGGCGTAAGTATCAGCAGTGTCGGTTGACCTATCAGTTTGTTACTGTCAACTTTTTCGCCGCTAAGCGCCGTCGCTGTAAATGACGGCCATGGTCCATCGCCTGCGACAGCGGTCGGCCCACATAGGGTTAGTATTGCAAGTAGGGTCAGTTCAGTAATGTGTCGGGATACTGATCCCCAAATTGTTGTCGGTATCATTGGTCTGGATATCATAGTATTCCTCTGCTCAGTGGTAGGGGCGCGAACAAGCAGGCTAAGCCAGATCAAAACACAGAAGGCGCAGCATTCACGAGACTCCTTGTTAAATCATCTTGGCTCTCATGTCTGACGAGTAAGCATCACATATACAATATGCTATTGATGACATTTCATCTGTTCGCTAGCGAACTTTCTGCCAACCAATGACCCTATTAGATTTGCAGACGCCATTTGTGGGTATGTGTTCTATCGAACAGACCAGCCAAATGCCAGCGCGCAAGCTGTAATTATCAGGACTTGCCGCAATGATCTTTTCCTCGGGCTCGGCAGGTTTCATCCTCATCATACATAACAGGATATCTAGCTTATGCTTTTCGAAACGTTTTCTAACCGCTCGCTACAGCTAGCCAATCGCATGGTAATGGCGCCGTTGACACGCAGTCGGGCTACGCCTGAGCATATGCCGAACGCGCTGATGGCAACCTACTACGGCCAACGTGCAACGGCGGGACTGATTATTACCGAGGGCACTTCGCCCAGCCCGAACGGACTGGGTTACCCACGCATTCCCGGCCTCTTCGATAGCGCTCAGATGAATGCATGGCAGGCAAGTACTTCAGCGGTACACGCCCAAGGCGGTAAAATCTTCTTACAGTTGATGCACTGCGGTCGAGTCGCGCATGTTGACAACTTGCCGGCAGGTGCCGAAATACTCGGGCCTGATGCCGCGGCATGTCCCGGCGAGATGTATACCGACACCCTAGGCATGCAGCCCCACAGTACGCCGCGCAAAATGACCGAGGCCGACATTGCTCATGTGATAAAAGAGTATGTGACGTCGGCAAAACTCGCGCTGCAAGCCGGTTTCGATGGTGTCGAAATACACGGCGCCAACGGCTACCTGATTGAGCAGTTTTTGAATCCGCTAATCAACCTACGCACTGACGGTTATGGCGAGAGCATTGAAGGGCGCAACCGACTCGCGCTGGAAATTGTGGCTGCGGCAGTGGCTGCCATCGGTAGCGACCGGGTCGGCATCCGGCTCTCGCCTTATGGTGTGTTCAATGGCACCGGCGCATTCCCCGACATAGAGACGCAGTACCTGGAGTTGACCAAGGCGCTTTCCTCGCAGGGACTTCTCTATATCCACTTGGTAGATCACTCATCTATGGGGGCGCCAACTGTGCCTGCCGACTTCAAGCTCAAGCTGCGCGCTGGTTTCGATGGTTTGTTCATCCTCTCAGGAGGGTTCGATCATCAAAGTGCTGAACAGGCGTTACGCGATAAACATGGCGATCTGGTCGCCTTTGGCCGTCCGTTTTTGGCTAACCCTGATCTCGTCGCTCGGATGCGCCAAGGTGCCGAGCTCAACACTCCAGACGAAGCGACTTTTTACGTACCTGGCGCCAAGGGCTACACAGACTATCCCACTCTGGCGACGTCACAAGAACGTTAACGCCAAAAGTCATCGCCGAGGCCGCACAAATTCAACAGAAGCTTGCGGCGCCCATAAGACCAAATTAAAACAGGATTTCACTATGACCTACAAAAGCATTAATCCTAATAACGGAACAATCTTGAAGACCTTTGATGAAATCAGTGATGAACAGCTTGAGATCAAGCTTGCCGCTGCGCACGCCTGTTACCAAACATGGAAAAACACCAGCTATAAGCAACGCGCCGCTATTATGACCAAGGCTGCGGAACTTCTGCATGCGCATACTGATGACTATGCCAAGCTGGCAACACTGGAGATGGGGAAGCGAATTGATGAAGCCCGTGGCGAAGTGAATTTCAGTGGCAAAATCCTCAGCTATTATGCAGAGCACGCGGAAGCGTTTTTAGCTCCAGAGAAACTTGACCCGGAACATGGTGAAGCCCATATGGAAAGCAGCCCGATAGGCGTGATCTTCTGCGTCGAGCCGTGGAACTTTCCCTTTTATCAACTTGCTCGTGTCGCAGGCCCGCAACTGATGGCGGGCAATGTTTTGGTGGTGAAACATGCCAGCAATGTGCCCCAGTGTGCAATTGCCTTTGAGCAGTTGCTGATTGATGCGGGCGCCCCAGAAGGCCTGTACACCAACCTGCTGGTTTCGCACCAACAGTCTAACCAGGTTATCGACGACCCGCGCGTCAAGGGCGTGGCACTGACGGGTGGTTTTGCCGCTGGTAGAAGCGTTGCCGCCCGAGCAGGGCAAAACCTCAAACCCTCGTCGATGGAGCTCGGTGGCAGTGATGCGTTTATAGTGCTTGATGACGCAGATCTCGACAACACTATTCCATGGGCTGTGTGGGGGCGTATGTATAACCAGGGACAAACCTGCTGTGCTGCGAAACGCTTTATTGTGCTCGATTCGATTGCTGATAAATTCATCGGCAAGTTTCAAACCGCGCTTGAACTTCAGCAACCTGGCGATCCGATGGACGAAAAAACCACCAAGGGGCCGATGTCGCAAGAAGCCGCTCTGGTTAATATTTTGAAGCAGGTCGATGATGCTGTAGCCCATGGGGCTAAGGTGTTAATGGGCGGCAAGCGTATCGACTGCCCGGGATCGTTCATGCAGACCACGATACTGACCAACATTGCGCCAGGAAACCCTGCTTATCGCACTGAGTTCTTCGGCCCAGTCGCGTTAATTTTTCGGGTCAAGGACGAGGCCGCGGCCATCGCGCTTGCCAACGACTCAGACTTCGGACTTGGTGGGTCGGTGTTTACCGAAGATGCAGCTCGTGGCAAACGCGTCGCCAGTCAGATTGATACCGGCATGATGTTCATCAACAATATTGATTGGACCGATGCCGCGCTGCCGTTCGGCGGCGTCAAAGATTCCGGTTATGGCCGCGAACTCGGCGAAATGGGCATTCAGCAGTTCGTTAATAAGAAGTTGGTTCGCACCATTTCGATGGCAGCACCGGTGTAACGGTTGCACGTCTAGGGGCTAGCAAACTGAAAATATTAATATTTCACAAGCAATACCCTATATGGTAACGGCATAACATGGCGAACGCGCATAGTCACCTAAGATAGCGACATCACTATTGAGGACTCAAGTAAATCAATGGGGTAGGTGGCTATAGTTTCACAATGCTATGATTTCATAATGCTATGGTTTCAAATTATCATGGCTTCACAACACTGGGTTTGAATGAAATGAAATCATTTCATCTTAAGCGTCTAGTTGTGAAGCCGATTAACCTTGCTTGGGCGGATATCGAAACGCCATGACGATATTCTATAGACTGGGATGATTTATGTTAAATCACAAGATAGTCGCTTATCTGTCAAGACGCCAATGAGTGAAACTTAGCATAGATATTTTAGTTAATAAGTTTCTAGTCTATCGGTTTCAGTTTTTACTACGGCATAACATTCGCAGCACAGGGTTTCGAGTTTTTGTCTGTTGGTCACGGTAATTTGGCCGCGCTTATAGTTGATTACCCCAAGTTTTTGCAGTTTACCGGCGGCTTCAGTTACGCCTTCTCGTCTGACGCCTAACATGTTGGCGATCAACTCTTGGGTCATAGTGAGATTGTTGCTAGCCAGTCTATCAAGTGATAGCAGCAGCCAACGACAAAGTTGCTGATCGATAGAATGGTGTCTATTACATATTGCCGTCTGTGCCATTTGGGCCATCAGTGCTTGGGTGTAACGTAATAACAATTCGCGAAGGTTTTGATTGTCGTTAAATTCATTGAGCAATACCGAAGCGGATAATTTATAGGCTCGACCTGCGCTTTGCACTATGGCGCGATTTGTAGTGCTTTCTCCTCCCATAAACACCGCAATGCCCACTAAGCCTTCATTGCCTACAACAGATATTTCTGCCGATGCCCCGTCTTCGAGAACGTTCAGTAAAGAGACAATACTGTCTATGGGGAAATAGACATTTTCAAGGTTTTGACCAGCTTCATAAATAACTTTACCTAAGGGCCGTTTTATTATCTTTAACTGCGGAAATAAGCGCTTTTTTGTCTCTTCAGGTAATGCTTTAAGTAATGCGTTCTCATTTGGGTCAATCATTGATAACCTTTTTATATTAAAGTGAATCATTCACCACTAGCTATGAACTTTCCTATGTTATTGCTTTTATTCAAGATTGTATAATGCTTAAGTAATCTCATTATCAATATAACAGAGTTTGTTGAATCGAGTAGGGTAAAGTGCATTGCTCAGCGTCATTAGCGTCATTAGCTATCACTGCAGGCAGTGGAGCCATTATTTTCTGTGTAAAAGCGATTGCATCTTGAGTGGTATTTATGCATTTCGACAGGAAATTTAGTGAGGGCAGATAGTAAAAAAGGTCTTTGCAAAGCAGCGTTTCGCTCATAGGAAAGAGACTAAATAACAGCCTGCAGCGATTATTTTGAGGCAGTAACTCAGCGACTAAGGCTGCTGTTTTGTGAAGATGAATGGCATAAAAAGGCTGATCAGCAAAGTGATGGCAAGAGCCATTTTTATAGCGGCTAGACATTCGGTCTTCACCGCCGGAGTTAGTTAAGTTTATGTGCTTTAAGTTTAGGTGCAGTCTTATGCAAGGTGCACTTAGCACCTGACTTTTTCATCTACTTATAACTCACATGTTGAGGTGTTTTGGCTGATATTTGCCATTTATTTATTTTGAATATCATCAAGTGCCTGACGAACTTCATTCAAAATTAATCTGTTTGCCAAGTCTTCATCGATATCGGGCACATCCCATCCAAAAATAGCGCGATATTTCTCAATCAAATTGTTGACGTCTTCGATGATATCGCTGCGATGGGCCGCTAACTCTAATTTTTCTATGTCAGTCATGTTAGTTCACCTTAAAAATGTATAGATAGATTTAGATTAGGCTAGTATTCGTGCTTCTTCAGTGCGACACCGAACAGATTGAATAGGAAATTTGGTGCAAGCTGATAGTTATTCACTCTATTAGCAAAGCAATGACTTATTGTTTGCCATCTTTAATCTGGAGCAAATACATCATGTTATATACACTGAATGATTTAAAAAGTTTAGCCATTCACGCCTCTGATGGCGATATTGGATTAACCAAAGATTTTTATTTTGATGACAAGCATTGGGTCATCCGATACTTGGTGGTGGAAACGGGATCTTGGTTATCAAGCAAAAAAATATTGCTTTCACCCATATCAATCAAAGAGTTTAATCAGCAGCATAAGACGCTTACTGTCACAATCTCAAGAGAGCAGGTAAAAAATAGCCCTGACATCGATAGCGAAAAAACCGTCTCTAGGCAGCATGAGGTCGATCATATGGAATATTATGGTTACCAACATTACTGGGGGAACACAGGTATTTGGGGAAGTGAGCCCAGTCCTAATATGATGTCTCCTGGTTATTATAGTGTCGCGCCAAAACCAGATAACATAGATAACTCAGAAATGTCCGCAGACGTCGATGCTGCATTATCACGGGATGATGATCATCATCTGCGCAGTAGTGAGGCCGTGACGGATTATCACCTTGATGCGATAGACGGTGAATTGGGTCACTTACAAGGTATGTTGATAGATACCGACACTTGGGCTATTCGTTATTTGATTATTAACACCAGTAATTGGTGGTTGGGTCATCTAGTTTTGGTTGCGCCCAAGTGGATTAAAGAGGTGAGTTGGCCTACCTCTAAAATTTATGTAGATATGACGCAGCAGCAAGTGAAAGATGCACCCACCTTCGACCCCTCAGTGCCTTTTAGTCTTGAACATGAGCAAAATTTGCAAACTCATTATGGTCGTAATGATAAATAACCTTATTACTTCTTCATCAGGGCTTTGGCTGGTGTGTTTACGTGACACATTTAAATAATTTCAATGTGAAAATATAGGCAATCTCAGTTAGCCATTGCGTGTCTATTGGCAATTAACTTTTATTAGTATGTGAAAATACAACACTAATTTACATTTAATACGAGGGCCTTAGGTGCAAATTACTATCCCTTGGTCGCATTTTAAAATTAAAAAGCCATTGATAATCAATGGCTTTTTTTTTCTGACATTTGAGTAATCATATTCTCAGGCCAAAAATGGAAAACTGAGACATATGTGCCCGCTTTTGATAACAAGATGTCGAGTCACAAATAACACCTATTAAACCGCATGGCATTGGCCGCTAATTGACTGACTCTTGGTTTTCTGCGGATATAACATCTTCCTACTGACCAAACCGCGCGATATCGTCATCGGGCGTGCACTGGTCGATAATGATTAGCCCCGGTTTTTAGGTTATTTCAATTTAATCATGCTGACTATTTAAAGGCAGGGTTTGTCTCAGCTGCTAAGTGCAAACTTCATATTTCTGACTCAATATGTGTACAGGTGGAGTGATAATCGACATCTGGAATAGCACAAGATCTATCGCAACCTCATAGCTAAATCATTATGTTATTGACTCAATAAGTGGGTTTCATGGTTGATTTTGAGTATAGATTTGATGTTGAAAGTAACGAATTTCAAAGAGATATTATTCTCATCATTAATTACAGCTTTGGCATGAATCACCAACCTTTTCACTACTTAAACATCACAAAAATACAACTTAAGTTGCTGTTATAAAATAAAAATAGTCAAACTTAGACTAGCTCGTTTTTGGCAGGTATGATGAATGAACATAACGCGTTACTATGCCCAAATTGTCTTGGAGAAATTATGAACAAATCAATATCTTGTATCGCCGTTTTGGTTTTACTCACCGCGGCTTGCTCTGAAGCCCCGAAAGAAGACATTGCAGCTAGTACGAGCCAAGTTCAAACAGATGTTGCCAATCCTGTGCCTGTGGGTGACAGCAGTCAACATTCGCTCGATTGGGCAGGTAGCTATGAAGGTGTGTTGCCTTGCGCAAGTTGTGAAGGTATACAAACCCTAATGACACTTAAAGCTGATAATAGCTTTGTTGAGGAAACTGTTTATTTGGGCAAAGACGAGAAAATTTTCAAACTGACTGGCAAAGTGACATGGGGCGAGCAGGGCCAAAAAATCATCTTGCCAGATGGCACACAATATCTGGTTGGTGAAAATCAGTTGATCAGATTGGACACTCAAGGCAATAGAATTACTAGTCAGCTTGCTGCTAATTATGTGTTGAAAAAGAAACCATAGCAGTGGGTTTATATCAAGAACTGAACATCGCACTTCAGTTTATGGCAATGAAAAATACGCTTGCCTCTAAAACATTAAATATTAACAGCTCAACCAGGGAACGGTTATCAGACTCAGACATGAGTAACTCTTATCGATATTGACGATATCAATTCTAGTTTGGGCTGTACCGCAATATGACATATTCAGCTAAAGCGTGACTTTGAATCCACAAGTACCAAGGATCCGCTATCGAGATTGCTCACCCACTTAGTCATTAATGGCGTTAGGTCAGCACGAATACTAAGCAGGCTGATGGAGCTCTGTTTGAAATATACATCTATTTCAACGCTAAGTCGGTGTGCTTATTGAATGTAAATCTAACTAAGTATTGATACTTAAAAGTGCTGACGGTTGTCGATAGCCCTTTCTACAGTGGGTGTTGAGCCTGCTTCTCCTCATCACTATGCAATCTAAAAGCCAACTAAATACAAGGTGTTCAGCAATCATAATGACATTTATCAACTTGAGATCAAACGCTCAAAATCAACATTTTCCGCATTAGCGTGTAAATTTATTACTGTATTATTGTTCTGTAATTACTATTTTTGATACAAAAAAATCTTTTAAGTAACATTCCATAGTGCATTTATCTTATAACGATGCATTGCCTTTTCCAATTGACTATAAGAAGTATTCAATGAAAAGTATTAACACTCTTACGACAGCCTCAGTGCTGTTACTTATTTGCAGTAGTCCAGTGCAAGCCGATAATTTCTCTGCTGATAACTACCTGTTTGGTGATATCGGTGGTATTCGCAGCCAGATGCATAATGCTGGTGTTGACGTTAGCTTAGGTTATACCTTTGAAACAGGTGGCAACCTAAACGGTGGACAACGTCATGCGACTAGCTATGCCGACCAAACTGTCCTTGGTGCTAATTTCGACCTCGAAAAATTACTTGAACTGTCCGGTGCCAACTTCCACGTTGCGTTAACTAATCGAGGTGGGCAGAGCCAAAACATTAATGATAAAGCCGAAATTGGCCAATTAATGCAGTCAATAGAAGTGTTTGGTCGTGGCCGAGTTACCCGTATTTCAGAATTCTACTATGAGCAAAATTTGCTTAGCGGTGACCTCAATATCAAATTAGGCCGAATGAATGTGGGCGCTGAGTTTGGCGATTTTCAGTGTGAATTTGCCTATCTTGGATTCTGTGGTTCGCAAGTTGGTAACTTTAATTCAACTATATACAACTGGCCTATCAGTCAATGGGCTGGTGTTGTCAAATATCAGCTAGCGCCAGAGTGGTATGTCAAAACAGGTATTTACCAGATGAACCCAAGCTGGCTTAAAAACAGCCAAAATCTTAATTTAGGCAGTCCTCACGGCACTTTGGGGATGACGATTCCTGTTGAACTTGCTTGGATGCCGAAGATCAATGGCTTACCGGGTACTTATAAACTCGGTTATTGGCATGATACCGTTGGCGGTGAAGACCTTTACTACAATGAAGAGGGTAACCCCTTGATTATTGATGGCGGTAAAGCACGCCAACATGACAGTAAAGATGGGGCTTATTTTGTTGCTGAGCAACAAGTGACTTCTGTTGGTGGTGATTCTGATCGTGGTCTTAGTGTGTTCTTTATGGGGACGTTAAACGACCAAGATATCACTACTGTTGATCACTCTTTGGCATTAGGTGTTAATTATCAAGGTCCATTTGCAACACGTGCAAATGATAAATGGGGCTTAGCCGCAACCTATTTACATGTAAACGATAGTTTTGCCGATAGTGCGCATCTTTACAATAATAATCATGTACTTAATATACCTGTCAAAGACACTGAGACGGTAGTTGCAAGCTATTATAAATTTCAAGTCACTAAATATGCTGCTATTCGTCCTGAAATTCAATACATCATTAATCCAGGTGCTATCAGTGAAAATGACGATACTTGGGTGGTGACACTTAAAGGTGATATCGCATTTTAAGTAAGGTTCAAATGGCAAGTTATTGTCAGAGTCACTTAATTGAGTGCTAATAAAGAGATTGCCGTTATATTAAGTTTTTCGATTTTATGAAAAATGAGTGAGTGAAATCCACATAAAAGGATGGTTTTTAACCTTTATCGATGGTTTGAACTATTTAGGATGTTGGTAACAATTAGGTAATTTTGTTACCGACATCATATCTTGGAGATCTGATTGTGACATCACATCTTAGCTTTGTTAAATTGATGTCTGATCACTCACGTAGTCACCTCGACTATTCGAGGTTTCAACCAAATAGTGTAGTTATTCCTACAAATTAAGGAGTGGTAATCGTTGGTCTCCTTAATAAGTACATTAAGTTGTACTAATAGTCTGATTGATATTGGAATAGTGAGTAAAAATGTAAGCAGCCGCTTTTTTACTTTACCTATTCCACTGCAATAAATAAAAAATACACTAATATTATGCAGTTAAGTGTTTAATTCGGAGTTCCAATGAACAAAAAAACTTCAACCACTATTCAGTTGCTCGCCCCTTTCACAGGAGTTTGCTGTCCACTGAGTCAGGTTCCTGATGCCGCATTTTCACAAAAGATGGTCGGCGATGGTCTAGCGATAGACCCCATTGAAAACATACTTCACGCGCCATGTGATGCCACTATTAGTCAAATACACCCTTCAAAGCATGCCGTGACCTTATTAACTGCCACAGGCATTGAGATTCTGGTTCATATAGGTGTCGACACCGTTAAATTGAAAGGCGAAGGTTTTAAGGCTTTGGTTAAGGTGGGGGATGTTGTCAAAGCCAAAACGCCACTCATTGAGTTAGATTTAGATAAAGTAGGTTGTAGCGTCAAAAGTTTGCGTACAGTGGTACTGCTTACCGATATGACAAGAATTATTAACTTAACTCCGACCATGGAAAAATGTGTTAACGCCGGAGATTTGTTGTTTAGTGCTGAGTTAGCTGCGGCAGGTGAAGCGGTAACAAAGTCAGATGACATGATAAGCTCAGACCCTATCGTTGTCATTAATCCAACCGGTATCCACGCTCGCCCCGCTGCCGCCATCGTTACCGCGATTAAGTCATTTGAATGTGACGTGATGATTGAAAAAGCAGGCAAGCAAGTCAATGCCCGCAGTGTGGTTGGTCTGATGGGGTTAGACATCGCTTTTGGGGAGCAGATTGTTATTCTCGCTAAAGGCAAAGATCAACAAGCGGCAATCGCGGCATTAGCTGAGGCGATAAGCTCAGGTTTAGGTGAAGAGGGCGCAGATGCATCACAGGTGACTAACAAGGTTAAAAGTGATTTTGATCCTTTTTCCGAGCCGTCACTGCTACTGCAAACAAGCCAAGATCCACGTCAGTTAATTGGGGTAGAGGCATCACCAGGTCAAGTGAGAGGGCGTTTATATGTGATTAACGCTGAGGTGCCTAAATTTGACACTTTTGCTGATGACGCACAGGTTGAGCAAAACATTCTTGACGATGCGATGAAAATAGCCGATGCCACTTTAGCTGAGTTAGTTGAAGAATTACAGCGCAAAAATATGGGGCAAAAAGCCGATATTTTTGTCGCTCATCAAGAGCTAATGTCAGATCCAGATTTGTACGACGATTGTATTATTGAATTACAACAAGGCAAGTCAGCCCCGTATGCTTGGAGTAAGAGCATCTGCCGCCAAGCCGACAAACTTGCTGGGATGGATAATCCCTTGTTGGCTGGACGTGCAACGGATCTTATGGACGTCGGCAACCGTGTCTCACGGATTATGGCGGGATTATCTCAAGACACGATTCCTACTGATCTCCCTGAAAATACTATTCTAGTCGCTAAAGATTTAACCCCTTCTGATACCGCAAAACTCAATCCTGCATTTGTTAAAGGCATCTGCACCACATTAGGTGGGGCATCGAGCCACAGTGCTATTTTGGCAAGAGCAATGGGCATTGCTGCTATGGCTGGCGTTGAAGCTAAGATCATGTCCTTGCACGGTACCGAGGTATTACTCGACACCGCTAAAGGCTACCTATTATTGTCGCCAACCGAAGCTGAAATGACTGAATTGAACGTCATTAAAGATGCTGCGGAAGAACAAAAAGCCTTAGCTTTTGCGCAAAAAGATGAAACAGCCGTGACCTTGGATGGAGTACGGTTTGAAATCGCCGGTAATATTGCCAAAGTCAGCGATGCCCAGAAATTAGTCGACATGGGTGGTGAAGCCGTTGGCTTATTACGCTCAGAGTTTCTATATCAAGATCAATCTGTTGCTCCTTCAGAAGATGAACAGGAGCAAGTCTATCGTGCGGTACTGCAGACCTTAGGCCAGCGACCATTGGTGGTGCGCACGTTAGATGTCGGCGGTGATAAGCCCTTAGCGTATTTACCTTTGCCTAAAGAGGATAACCCATTCCTTGGAGAGCGAGGGATCCGGGTTGGTTTAGATAAACCGGCAGTATTACGCCAACAAGTACGAGCCTTATTGAAAGCGGCCGATGCAGGTAACTTACGCATTATGTTCCCTATGGTGGCGTCTTTGTTCGAGCTTAAGTTAGCCAAACAAGTGGTAAAAGAAGAAGCCGAAAAATTGGCGATTGATATCAGTGGTATTCAGATTGGTATCATGATTGAAGTGCCATCAGCTGCTGTAATGGCAGATGTATTAGCTGAGCATGTTGACTTTTTCTCTATCGGTACCAACGATTTAACTCAATATACTTTAGCGATTGATCGTGGTCACCCAAAGTTGGCTGCCATTGCTGATGGCTTACACCCAGCAGTATTACGCCTTATCGATATGACCGTTAAAGCCGCGCACGCCAAAGGTAAGTGGGCTGGTATTTGTGGTGGCTTGGCTGGCGAAAAAGATGCAGTGCCGATATTGGTTGGTTTAGGCATTGATGAATTGTCCGTGAGTGTGCCTTCGATCCCTGAAGTGAAACATCAAGTACGTCATCTAAATCAGCAAGCTTGTCAGCTTATCGCTGCTAAAGCGATGAGCTGCGCAGATGCCAAAGATGTTCGAGCATTAATGCGAGATCCTAATACGCTAATAGCTGTTAAAGGCGAGATCTAAAAAGCGTTGATCACTTGGTTATCTATTGAAATTTCTAAGGTTGTATTATGACATCTAAAACAATAAAAACAGCTAAGCCGAAGAAGGCCATGATGAGTGGCGCATTTTCGGTGTTACAAAAAGTGGGTAAATCGGTTATGTTGCCGGTTTCTGTATTACCTGTCGCGGGTATTCTGTTAGGTGTTGGGAGCGCAGGTTTTAGCGTATTACCCGATATCGTCAATGTGTTAATGGTCCAAGCGGGGGAAGCTATCTTTGGCAACATGGGATTACTTTTCGCCATAGGTATTGCGTTAGGTTTTGCTAAAAATGATGGTGTGGCTGCTATGGCGGCATTGGTTGGATACGCCATCATGGTTAGAACCATTGGTGTACTTGAACCAGGCACAGATGTCGGGGTGTTTGGCGGTATGATTGCAGGTGCAATTGCGGCTTCGACATTTAACCGCTTCTTTAAAATTCAATTGCCTTCTTATCTGGGCTTCTTCTCTGGTAAACGAAGTGTACCTATTATTACCGGTTTTGGAGCGATTTTTGCTGGCGTTATCTTATCGTTTATTTGGCCTCCGATAGGCAATGCTATTGCTGCATTTTCTCATTGGGCGGCATATCAAAATCCAACATTAGCCTTTGGTATTTACGGTGTGGTAGAACGCTCGTTAATTCCAGCTGGTTTGCACCATGTATGGAACGTGCCTTTCTTCTTCGAAGCGGGTAATTGTGTTGACAGTTTAGGGAAACCGGCAACAGGCGTACTGACATGTTATTTGCAAGCAGACGATGCTAGCCGAGCTGCGGGTAATGGTTTTGGTCAATTAGCCGGCGGTTACTTATTTAAAATGTTTGGTTTACCAGCTGCTGCAATGGCGATTTGGCATACTGCGCGCCCAGAAAATAGAGTGATGGTCGGCAGTATCATGATTTCGGCGGCGTTAACTGCATTCTTAACCGGGATCACTGAACCTATTGAGTTTGCTTTCTTATTTGCGGCACCGTTACTGTATGTTGTGCATGCATTAATGGCTGGTTTTGCTTATGTTTTAGTGAATATGTTGGGTGTGGTTCATGGAACCTCGTTTTCGCATGGCTTAATCGATTTCCTTGTTCTTTCTGGTCACTCGCAAAAAATCTGGTTATTGGTTGTTTTAGGCCTCATTTATGCTGTGCTGTATTACATGGTATTTAGATTCTTAATCTTAAAGTTCGATTTGAAAACGCCTGGACGCATGGATATTGAATTAGAGGTTGTATCAACACAAGGAACGGAAAGAGCGCGTAACTTTATTGAAGCCTTTGGTGGCCCTGAGAATTTAACCAATGTTGATTCTTGTATCACCCGTTTACGTATGGATGTGGTTGATACCAGTAAAGTGGATCAGGCGAGATTGAAGCAACTCGGCGCTAGTGGTGTGTTGATTTCAGGCAATGCCGTACAAGCTATTGTGGGAACTATCGCCGAAGTGTCACGCACTGAAATTGATGAAATGCTCGCTTCTGGTGGTTATGTTGTTGCTGGTCCTGTGGCAAGCACAGAAACGGATGCCGTTAACATTACGTCGAGTGATCGCCAGCAAGCGCTTGCCATTCAACCACTTTTAGGTGAAGTCAGTTCCTGTCGTGCTATTGCGGATAATCGTTTACGCCTTGAAGTGAAAGATGCAAGTCAATTAGATAAGACGGCTTTGCAAGCTCAGGGAATTGAAGCCATATTGGTATTAAATCCGAATTTGGTGCATTTAATTTTTAGTGCCAATACTGCGGGTATCGCCAATGTATTGAACGAGACTTTTGCCGATTAAACCTGAGGTTCAAGCCATTAATAATGGTGTTTTTTACCTGTAACGGTTAAATCAGTGTTTACGTCCTCAAGCGCCTATTGATAGCCAATAGGCGTTTTTTTTAGTGTGGTGCCTGCCGTTTTTCCTCACTTATCGCATCTCTTATCTCGAGTGTAGAACGTACTATATTTACGTTTCACTCTCTAATTGACTCAAGTGCTGCTTAATCAGCGCTATCATTGCTTGCGCGGCAAAAGACAAATGCTTTTGCTTACGCCAAAACAATGATAATTCCCAGCGTAAGTCTTCACTTGCTAAAGGAATATTGACAACCGCGCCAACTCGATATCGTTCGGCAATAATTTTTGGCAATATCATGACTCCTGTGCCAGCGGCTACCAGGGCAATACCAAAATCAGCATGACTGACTCGAGTGATATTTGTTGGCTTAAATCCCGCCTTTGCACATGCCTCAAGTACCAGCTCATATAGGGCATATTCGGGTTCAAACATCACTTGAGCCAATAGATTAAGCTCACTGAGTTGGAGTATTGATTTACTCGCGAGCACATGGGCCGAAGGCAATACGACCACCATTGAATCATTACGTACGCGAATACCATCAAATTCATCGTCAAAATCAATGATGCCTGTTGCAAGTTCAATTTCATCTTTATGTAAGGCCACTGTTTGTTCAATCCCGCCGCGCACCAGTAACTGCAATTCAACGTTAGGATGTAGCTGCCTAAATTTTGCTATTACTGGAGCAAATAATTCGGCGCTGCCTAAGGGAGCTAAGCCTAATTTAAGTAAACCGCCACTTAAATTTCGCAAATGATCCAGCTCGGTTATCATCAGTTGGCGACCGTCTAACAAAGTAGACGCATGGCGATAAACAACTTGCCCAGCTTCAGTTAAGCGGATCTGAGAGCCGCGTTTTCCGCGCTCTAGTAATACCATATCAAGTTCTTCTTCAAGCAAGCGTATTGCCTTTGAGAGAGCGGGTTGAGTAACAAATGCCGCATGACACGCTTTAGCGAAACCACCGGCGTTAACAACCTCAGTGAAATAGTGCAGTGCTTTAAGATCCATATGCATAACCAAAAGTGATTCAATCAATCATTAATATTCATTTTTTTTATGAATTAAGCAAGAGTAAACTGTTCATATCAACTAAAAACACCCAGTGTGAAATCAAATGTTATCTTCATTAAATACCCATAGCGCCTTTTTAAAGTGCCAAACAACCTTATTCATTCAAGTGAGTGGTCTGTGCCTATTTGCTTGGTTATGTCAGTGGGCTGCTCAATCTGTTGATTCAATTATTCCTGGTAGCGTTATAGGCTTAGGCATTCTATTCGTCTTATTGTCATGCCACTGGGTACCCGAAAAAATCGTTAACCAAGGTTCAGCATGGTTAATTGGTGATTTATTGCTATTTTTTATTCCGCCAGTTGTGGCGATTACCAAATATCAATTAATACTCGAAAGCTATGGTGCTGAGCTGATTGTATGCATGTTACTGGCCAGCACTAGCATGTTATTAGGCACGGCATTTATCGTTGATAAGTTATTTAAGTTTGAACGTAAACAAAGGTTAAACAGCATTACATCACAGCGCTTACACCTTAAAGAAACTCCGCTCAATTTTGAATACAATAGGCAGTAGCATGAATGGTTCATTATTAGGCTTTTTGTGTTTGTTACTCACATTGGCAGGCTATTACTTTAGTAAGCGACTTTATCTACGCCGGCAACGTGTTTGGTTTGCTCCGATCATAATGGCACCGACGATTATTTTGCTGACCGTGGTAATATTTCAAATCCCATTGGCTGACTACTTTCAATTTACCCATTGGCTACCTGCGTTATTGGCTCCTGCGACTATCGCGTTTGCGGTACCCATTTATCGGGAGCGCGCATTAATTAAGCGCTACCCATTAACCATCAGTATCGGGGTGATAGTGGGGTTATGTTTGGGCGTGGGATCGTCATGGTTGATTATTCAATTTACCCATATGCCGTCAGAGCTGTCTAAAAGCTTGATTGTTAGATCGGTTTCAACTCCGTTTGCGATTGAGGCTACGAGCGCATTTGGTGGTATACCGGAATTAACCGCAATGTTAGTTTTAGTGACAGGTATTATGGGCATGCTGATTTGCGATCCCCTTTTTAAAGCCGCGAACATAAAAAGCAGCTTAGCCAGAGGGATTTCTTTAGGTGCATCAGCACATGGCGCTGGAGCGGCTAAAGCGAATCAAATTGGCCGGGAAGAAGGCGTTATCGCCAGTTTAACCATGATTTTTACCGGTATTGCCATGGTCATTACCGCGCCCTTATTTGCATTGCTTTTTTAATCGCGAGTGTTTGGCTTTGTATATTGAAATCACAACAGCCCAAACCGTAGGCTTACAGGTCGTACTAGCTAGTGATTTTATGGAGTCTAAATGTAAATTGATGATTCCCCAGAGCATAGGGTTAGCCCGATAAAGCATAATACAAATGTCGAGTTGATTAGCTTATCGGGCTCCGAATTACTTGATGTCAATTGGAAGCGTGATGGTCATCATGGTTCACAAAAAAGTAATCTTGTATCTGTGTAGTTAATTAATATGACCTTAAGCCTCATTTAAATCATGGGGCTTTTTTGTTTGTTGCTAAGACATTCGGGTAACTGTGTGCTGGTCGTTAATCGCTTAATGGCCAGTGGTGCATATCGTGGCCATATGGCGATATCGCTGGCATGACAAACGATAATCAATATTCCAAAAACGCTGGGCTATCAATAAAGGTGTTGAGTGGGTTGCTCCATAGTCAGACAACTTTTTATTATTACTGCCAATCGTTATAGTGTGACGCAATAGTTGTATTTTAGTCGCAACTATTGATGGTACTATTTATTGTTAAGCTGCTCAGTAAAAACTAGATGGATTACTATGTTAAACGTTACCTCATTCTGATGTATCATTGACCGCAGTGCGGCAAAATATATTGTTAATAATTAGTCGTATACGCGTTTAGTGCTTACGAGTGTTGCCTGGATATAGGATTTATGTGATGTGGTTTCAACGAGAGATAGCACTTAAGCCTCACCGGCGTGGATTTCATTTAATCACCGATGAAGTGATTGCGAAGCTACCACAGCTAAGAGATATCAAGGTTGGCTTATTGCATGTGTTTATTCAGCATACTTCGGCATCACTGGCCATTAACGAAAATGCCGATCCGACAGTGCGTGGTGATATGGAGCGACATTTTAATGTGCTAGTACCAGAAGGTGCGCCATACTTTGAGCATACTTTTGAAGGTGAAGATGATATGCCTGCTCATATCAAGTCGACCTTGATTGGTTCTAGTCAGTCTATTCCAATTACCAACGGACGATTGAACCTAGGTCTCTGGCAAGGGTTATATTTATGCGAGCATCGTGATCATGCTGCGGCGCGCACGATAATTGCGACGCTTCAAGGTGAATGATTAAAAAGGTTAAATTGTAATACTTAGGTAACAAAGCTGTTTGTTTTATATGCATCTTTTGCGGTCAATGGTGACTTTGCTTGTGTAAGTAAATGTAAAGATGTTAAATTCATTCAGATAAGTGAGATGAAATGAATGTAACTTTTAGCTGCGAAATATTGAAATAACATTTCGCAGGCAAATGTTTTATATATAAAAAAACGGCCCTAAAATTCAAAAATGAATTACGCATAATAATAGGTGGGTTAACGTGATATCTGTATATTTGGTTGACGACCATGAACTCGTGAGAACGGGGATCCGTCGTATTTTGGAAGATGAACGCGGTATTAAAGTCATCGGTGAAGCGCCAGATGGAGAAACAGCAGTACAGTGGTCTCGACAGAATGAAGCTGATGTCATTTTAATGGACATGAATATGCCAGGTATGGGCGGCTTAGAAGCTACCCGTAAAATTTTACGTTATCAACCTGATGCAAAAATTATCGTGTTAACGGTGCAGACTGAAGACCCATTTCCGACCAAAGTGATGCAGGCGGGAGCTTCTGGTTATTTGACCAAAGGGTCAACATCACCTGAAGTGTTGCGTGCTATTACTCAAGTGGCCCGTGGTCAGCGGTATTTATCGCCTGAAATTGCTCAGCAAATGGCGTTGAGCCAATTTAATCACTCTGATGAGAACCCATTTAGCAGTTTGTCTGAACGTGAATTACAAATCATGATGATGATTACTAATGGCGAGAAGGTGAATGACATTTCTGAAAAATTAAATTTAAGCCCGAAAACCGTCAATAGCTATCGTTATCGGTTATTCGCTAAGCTTGGGATCGGCGGTGACGTTGAGTTAACCCGTTTAGCTATCCGTTACAAAATGCTTGATACAGGTTCATTTTAGTCAGGAATAGTGTATTCCTCGCAACGCATTAAGTAGCTTTAATCATGTCCAGTGGTTTTAACGCCAAATCTTTTTTAAAAAATGTTACCTCAGCACCTGGTGTTTATCGTATGTACGATAAGCGCCAGCAGGTTATTTATGTTGGTAAGGCCAAAGATCTCAAAAAACGCCTGACTTCTTATTTTCGAGCTAACATTGCCAATGTAAAAACCCAAGCATTGGTCTCGCATATCGATCATATTGATGTAACCGTTACGCACAGCGAAACCGATGCGTTATTGCTTGAAAACGATTACATCAAACAGTACATGCCTAAATACAATGTGTTGCTGCGTGATGATAAGTCTTATCCGTATATTTTATTGAGCGGCCATAAGCATCCTCGATTGGCATATCATCGCGGTCCAAAGCGTGAAAAAGGCCATTATTTTGGTCCTTATCCCAATGGCGGCGCAGTGCGTGAAAGTTTGCACTTAATGCAAAAACTGTTTCCTATCCGCCAGTGTGATGATTTGTACTATAAATCGCGTTCTCGTCCTTGCTTACAGTATCAACTGGATCGTTGCAGTGCGCCTTGTGTGGGGATTGTCAGTGATGAGGAATACAGTGAGCAGGTCAAATTAGCCAGTTTATTTTTACGCGGCAAAGACAAGCAAGTGATATCTCAGCTGGTGGCGAAAATGGAAACCGCTGCAATTGAGATGGAATACGAACGAGCGGCTCAGTATCGTGACCAAATTACCGCATTAAGGCGTGTAGCAGAGCAGCAAGAAGTGTCTAATCATAAAGGTGATATGGATGTCATTGGTGTCGATTACGCCTCTGGTATTGCCTGTTTTCATCTATTGTTCATTCGCGACGGTAAAATCTTTGGCAGTCGTAGTTATTATCCTTCTGTACCAGCAGAAACTGAAATCGAAGAAGTGCTGTCGTCATTTTTAGGTCAGTTTTATTTAAACGCGGATATCCAGCGCACTATTCCTAAAGAAGTCATTCTCAGCCATCACTTTGATGGCATAAAAGAGTTGGAAGCATCGATAGAGCATGCACTGGATAAAAAGTTTGAGTTAAAAACCCAAGTGCGCGGCGACAGAGCTAATTTCTTACGCTTAGCGATGACCAATGCGAGTAATGCTGTTGCCACCAGGTTGTCGCATAAAAACACGGTTGAGCAACGATTCCAATTGCTTGAAGAGGCACTTGAGCTTAATGAGCCGATTAAGCGAATGGAATGTTTTGATATTAGCCACACTATGGGCGAAAGCACTGTTGCCTCCTGTGTGGTGTTTAATCGTGAAGGGCCACATAAAGCCGATTATCGCCGCTACAACATTACCGGCATCACGGGGGGAGATGATTATGCCGCGATGGAACAAGCAATCAGTCGTCGCTTCGACAAAATTGATAATAATGGCAAAATACCTGACTTAGTCTTTATTGATGGTGGTATTGGTCAATTAAGAGTGGCGCAAACGATTGTCGATGAGAAGTGTGTCAATATCGACCATCCACCGTTACTCATTTGCGTGACCAAAGGTGAGGGCCGTAAAGCAGGGCTTGAAACCTTTATAGTTGGTGGCAGTGAGCAAAGTTTTGATATTGCGAGTGATTCACCAGCATTTCATTTAATGTTGCATATTCGTGATGAGTCCCATCGCTTTGCGATTACCGGACACCGTAATAAACGTCAGAAAACGCGTAACACCTCAACCTTAGAATCTATCGCCGGCGTCGGACCTAAAAGACGTAAAGCTTTGTTGCAACATTTAGGCGGAATACAAGAGGTGAAGGGCGCTAGCGTGGCAGAATTGACAAAAGTTCCCGGAATTAGCTTAGAAATGGCACAAACAATTCATGATGCATTGCGAGGGGGCTAAAATTAAGGCAAGATTGGCGCTGCTTCTGACAAATTGGTCTTTTTATGCCGTTTAATTTACCTATTGCACTGACATTATTCCGTATTGCTTTGTTACCTGTATTCATCGCGGTTTTCTATTTACCATATTCATGGGCACCATTTGTTTCGGCATTTATTTTTTGGCTGGCCGCTTTGACCGATTGGTTAGACGGCTATGCTGCTCGTAAACTCGGCCAATTAACCCGATTTGGGGCTTTTTTAGATCCTGTAGCTGACAAAGTGATGGTGTCGACAGCATTAGTGTTGTTGGTTCAGCAAAATGACAATGTGTATTTAACCTTAGCTGCATTATTTATGATTGGCCGCGAAATTGTTATTTCAGCCTTGCGTGAATGGATGGCTGAAATAGGTAAACGCGGTGTTGTTGCGGTGTCTTGGATCGGTAAATACAAAACAGCCACGCAAATGATCGCCATTATTGGATTAATTTGGAAGCCTACACCTTGGTTAACTGATGTGGCTTATGGGTTGTTTTATATTGCAGCAGCGCTGACGTTCTGGTCGATGATGAGTTACATTTCAGCAGCTTGGAAAGATTTAACGGCAGAATAGCGTAATAATAGTTCAATAAGATTATTTAGTGTGCAAACAGTCAAAAATGCATAAATCAATAATTGACACACGAGGTTAATTCGGTAGAATGCCACCCCGTAGACAAGTGATGAGTCAACAACAAGCCCTAGGGTACGATGTTAACCAACACGATTTATGAATAGTTAGCTCAGTCAGATAGGTTGAAAAACGATACCTTTCTTTTTGATGTAATGAAGCATAAAAATGATTGAATACGCGACATTAGCTCAGTTGGTAGAGCGATACCTTGCCAAGGTATAGGTCATCGGTTCGAACCCGATATGTCGCTCCAATTTCTTATCTTATCCGATGGATTTGAATTTGGTTAAAGATGGCGCGATGGCAGAATGGCTATGCTACGGATTGCAAATCCGTCTATCTCGGTTCGACTCCGGGTCGCGCCTCCACAAAATTGCGTTTAATGGTTACTCTTAGTAGCGGTTAAAACAACACTTTGCCCGAGTGGTGGAATCGGTAGACACAAGGGATTTAAAATCCCTCGCTGAATAAGCGTGCCGGTTCAAGTCCGGCCTCGGGTACCATCATTTACATACGTAAGTATGGTGTAAAAAAGCCTCAACAATAGTTGGGGCTTTTTTACGTCTGTAATTTGGCTTGTATATTCAAAGGTAAGAAGATATAAGCGGAGAAGATAAAATCCCTCGCGCTCTGGTTGAACATCAGGCGTGCCGGTTCAAGTCCGGCCTCGGGTACCATTATAATCTCTAGCAATAGAGAGTGGTGTAAAGAAGCCTCAACAATAGTTGGGGCTTTTTTATGTCTGCAATTTGGCTTATATATTCAAAGGTAAGAAGACATAAGCAGTGAAGATAAAATCCCTCGCGCTCTGGTTGAACATCAGGCGTACAGGCGCAAGTCCGGCCTCGGGTACCATTATAATCTCTAGCAATAGAGAGTGGTGTAAAGAAGCCTCAACATTAGTTGGGGCTTTTTTATATCTGCAATTTAGCTTATATATTCAAAGGTAAGAAGATATAAGCAGAGAAGATAAAATCCCTCGCGCTCTGGTTGAACATCAGGCGTTCAGGTGCAAGTCCGGCCTCGGGTACCATTATAATCTCTAGCAATAGAGAGTGGTGTGTCGAGAACCTAGATACTAGAGCGGACTTCGTCTTACTAGTTCGCTACGCGGCTATAAGCGCGGGTGATTCGGAAAGTAGGTAGGTTGTTTGGTTTCACAATTAGCACAGTGATATTTATGTATGATGTGACCATAGAATGTTAGTTACATGTCATTTTCTTCAACGACCTCAAGTTCAGAATTGAATCTCACTTTTTACAAGCAAGGTATGTAACACATTTGTGCCCGAAGTTTTTTGGCCTTCGAATGAAGGTTTGGCATTTTTATGTTTGGTTGAGTCGTGTTTAGCTGAGTGGGTATTGGTTAAATGAGTTCGAAGCTTGAAGCTTCAATGCAGTCAATCACCTGCAGTGGGCTTATGTGCAGATACTGCTTCGGGACGCTTAACGAAAACGTCCCTGTTTTCGATACCCTCAGTCGCATCTACACTGGTTCATGCTATCTCTTCGATTTAGCTTCATTTGGTACGAATGTTAAGTTAACAGCGAACTTGGTTTTGCCCCAAAGTTGGTTAGACTATGACCTGCGGCCACTAACGTCGTGGTGCTTCGCCCACACCAGACCAAGAGGAAATCAACGGCTATTCCCTCTTGGAACTCCCAGCCGCCCCGCAACATTTTCGCTATTTACAAAACAACAGCAGCGAAAAGGTCGCAATGGGGATTGATCCAGCTTTTGACCGCACTTGACTTCTGCCTCAGCCTTATTCGAAAATGCTAACGCTTCCGATGGTACATCCTGTACCGCGAAAGCTAGCGGGCCATCCATGGCCAGCTCACGCATTCTTTTATAAAGAGTCTTCAACGGCCTCAAGTTCAGAGTTGAATTTGTCCATTTTCAATTAAGTAGGCAAACTCATTTATGCCCCATAACGATTTAGCACTTCATTTTTTTACATTTCCCAAATTTAATTAATTTATGAGATTTTGTAATCAATGTTTATCCAATTAAGAACTCCTTTTCGCCCCTTTAAGTGTCTATTCACCACAACATGAAGAGGTTGATATGGACGCTTAGAACAAAGGCCATCCAAAGTGACAAAAAAGACTATTCAAAATAGAAGATATTTGGCGTATCCGCCCCTGTTTCAGCATGTTATAAGATATAGATTAGGGAGTGTAGATATCTTACGATTAGCAAGTTTATGGTGTGTATGACTGGCCACGAGATAATACTGCAGAATACATTACTGAGTATCAGGGCAAAGGTGTTTTTGTTGCTCAGGCTGTCACAGGATCAACAATGAATGAGTGGGTAATTATAAGAGGTGCATCCAATCAAACTATCAAAAAATTCAACGATTGGTTCAGATGAAGCGTGATATTGCCGATAGTTTCTATGGTAGGCATAACATTTTTTAAATCAGAGATTAACTCTACTGTGAAATGCTGATCTGTGGGTGTTATTGTCCAAATTACTGAGGAGTGATATTTTGAGTATTATTAGTTTGCTGAAGCTATATCTGAGTAATAGCTATCGAAATAAATTACATTCTTGGGGGCGTGGGGCGATGCTGTTTGTTGAGATGGATTTCATATTAACTTTGTCAGCAATACTATCCTCTATTGCAATATTAATTTCTATTCTTGTTTTAGGTAACGTGTTTTACGCAGGCATACTAATCCCATTTTTAGGGTGGGGTACGAATTTATTTTTAGCTAGGAAATTTTTAATATATAAGGATCTTGAAAAGGTCGATGTCTCTAAAAGGAAAATAGTGAATTTCTTACTATTCCTCATGGGTGGCGCGGGTATTATAATAAGCTGTCAAATTATTATCTATTTTTATCCCCAATATTAATTTAGTGTCGAATGATTTAATCTCCTCTCCATCAGCCCCACTTATCTTGTAGCTTTATCTTAACTAAAGCTGCTTCACCAGGCCAGAAGAGTTGCATAGTAGCGGCCAGTTTGTGCCAGCGCCACTATTGTTTGTTATGCTAAAGTTTATAGAATACTGATGCTTCATAAGTTTTGAATTATTTTTGGTTATCCGAAATGAAGATTATCCTACGAAAAAACTAAATTGATTTTGTCCAAAAATAAGTTAGCTTTGCTTAAAGATTTATAAATTCAACTCTGCACTTGAGGCCGTTGAAGAAAATAGCGTGAGCCTGACAGGACGTCAGGCTAGCTTTCGTTGGCCATGGATGGCCTATCGGAAGAGATAGCATTTTCGAATAAGGCCGAAGCAGTCTGCAAATGTAGGTCAAAGTTAAATCTGACCCCATGGCGACTTTTCGTTTTTCAGAAAATGTTGCGGGGCGGCTGGGAGTTCCAAGAGGGAACAGCCGTTGGTTTCCTTTTGGTCTGGTGTGGGCGAAGCGCCACGACGTTAGTGGCCGTAGGCCATGAGTACAAAAGTACAAAAGTACAAAGAAAACACCGGGATCCCGGCTTGAAAACACTGCCGGGATGACGAAAAGGTCGCTAACAAGCTATAAACATCGAAGTTATTATGAGTCTGTGCTCTACAACGCCAACAGCTGTGGTAAATATTCGCTGTCTAAGGCTGCAATTTCGACTTGTTCGGTGAGCACATCATGCAATATTTGATGACTGGTCAACGGATTAGCGAGTACCACACGAAATACTGTGGTTTGTTGGCGCAAGTATTTTGCCGGTTTAATCCGTGTTCGTGACACAAATGATTTGCCTTGTTCACGTTGATGTTTTTGAATGAATTGAGTTAATCCATCCAGTAGTTCGTTGATTGTTGCAACTAACTCAGTGTCTTGATTCGATATGGCTGTTGTTAGTATTGCTTGTACCGATGCGGGGACGTAGCGATAGGTTAGTAAACATAACTCAGGCGCAGTGACTAATTCAAAATCCTTATGTTGCTCAATAATCGTTGCAAAATAACGGGCTTTTTCTAGGCTGTTATTAATGAGTATTTCATAGCCATCGCGACCAATTATCTGCAGGCAAGCGTGCACTAACATCGCCATACCAGGGCGCGAACCTTCCAGCGTTTGACTGCCTAAATCTTTTGAACCCACGCGTAAAATATATTCAGCATGATGCACAATGGCTTTGGCCAGTTCTGGGTCTTTAAATAGCACCATACCGGCGCCCATTGGCACGTACATTTGCTTATGGGCGTCGATCGTGACTGAGTCAGCTAGCTCGATGCCTTTTAGTAAGTGGCGATATTTGTTGGATAATAAACTGGCGCCGCCCCAAGCTGCATCGACATGAAAGTGACAATTTAACTCGCAGGCTAAAGCGGCTAACTCAGTTAATGGATCGACATTACCGGTTTCGGTTGTGCCAGCCACGCCGACAATCGCCATCACTTTGATATTTTGTTGTGCTAGTTTAGCCGCGGTTGCACGCATGGCAGCAACATCGACTTTATGATTTTCATCCGTAGGGATACTAATGATGTTATCTCGGCCAATACCTAATAAATCGGCCGTTTTACCTAATGAGTAATGACCCCGATCAGACACTAATATGGCAAGGTCATCATAACCATAAAATCGTAATGCTTTGGTCATGCCTTCACGAGTAATACCTTTAAATTCGCCGCTAGGTTGCAATAATCGGTTTCGGGCTATCCACAGGGCGGTAATGTTGGCTACCGTGCCACCTGAACAAAATGCGCCTAGTGAATGATTTGCGCTGTGCATCCATTGGTCATAAAAGTCGTTTGATTGTTGATAAACCAAGTGGTGCATCATGCCTAATACTTGGCGCTCAAGAGGCGTAAAGGCTTTCGATGTTTCGATTTTAACCAAGTTTTGGTTCAGTCCCACCATCATCTTCGACAGCGGTAACACAAAATAAGGCAATGCTGATGTCATATGACCAATAAAACTCGGTGCAGCGGTATGAACTGAGTGCGCCACTAAATTTTGCATGATTTCGTCGGCATAATCAGAAACGAACTTAGGATCGGTGGGGATCTGATAAGCATTAAAATCGGTTTCAATTTCTGATAGCGGCTTTTCCAGTGCGGCGATGCTGTTACCTAAAAACCCCGCAAGGTCTTGTGACAACTTCTGTTCAATAATGCTCAATGTCGAGGTTGAATCTTCAGGTGCGGTAAAAATACGCAGTAAGCTGTCTTCTGAAGCGTATGCTTGACGGGTGATTTTCGAGGTCATTTTGCTTGCCGTAATGATGAAAACTCCATCCTGTTAGCATTGACTGATGCATTACGATTAACGCTGCACCTTCAGGACGAAATGAGGGTGCTAACTTTACTGTATGGCTGGTTAGGCTTCAAGTATTTATCGTGTTAATGCTGATGGTTAGGGTAGAAAAAATACTGATGACTGCTTATCTGTTGTGGTCAGAATACTCTTGGTGATAATGCAGATGACATTGTGGTTATTGGTCGGCGCATGTGTGACTCGAGATCAATATTAGGTTATTCATCTAAAACGGATATCAATAGGGGAGACCTATTGCGATAAATTTCATTAGCATTGTAAAGTCAGCATAAATATCAATTGATATTTATGCTGACAGGATTACTTTTTCACTAATGATAATGACAACATTGCCGCAATATTACGGGCGGTATTGGTGAGATTCACCTGTGCTTCAGACAACACTTGTTCTAATGGCTGTAGTGCCGGAATAATAGCGAAAATAGCGTGCATGCCTTCGGCTAAAATCGCATCTGCATTTGGGCCTAGGCATCCAGAAATGCCAATCACTGGGATATTGAGCTGTTTAGCGACATGTAATACGCCCATGGGGGTTTTACCAAACACAGTTTGACCATCAATACGACCTTCACCTGTGATGACTAAATCGGCATTGTGGCAATACTCTGCTAATTTTACACTGTTGGTGACAATATCGACCCCAGGTTTTAAGGAGGCATTTAATATTGTCATCACCCCAAACCCCATACCTCCAGCCGCGCCAGCCCCAGGGTGCAGTTGGCAGTGAGTATCAACAGATTGATAAAGTTGTTGATTAACCGTGTGAGCAAAATGGCCTAGAGCATGATCGAGCTGTTCAATCATCTCGGTTGTGGCCCCTTTTTGTGGACCAAAAATCGCACTGGCACCGCGAGGACCACACAATGGGTTATCGACATCGCAAGCGACCTCAATAACACACTCTTTTATGGCAGGATGGCACGACTGAACATCAATATGATGCAATGCGGCAAGGGCTGCGCCACCAAAAGGCAGTGGCTCATTAGCCATATTGCTCAGTGTTACCCCTAATGCTTGCATCATTCCTGCGCCTGCATCATTGGTGGCACTGCCGCCTAAACCTAAGATAATATGACGGATGCCGCGATTTAACGCATCGGCAATTAATTCACCTGTGCCAAAGCTGGTGGTCAATAACGGATTGCGTTGATTGACGGGCACCAGATGTAGCCCTGATGCCGCAGCCATTTCAATCACTGCAGTTTGCTTATCGTCTTCATCGAGTTGCCCCAACACACCGTAAAAAGCGTCAACAGGTAACCCCAGCGGGCCAGTAACAGTAAGATTAATGATTTGCCCTTGAGTAGCATCAACCATGGCTTGTACTGTACCTTCACCGCCGTCAGCCATCGGCACTTTGCAATATTGTGCATCAGGAAACACCTGTTTAAAGCCATCTTCAATGGCATTAGCCACTTCAAGGGCACTTAAGCTTTCTTTAAATGAATCTGGAGCAATAACGATTTTCATATAAGACTCTGAATAATAAATTACAGTAAAATTAAGCTCAGTAGATAAACGGTGATCATCGCCGTGATACCTTGAATTAATGTCGCCATGGTTTGCGCGCGGTAAGCTTGTTTGACGCTCATGCGGCTAAACTGAGTCACAACCCAGAAGAAACTGTCGTTGGCATGTGACACTGTCATTGCCCCTGCGCCAATGGCCATAACGGTAAGGACGCGGCCCATTTCTGAGGCTAAGCCTATATCGCCTAATAATGGAGCCACTAAGGCCGAGGTGGCGACTAAGGCAACGGTTGATGATCCTTGTGCCGATTTGAGCGCGGCCGCGACGATAAATGGCATAAAAATACCCACGCCCAATGCCGATAAACTGCTACCCAAAAATGCACCAATTTCAGTGGCTTTTAACACTGCACCGAAGGCTCCACCAGCACCGGTGATCAATAGAATTGGCGCCGAAACTACTAAGCCTTGGCTAATACGTTCACTAAACTCTTTAATTTTTTCAGTCCCTTTAAGTAAAAATAATGATAAAAATAAGCCAATCATTAAGGCGTTTACCGGTTGGCCTAAAAAGACTAATAAATCGAATAAACCTTGTTCACCAAGCGGTCTTGAAGGGAAATTGGCAATAGAACCTAAACAAATGAAGATAATAGGCACAAAAATTGGCGCAAAGGCTTTTAGCGGGCTAGGTAATTCGCCGTATGCCTTTTTCAGATCGTCAAAGTCTGGTAGTTGTGCATTAAGTTCTTCAGCCCCTTCGCCGTCAGGTTGTTCGTTGGCAAAACGGTTGGCCCATAACATACCTGCAAAAGCGGCTATCGCGGCAACAAACACACCGACGGCAATAACTAACCCTAGTTGTGATTCAAGGCCTAAGTTACCTGCAGCTGCAATAGGGCCTGGCGTTGGCGGTACAAAGGTATGAGTGGCATATAGTCCCGTTGCTAAGGCGACACTCATGGCAACCTGAGACACTTTCATGCGGTTAGCCATTGATTGCTTTAATGAGTTTAAAATCACAAACCCTGAATCACAAAACACAGGGATAGACACCAAATAGCCAATCATTGACATGGTTAAGGTTGGAAAGCGTTGACCAAACAATTTAATGACAACATCTGCCATGGTGATTGCTGCGCCGCTTTTTTCAAGGATAGTGCCAATAATTGTTCCTAATACAATGACTAGGCCTATATAACCTAAAATTCCACCAAAACCACCTGTGATGGTTTTAGCGATTTCGTTACTGGGTAAGCCATAAGCAAATGCGGTGAGAAACGACGCTAAGATAAGGGTTAAAAAAGGGTGAAGTTTGAATCTGGAGGTGGCGATGACGATGAAGGCGATCACGCCGAGTAAGATCAAGATTAGTCCCATAGAGTACTCGTTATTTATTGTTATTGGAGTGGTTTAGTTATTCATCATAGTAAACCTTTAGTGATAAATTACTTTGTTCATCCGCACTAATAACAATACTCAAATAGACTATTTTTGTACTAATGCACAACTAAGCGCTGGGCTGGTGGATGAGCTGACCTAAATACAAACTCAGTAATCCATTAAAGCTGTGCAAATCAATATTGGTGATGGTTTGAATTTTATCTAATCGATAACGTAATGTGTTTCTATGGATAAATAGACTGTTAGCACAGGTTTGTATATCACCCATATGTTCAAGATACGCGGCGAGTGTTTTTTGTAATTGTTGGTTTTTATCTACTTCAATCAGTTTCATATAGGGACTTGCCAGTGCGTTACCGCGCCAGTGATGACGTAAGCCGGATAACAGCACCTGTAAGCTGTAATCTTGGTATAAATATTTGCTTTTTTGCGGATGCAGTTTCTTGCCAATGTCCATGGTTTCTTTGGCCGTACGGTAAGAGTAACTGATGCCTAAATCACCACTGAAATAATGGCCTAAGGAAATGTGCAAGCTAAGCTGCATGTTCGCGGGCAAGCGTTTGAGTAATTTATTGATGCGTTGATTTTCAAGTTCAGGATCAAATTGTTTTCCGTCTAAAAAAGCGGGTTTTAAAATTACCAGCTGAGTGAGCGACGTCATGGCAATTAAGTTATCTCGTACCGGATTTTGTAATAAATACAGCACTTGTTTCAATGCCTGGTTGTCTTGCTGATATAAAGTGTTATGACTGTCGAGTTCAATAATCGCCGCCACTCTAGGTACGCTAAAATCGATACCTAATTGCAGCGCCCATTGTTTTAATGAGGGTAAGTCTTGCTCATTTGCATGAATCAACTGAGCAATAAACTCTTCTTTTTGACGGTTTTGCCATTGTAATTGTTCTTGTAGGTTAGCTTGTTCAACAATCATTTCGGCAGTCATTTTAAGCAGCTCACCATAGTGGCTCAATGTGTCTGGTTCACCCGTGATGCCAATCACACCAACTACTTGACCTTGATAATGTAATGGCAAATTAAGCCCGGGCTTCACTCCTTGTAAATTTGAAGCGATGGTTTGATTGATCTCAACATTGCGATTTTGGCTAATAGCCAATAATGCGCCCTCATGTATGGTGCCAATTCGCTCGACTTCGCCTGAACCGAGTATGACGGCTTGCGCATTCATGACATTGATATTATGGCCAATAATTTTCATGGTCCGGTTGACAATTTTAGCGGCAATTTGGGTATCAATCTGAAACATGAATTTCTCTGAGTCATCAATATCGGTATTGAATGATACCTGATGTTGCTTAACTAGTGGGAGTTGGTTGATGTGAATGTGGACTTGATGAGTAAAAAGTCCGTTACTGTTAATCCTAAACAATTCGCCTATAAAGCACCTGAACATAACCGATAAGATAATAAAGATTAGCAGTGCTAATTTTGACGGGGGAGGCGAGACATAAAACAATTAAAAATAAAATGGGGGGCAAAATCCTTTTGCCCAATTTTCAATCACAAGCAATTCACTTTGTTAATATAATGTTAAATGCGTGTGAGTTGCAAGTTTTTTATACAGTGAAGCTCTAAAATTAATCGATGAGCTTAAGCGTTAGACGAGAAAGCTATTTACGCGATAGCTAATGTCAAACCGACAGATAGCAAAACGCCAACCTAAAGAGGTTGGCGTTTTCTGTAATATGACTGACTTTGTCACATCATTATTATTTTACTTACAGTTTATAACTGACGTTGAGCATAATCATGTGTGCTGTGTAGTCATGCTGTAAATTGCCGAAACTCATCACATTCCAAATGGTATCGGGTTCGATATCATTGGCGTCGTCATTATCAAGATACTTTTCCATTTTGTAGTCTATTCGCAAGGCTACTTTTTCGGTTGCTTGATACTGTGCATAAACATTAATGTTATTTACTTTGGCAAAATAGTCGCCGTAATCACCACTAATACCTTGTCTGACTTGGGTCGTGCTGTCTGAGTCTGAGTAAGTATAATCTACGCCTAAGCGTAAACGACTGTCCATTAAGTTGTTATAACTTAGGCCAGCACCAACCACATCAACTGTATCTTCTATCTCGGCTTGCCAAGTTGCAATATTCAAATTAGCACTGCCAGATTGAGCGGATGTTATGATTTGATGGTTATAAAATGTGCTCGCATTGATATCGTCATTAATCATGTAGTTAATATTGATATCGTAGTTAGTGTCTTTGGACTCAGTCAAGCCTATCTGGGTGTTGGTATAGTCATCTAGAGCATAACGAACTCCAAAATCGACATTCAAATTATCCATAGGACTATGATTAACGCGGGCCTCAATTTGAGTGCGGTCGCGATCAGCTAAGTAATAGCGGCGCAATAATGGATTCTGCTCCGCTGATGATGACTCTGATGCTTTATATTCAGAACCATCTCTTTTGCTGAAACTGCCTTTAAGCCACATGTCCCACATGTCAAAATTATTAAGGCGTAAACGAGCCCAAACGTTATTGTCGTCAGTGGTTTCTCGACCTTGATTACTGCGCTCATCGCGCCTGAAATCATAACCAGCATCGAGTTTGATACCATGGCTGATACGGTAGTCAGTTGATAATTTAGCTCTATGAGTGGTGAGATCGTATGGGGTGTTATCCCTTACTTTTCCGGTAACATCGCTAATGCTAATTTGGGTCCATTGTTCAATTTGGGTATTATTTTCACGGTCGTTATAATCATAGCTACCAGTGAGGCGCCATGCACGACTGAGTTTAGTTACCGCTTTAAGTGTCATGCCAGTGATATCGACTTTGGCATCAATACTGTCTGCAGGTAATGAGTAGCTATACCCTAATTGGGTCAATTGCTGATCTTGCGTCATTTGGCCTAAGAGTAAACGACCACTTAGACTGGTAATGGAATCGTTATATTGACCTAACAACGAAATGGTATGAGCTTCGTTATCGGGATCTAATGCAATGTAACCTCTATTTTGTGCGCCAAAGGTTGGATTAAAAGCACTGTCAAAGCCGAGTTGCTGGTTATTATTACTAAACACTGAACCATTGTAGTTAATACTAGTAAACCAGTTGTCACCGCGGAGTTTAATCCCAGCGTTTAAAATGTCGGTAGTGTAATCAACAGGCTCTGGCAACATCATCGATTGAGTGAAGAAACTGCCTGAGGTGATCTTAGTGCCCGTTTTTTCTTCGCGCTGAAAATTAACATAAGTGGTGAACATTGATTCAGTTTGATATTCAAACCCAAGTCCAGCACGTTCACGTTTAAGCGACAATTCAAATGGGTTTAAACTGCTATACAGCATTGGCATGTCTGAACTTGCACCTGCGGTAATCCAGTTACTGGCTAAAGTTAGGTTGTCGCTACCGATATTTTGGTAAGGGCTTAATGCATTGTTACTTTGATAGGTCGCAATGGATCGATAGCCAAGGTTGATTCGATACAACCCTAGTTTACCAACATCAATTTCCATGCGGCCGTTGTCCATACCTAAGTTATTGGCTGCCACGTTTGCTTGATAGCCATCACTCCCGCGATAGCGAATATCAGCATCTACTTTGCCTGCAGTTTGATTGCTGCTATGAAATGCATTCGCGGATTGAACATCATCTTCACTGTTGTAACCAATACCCACACCAACAGTGCCAGTGGTACCGGTTGCGATAACACAGCCTTTACATTTCCAAGCATCATATTTGATGTTGTCAGTTTTAGCGTTTGCTAGGCCATACCCATCAGCCATAAGACTAAAGCTGGTGCTAGTGAGTAACGCTAAGGTAATGAGGTTTAATTTAGTATTCATAATATTATCTCCTTAGCGCTGCAGTAATTTACCAGAAGGATGGTTTGAACCATGTATCTGAGTATGACAATTTAAGCAGCTGCGACCACCCGTAAAGGTATTGCCATTGACAGTTGAACCCATATCCGTGTTACCTAGATAAGCGTTGCTGGTATGGTTGTCACTTGCATGACATTGCTGGCATAACTGTGGCGCGCGAGTTTTAAGCATAGCGTCGTTGACCGAACCGTGTGGGTTGTGGCAATTGACGCAATTTTCGGTAACGGGTGCATGTTCCCAAAGCTTTGGTCCCCGTTTTTCAGCATGACATGAGTAACAGGTTTCATTAACCGTTGGTTGAACCAGATCTGAGTCACTCAAACTGCCATGTGGATTATGGCAATCACTACAGGTCATTTGGTTCCATTTCATAGGATGACTTGAGCGCTTGTTCATATCGGCTTTTTGTTTGGTATGGCAGCTGGTACACACTTCCATTTCAGTTTGCTTTGACAATACTGGGTCGTGAGCGGCATGCACGCTATGACAAGATGCACAAGCTACATCAGCATTGGCATGATGGCTGCTGTCCCATGCCACCCGCTTATCATCTTGGTGACAGCTCATACATACACTATTTTGCTTATCTGCAGCGAGTGTAGAGGTAGGGCCAAAGGTGATCATGGGTTCTTTACCACCACGATTATGTGAACCTAGCGGGCCGTGACACGCTTCGCACTGCAACCCTGCCATTGGGCTTTTTGAAGAGTCGATAGCGCCATGAACGCCTTTAAATAAGTCCATCACTTTTTCAGACTTTTTATGGCACATCAGGCATGAGTCGGCGCCTTTAGGCGAGTATTTTCCTTCGGCGAATTTTTTATCTAACGTGGCTTCAACTTCTGCCGGCGTCATGCTTGCATCCCACTTTGCCGCCTGTACGTGAGTCGACACAAAAACAGTCGAAGCTGTTAGACACAGTAGAGCGAAAAATAAGGTATTGATTGAGTTTGTGGTCTTCATAAGTAGACTTCCTAATTTGTCCATTTTGATGATCAACATTTGATGAAGTAAGTCATAGCATGAGAGAGAAGCTGTGCTTCTCTCTCAATGAACAAATTAAAATTTCACTTGTGTGTGATTTTCAATGGTAGGTGCATGGCAGAATAAACAGGTTTCTAACTGCGCAGCATCATTGGCTTCTTGATAGCTACCATTCACAATTGCGCCCTGACTTTCAGCATGTTGTTTAATCGTGTCAAAACCATGACAAGAAGCACATGTCGCTGTGATAGGCGTGGTATAGAGGCCAGCAGAAGTGGCGAGTGCACCTTTAACTTTGAATGCATCAAGATTAAAGTCGTTATGACACTGGGTACAGTCTTTGATAATGCCTTGTTCACCATGAACACTGTGAAGTTTCATTTCAATCGCGCCTTGATTAGCGCCAGATTCATAAGTGCCATCGGGAGTATGACAAGCCACACAACCGTCTAGACCTACGGTAAGTTCGCCATTAAGCTCACGGCCTAATTGTTCTGACATGACAAAACCAGCATGGTGACCTTTGTGGAGCTCAAACGTGTCGCCATGACAATTATCACATGAATCAAAATTAACCGAGTCAGTGTGACGATAGCTAGGGGCATTACCAGAGAAAGTACCAACGGTGAGTTCAGCTTTCATGCTGGTGGTTGCTACGCCGTCTGCACAATCAATGGCTTGGATACCATCGTTACACATTTCAAGACCGATAAAGCTAAAGGCTGTATCTGTGTCGCCGGCACCAAACGGTAATGATGGAATGGTATATACCAAGTTACCTGATTCAATGACCACATCCGCTTGTAATAGACCCGCTTTGATAAAGTCTTTGCTGATCTTAGCTAAACCACTGCCTGGGCTAGGGTTATATCCCATAATCGGGAAGTTAGGACCAACGTTAGTTAGCGTTTCAACACGTTGAATTTTGCTGACTAAGCTTGCAGCATCAATGGCTACGCCTTTAGCATCTAAAATCGTTACCGATAGCGTTGCTGATTTGTCTTCAGGGCTAGATTTATTCGCAGTCAATGTGGCGGTCATGCCATATGAGTCGATAAATGCTTTTTTCTGAGTATATGAAGTGGTGTGTATTTCTTCTGTCCAGCTTGCATTATGGCATGCAATACAATTTGAATTGTCCACTTGTTGTGGATGGCCTTGACCTGTTTTAAAGTCAATATTGGTATGGCAGCTTGAGCAGGTTTCCATGGTTGGAATTCGAGACCAGTTGTTCGATTCGCTTAGTTGTTCTGAATCGACATGACAAGTGGTGCAATTGTCTTGGACTATCGCATATGCAGCTTCTGCACTCTTGTCTAAGTTGCGGCCATACATTTTGGCATTGTTATGAACATTATGGATCAAGTGGCTAAATTCAACTTGAACCTTGTCTTTTTCAATGGCCATTTCGTTGGTATGGCAAGATGTACAGGTTTCTAAGTCAGTGTAGCTGTGATAAATGCTTTCACCCTTTGCATGGCAGGTATTACAAGTGGCTCCGCTTACTATGTTTTTGGTGTATTTAGCTTGAAACCCTTCGCCGTCAAAATCTTCGGTGATTTCGGTACGCGGAACACTGGTAACCCCGTCTTGTAAAGTAGAAGCACTTGCTATGACGTTGTAACGTTGTGTCAGCTCTGGATTAAAACCTTCAACATTGACGGTAAAACTGTAATTTCCGTTACCATGGTCGGTAAAGGTTTTTTCGGATCCAATAAATTGCCATTGCGCTGAATTACCCGGTCCGCTAGCGCCAACTGGAATCAATTGAACCACTTTTTTCACTTCCAAGTCTTTAAGGCCTGCAATCGGAAGGTCTTTTTCATTGGTTGCAAAAACTTCAATAGTCGGTTTGTTGTCTTGATAAGTGACTTTGGTGATATCTAAGTTTAGTGTTTTGATCGCTTCAGCAGGCTCGCCGCCAGGGTTGCCAGGATTGCCAGGTTCACCATCATCGCCTCCGCCACACCCTACTAGTGTCATTGACGCTGACATAGCAAGTAACAATGCCATTTTTGTGTATTTTGTATTCATCATATTTTTCCCTGCAAAGGTCATCCATCTAACTTACTGGCAGTATCTTCTGCAATTATCTTTTTCAGTTAAGTTGATGTTGGAATTAATTTTCCCAACACTAAGATTACTTTACAAACGGCAACTCGTCTGTAAAGCGAACGTAATTGTGTGATGGCGATCTGCCTATTAATTAAGGGGTACATAAAATACAGGGTTTGTAGGGGAATGATTGTTCTCGCTAGAAAAAAGACCTTAGCAATATGCTAAGGTCTTTGATGGGTAAAACAATTTAAGTATTTATATATTAAGCTTAGAAACCATGGGTTTTAGTGACTCGTTCAACCGTATGACAGGTTGAACATATTTCAGATGCACGAGTATGAACATCGTCTTCACTCATACCATCAACAATACCGCCATTGGACTCAATATGAGACACAGTGGCATCGGTACGATACTTTTGATGACAGCTTAAACATGCTCCAGTATCTGATGACATCCACACATCTGCACCCGTTTCTATGTCGCCATAACGCCATACTCTGTCAGCGGCTCTACCAAGTTGTATCCCATCAGCCGTGTGGCAGGTTTTACAGTCGGTTTTTAACACAGTGCCAGATTCTACACCGGCATGCTTGAGGTAATGCCCTTCAGCACTGTGAGCTTTAAAGGCAAAGCTGGTTGATTTTTTGCCACCAGGATAAGTGTTGTCAGTCTTAAGAGTCTTATCTGCGGTATGACATGTTTGGCAATTTACACCATTATCATAGTGATACACTTCTTGGTTGTGACAACCTTGGCAGCTTTGGGTATTGATAATATTTCTACGTACGGCAGCGGTTTGGCTATCGTCTATTACACTTGCAGCCATAACAAAATGATAAGGCTCACTTTTGATTTCCACTGTTTGGATATCATCAGCACTGCAAGCAGTGAGTTTAACTTCCGGTCTACCGTAGCCACCATGATTAAAGCAGGCTGTGACTGCTGACCATAGTTCAAATGTTTTACCCACATAATCTGTTGGTAAGGTGACCTTATCCCAAACTAACGTCCAGCTATTATCTGTGTTGGCAGTACCTTCACTTAATTTAATACGACGATTGCTGTAACTGGCATCTTGATACGTAGGGTAGTTTTTGTCACTGTCCCATGCCATGACAATACGACTACCGTCATCAATATACTCAGCGGGTAATATCTGACCACTGGCATCAGTAAAGCTCACGTTAGTACTGAACTTGTTATCAGCTGTCACGGTAACATCGCTAAAGACTACCTTCATGGTTTGGGTTTCATTATAGGCTTTCATGACATCGCCATGAGCTTCTTTTGCACTGCGACCATAACCTTCTTCCACATGGCAAGAAGTACAATTTGTACCGACACCAACATGTTGTTGAGACGCCAACTCTGTATGGCATGCAATACAAGCGGTATCACTTTTATTGGCATTAAACAGCGCGGCATCTTTGGGAGCATTAGTCCCTTCAACATGACATGCACTACAATCTGCAGCAGGCTTTTGTGGGTACATAACCTTACCGTAATCGTGCAATCCGCCGCCATAACCAATGACTTTGTAAGGGGCAGCTACTTCGCCGTCTGCGGTACTGGTGACGCGATCTTGACCTTTATGAATCGCATGGATCATATAGGTAAAATCAACACTGTTGCCGGTTTCAGGATCGCCTGATGTTGCGGTATGACAAGAAGCACAGTTTTCAAGATCGATTCGACGACCACCGTGTAATGCTAAGCTTTCCGGTTGATGACAGGTATAACAAGCCGTTATCGATACTACATCCCGTGACGCAATACCTTCGGTTAAGCCGGTTGATGGTTGGAAATCATAATGGGCATTTGCAGTGATTAGTGGCTGCTTTAATTCTAAAGTAATACGCTGAGTGTCATCAGCTTGGTAAGTAATACTTATTGGGTCTGTTACTTGAGCAATATTAGTTTGAAAAGTGTATGTGTATGAACCATCGAGATTATCCACTAAGCAGTCAACACACTTTGATGCAGCTTCAACCTCAGCTTGATATTGTGCTGAAGGAGATATGTTGGTTTCACCATCAGCTATCCAGCTAGCATTAGGTTGTTTGGCCGAGTTGATATAAGACTGCCATTGATAACCACGGTCTACTTCAACTTTAGCCCCCTCAGTACCAACCATTTCGGTCACTGGGGTTAATTGGGCAATACCAAAACGGAGATCATGATCTTTTGTTAGTCCCAATACCGCAACGCCATTGGCATTTTTAAGGTTAAAGGCAACACTGACTTTCCCATCGACGATGCTTGCGTCAGTAAAAGTTGCTTTTAAGGTCGATGTTGCATCAATATTGACACCAATAATGCCGTCAGGTCCGTCCTCGCCATTAGTTCCATCGCTGCCTCCACACCCTGTAAGCGCAAAAGCAATAAGCCCTGCACTCAATACCGCCTTTGTAGCGGGACTAACTGTTATTGTCTTCATCATGTATTCCCTGCATTTTTTGTTATCTCGCATTCACTGTTGGTTAAACGTATGCGGATTTTATTCAATTCTTATGTTAGCTAACCTTGGCGACTTACTCATTGAATTAAGTCTAGAGTTGTGACTAAGATCTGACTATTCCTTTGTGGGTAACAATACTTGATGAAGATTGGCCTATGTTGATAGGAGATATCGCATTAGCTTAAGACGTGAGTACAGGTATTAATGGATCCATTAAGCTGTAATATGGTTCTTGTTTTATCTCGTCAATGAAGTTAAGGCCTATGCAATTACTCTTTGTCGATATCTTCTGCTTAAATGGACTGCCAGCTGCTGAAATATGCTGCGTAAATGAGTCTTGTTAGCTAATGAATGGGGGAGTTTGATATAGATGATCTAAAAATGGATAAATTTTTGTCGGTTAACCCTGCAGTTATTACATGTTGAATTTCGCGTTAAGGTTAAGTATTGCGCAGTTAGGTAAGTGATTGAGAACTTATTAAGATAAAGGCTTGATCAAGGCAATAGGTTAGGGGATAATCGCCCCGTTCTGACACATAAACGTTATATTTAATGTTTCAGAAGTCAATGGTGACCCTAGGGTCCCCCCGCAATGATAACTTGTGAACTCGGCCAGGCCTGGAAGGGAGCAACCGCAGCAAGTGACTCGTGTGCCGGGGTGTGGCTCTAGGGGAACCTCCAATATTCCCCCCAATGATGTTGTTTGAAGTATTAGTTGGTATATTTGTACTAAGAAGATGGCATCGTCTAGTATTTAATCAAATTGTTAGATAATTGACTCACATTTACAGAAGAAAACTCAAAGATTCTCGTGTCAAAAACCTCCATAAATTTGCTAGTTAAAAAATAAATCTACCTGTTTAGTTGAATCCTCTTTAAAGTTCGATTCTTGTTTTTATTTTGAATTTTCACCATCAATAGCTGCATTCGAAGCACAACCACTAGGTTATGAATATGAGTTTGATAACCGTATTTGCCGTTACAAACCTGACTTTTTACTAAACCACACTGACAGCACACAAAAATTTATAGAAGTAAAACCGCAAAGCAAAATTGCTGACGAAGACTTTCGTGCACGTTTATTGAAAAGCAAGCCATCGTCAAGCAAGATGGACGCGATTTAATACTGGTACAGATAAATAAATCCTTGTATATATTACACTTAATAGCTTAAAACTTTTACATCGCTACTCTGGTTTTCAGTCCTTAGCAGGGTTGCAATCATCTGTATTAGAACTTGTTAAGCTATACTGCTCTATCAAAGTCGGCCAGTTAGTCAGCTTTTTAAAAGTAACTGCCGCTGAGCTACTAGCAACGGTGCTTCGCTTAATATCTTTAGGGCAGTTATTTGCAGACTTAACTACAAATGTTTCTACCAATGGAAACAGCAATTTGGTCTAACAATGATTAATGACGGTTTGTTTGATAATGAGTTTAACCAGCCATTACCCAAAGTAGCAACCAAACTACCTCAAAACTACACTAAAGACTTACAAGCCCTTCCTGAAAAAATAAAAACAACAACGTTTGCTAAACTTAATTATATTCAATGACTTGAGGATGATGTTCAAGGCGGTTGGACACAACAAATAACAGACGAGCCACAGTGGTCATCGTGTTTATTAGTAAGGCGACAATTGCACACTGAATGATGGAACAATAGCAATTTAATATGAAGCAACGGGTAGTACCCATATCAAATTTATTAACTTCAATATCAATGCAGTAAATTAACTTCCCCTTAAATTAAGCTGTCACTGGATTACAGTCATAACTGCTTAATTTTTAAACTCCTTTTTTTCACAACCTTAGAAAAAATTTATTGTTTTTCTATTAGATCCTTTTGACAAAAATTAAACGACTGGTATTCTGGTATAACAGGTTAACAATTATACAGCCTTTAAAGCTGACAAAAATCTATCAACAGGGTACATAACATGACTAATAAATTGACCAGGCTATTTTCAAAATCGTTCCTCAGCTTTTGCGTTGGGGCAGCAGTAAGTAACTGTGCATTTGCTGAGGAGCAACCTGCAGCACACTCCGAAGTTGAAAAAATCCTAGTGACAGGTTCGCATATCAGAAAAGGTGATTTTGAATCTCCATCACCAATTAAGGTTATAGATTCTGATGATATTGAAGGTGTCGGTGCAGTGAATGTAGGTGACTTGCTTGGTAAAATTCCATCTATTGTTGGTGATACAACATCTTCCAGCTCAAATTCAAGTGAGCAGGATGGTGGTTTAAACACTGTAGCGTTAAGAAACTTAGGCTCTTCAAGAACTTTGGTTTTGGTTGATGGTATGCGTTATGTTTCAGGCATGTCTGTTGGTTCTGGCTATGGTGTAGATTTAAATACAATCCCTACAACTATGATACAGCGTGTTGAAGTATTAACAGGTGGTCAATCAGCTGCCTATGGTTCAGATGCAATAGCTGGTGTAGTGAACATTATTCTAAAAAAGAACTTTAATGGAGTGGCAGTTAAATTACAAAAAGGAGAAACAGAAGCAGGTGCTGCCGGTACAACTGATTTAGAATTTACTGTAGGCCACAACTTCGATAGTGGTAACGCCTGGTTTTCATTAGGTTACTCTGATGATGAAGGTTTGATGGCGACAGATCGTGACTACTCAAGTGTTCATTTAGATTCTGTTGATACTGATGGTGATGGATTAGTCGATACACCACAGTTCGTTGGTTCATCACATATTCCTGAGGGGCGCATTGGTAGTTATAAAGGTGATGGTACTCCATTTGTACGAACTGAAGATGTTGCAACATCAGATGCATTCAACTTTCATGAATATCGTTCAATGATCACTCCATTAAATAGAACATTTGCAGCTACAGGTTTATCACTAGATTTAGATGATATATCACGTCTTAACTTTACAGCTAATTATTCACGTGTTGAGTCACGCACGCGTATGGAGGCAATTCCTTTAGATACTCGTAATGATATCTTTAAGTTATCACGTGGTGGCAGCTCCGGGATTGATATTGCGACTCACCCTTGGTTTGCAGGCACTGACCTCGGCAATGCGTTACTGCAAGATGGTATAACAAATCTTGATGATGTTAGCTTAACTTTTAGACGTTTATATGAGTTTGGAGATCGCGGTGCAGAAAATGTACGTTCTACGTTTCGTGTTGCAGGTAATTATGAGTATGACCTGACTGACAGTACTTATCTAAATGTAAGTGCTACTTACGGGGTTACTGACCAAAATCAAAAAAATCATGGAGATATTAACCTTGAGCGTGCACGCTTCGCGCTTGATGTCGTGAGCGATGGTGCGGGTGGATACCAGTGTGCTGATGATATCGCGCGGATTAGTGGCTGTGTTCCATTTAACCCATTCGCATATGATGGCATTTCACAAGAAGCTGTCGATTATCTCTCTGCGGATACCGGCTTAAATGGCTCTATAGAGCAATATGTAGTGACATCAGTTATCGCGGGGGATATTGATTTTGCCTTCAGCGATGATGTAAATAACTTAGGTTTTGCAGCAGGTGTTGAGTATCGAAAAGAAAAAGGTCAAGAAACTCCAGATCCACTAAGACAAGCTGGCATAGTTCGCGGTAGTCGTATTGCAAAAACAAAAGGTGAATTTGATGTTGTTGATGTTTTTGCCGAACTCCATGTTCCAATCTTAGAGCAGCTTAACCTTGATTTTGCTGTACGTGTAGGTGATTACTCATCAGTCGGAACTACTACAAATTGGACTGTGGGTATTGATGCACCGATTTCAGACTCAATTAAGTTACGTGGTGCTGTAGCTACTGCGGTAAGGGCACCAAATGTGAGCGACCTATTTGCAGGTGGTACAGCTACCGCAGCATTTGTTGTCGATCCATGTAACGGCATCAGCAATGCGGATACCGGCAACATTGCTGATAACTGTCGCTCAATCAGTGCAATCCAAAATCGTATTGATAGTGATGGTGCATTTTTATTGACACAAGTTGAAAGTCAAAACACTTCAGGTCTATTAAGTGGTTCTGAAAATGTAAAAGAAGAGAAAGCTGACACACTAACTTTAGGGGTTGTATTGACGCCTGAGTGGTTAGATGACTTACAGATGTCGATTGACTATTACGATATTGAAATTGATGATGCAATTGCTAATACAGATCGAACAGTGTTATTAAACCGTTGTTACAGTGTGTCTCCAAGTGAGTTTGATCCTAATTGTGGTAGTTTAGTCCGTCGTGATGGGCGCTCTGGTGCCGCATTAGATGTTAACTCAGCATCAGGCAATGAAAATATCATTAAAACTAGCGGTTTTGACTTAGATATTTCATATCAAACAAGTTTTGATATTGGTGATTTATACCTAGGGTTAGCTGCTAACTACATTGATGAATACAGCATTACAGGGATTGAGTCTGGCGATACACAGCATCTTGAAGGGGAAGTGTTATTCCCTAAACTTCGCTTTAATATGAACGCTTCTTATAGCATCGAAAACTTCAATCTTTATTGGCAATTACGTTACTGGGATAGTACTAAAGATCGTAACGACAACAGCTTGATGACAGACGAATTAAATGAGATTGAGTCTCGCACGTATCATGACGCACGGATCAGTTATAGCTTTTCAGACTCAGTTAATGCCTATTTTGGCATTAAAAATATCTTTGACAAACAACCCCCACAACTTACTCAAACTCATAAATATTATCAGGTTGGAACACTAACCAATGGTACTGCTTATGACTTGTTTGGTCGTTCTTTTTACGCAGGTTTAAAGCTTAACTTCTAACCCTACTCAACTCAGATGTGGGCTATATGCCCACATTTCAAAATGATGAAAGACTGATGATTTTTAAGCCTACCCAGCTCTTTGATGGTGTGAAATTCCATGATGATAAATCAATAAGAGTTGTCAATGACAAAGTTGCAGAGCGAGTAACCTACTACCATGAGCCGTGTATCGAACTTGATGGCGTCATAGCTCTGGTACCCAAGTAATGGAGGCTGTGGAGCGTTATTCAACCATGGAACAATATTAGAGACGCTGCAAAAAATGGTTATAGCGCAAGCAATGTTTGGTTCAACAAGTCTCTTACCGACGTTGATTAAAAGTGACATAACCAAGCTAGAGGAAGCTGCAGATGTTGTAAGCCAAGCTATTAGGCAAAGTATGCCCGGTATTATTGGTGTTCACTTTGAAGGGCCTCATTTGAATGTGACCCAAAAAAGCATTCACAACAATGAGCATATTAGAAAAATAAGTGAAGATGAATTGCAAACCTATTGTCGCAAAGATTTAGGTAAAGTGCTTGTGACGGTTGCTCCTGAGTCAATTTTACCTGAGCAAATTGCCTCAGTTACCCCAGAGCAACCTTTTTATTACTATCGTATTCCTGCCTGTAAAGGTGTATACGTTTCGATGCTTGCTTTATTAAAAGCTGTTGACGGCCGAATCGCAAACTTTGCAGGTATTAAATATACCTTTAAGCCTTTACTAATACACTCAGTGTCGACGCTATAAAGATGGCAAGTTCGATATGCTTCATGGTCAAGATGAAACTCTACTCCCTTCTTTAGCATTTGGTGGAGCAAGGGGTTGTATCGGTGGCACATTTAATTATGCGGCAGACTTGTACACAGGTATACGAAAAGCATATGCAGAAGGTTATTTAGAAAAAACATAACATCTACAATACCAGTCGTTTGATTTAATTGATGTTATCGCTAAGTACCATGGAAATATTGTGTCAGGTAAACAAATTATGAAAGTAATAGGTTTAGATTTAGGTGGCAACAGAGTTCCTTTCCAAAATCTTTCCGATGAAGAGTTTAAAGTAATGTCTGCAGAGCTTGAAGCGATTAACTTCAAGTCATTTGCTAACAAAGTAGATTAGAAACGAGGCTTGGTATGACTAAATTTAAAGTTGTTTTGTATTTTTGTTTATTAATTAACTCTATAACACCTGGTTTTTGTTTAGAATTGCCGAGTGTATTTAGCGACCATATGGTTTTACAGCAAGGAAAACCTATCCGGATTTGGGGGAAAGCTGAACCAAAACAGGTTGTTAAAGTTAGTTATGCCAATCAGCTTAAGATTTCGAAAGCTAATAAGTATGGGGAATGGCAAGTTGTCCTCGATGCTATGGAAGGTGGGTATCAAGCATATAAGTTGGTAATAACGACATCAAACAACCAACTTACTCTAAAAGATATTTTGATAGGTGAAGTTTGGTTGGCTGCAGGCCAGTCTAATATGCGTTTTGAAGTAGCAAAAACTATAGACGCAAATAGTGAACTCTCGAAATCTAGCAATAATTCGATTCGTTTACTGGATTATAACGGAGACGATTTGTATCCAGATGACGTTATTTTTGATATAGATAAATTAAGCAAGCTTAATAGTGAAAATTATTTACATACAGAAGGTTGGAAGCTTAGTACACAGAAGAACAATGCAAGTTTCTCGGCGGTAGCATTCTATTTTGCGGCTAAATTACAAAAGCAGTTAGATGTTCCCGTAGGAGTAATAAATGTGTCGGTAGGGGGCACTATGACTGAGAACTTTATTAGTAAATCAACTCTTGCTTCTACCCCTGAGCTGTCTCCACTTGCAGAGCATTGGCTAACTCATATTATGCCTTGGTGCAAAGAACGTGCACTACTTAATTTATCAGCTTGGATAGAGCATTTTCCTGAAAAACCTTTACCTCATCATCCTTACGAACCAGGTTTTATGTTTGACTCAGGAATTAAACCTCTATCTCCTTTTCAAATAAAAGGAGTTATATGGTATCAAGGTGAATCAAACGCCCCAATTACAGAAAATCAAAGGCTTGATAGTTATTTTTCAAAGGAGCTGAATAAAATCAAGCTAAAAACCATGGTCAAGGAATGGCGTCAGATCTGGCAGGAACCATCACTACCTTTTAATATAGTGCAATTACCTGGCATGAACAGACCTTGGGCTGAGTATAGACAATTACAGAGTGAAATTTCAAATGAACTGTCCAATGTATCCCTGGTGGTTAGTTATGATCAAGGCGATGCTGCAGATGTTCATCCTAAAAGAAAACGTATTTTATCAGAAAGAATCGCGAGGTTAACCCTTTATAAAATTTACGCTAAAAAGCAGCATTACATAGATACAAATATACACCGGGTTGATTTTAGAAATAAGCAAGTTGTAATGAGTTTAACCGATCCAATTTTTATCAACAAGCAGCTTTCAAATTCTATTATAGGAGTTGAAATTGGTGATGAAAATGGAAAGTTTTATAGGGCACAAGCTAGGCTCAATGGTAATTCATTAGTTGTTTGGAACGAGCATGTAAGCGAGCCCAAAGCTGTCAGATATGCATGGTTTGATGATCCAAAAGACAAAGCTAACTTAGTGACAAAGTTAAGTGATCCTATTGCGCCATTCTTATATTTTAAACATCTAAAATAGCAGTCTAATCATGACTTACGTCATGCGCTGTTACCTTAATGCAAAAGCGTGTTAAGCATAACAATATATAGTGAGGATTAGGGCATTGGAGGCTATTCCCTTTTTATTTCTAAAATCACGGGATGTTATCCAGAGGATGGTTACTAACGAGCGAAATAGGAAGTTCTATTAAAGTTTTCTTGAACCTAGTTTATGTAGCTCAGTCAGATTAAATGTGAGTTTTTATTTTCAATATTGAAATCTTATTTTATACCTGACCAGATAAGTTCAGATAGACTTTTCTGAACCCACAAGCAACCCTTTATACGCCAGTTAAATAGTTAGCTAATTTATGGTAAATACGAAAAGACTAGAAAGGGAAAACAGATAATGTTGTGTCTAAATAGCTAAAAAAATTAGGTGGTCACTGTTCGTTCATGCCACATAGCAGCCCACAGTGGCTGACTGTACTTTCAAGGAATCTCACTTCAAACAACATATGACTTACTCAACAGCGTCAATCAATGCGCTTAATCGCCAGCTCCTTAATCTGGCGACTATTGAATAATAAATCCCTATTAGTCTATTTCAACCCATACCTAAAGCACCAACTTAACTTGTTAGTTGCCAGTTAAACATGGTTTCGCCATACCTTACTGCTCGCCAGCAAGTTCAGCTTCTTCTTGTAAGCGTTTTTGTAAATTCATTTTTAGAAATTTTCTTGAACGTTCCAGTGCTTCACTTATCTCAGTTTTCATCTGTTTGAGTTCTTGATAATTTTCAAAAAAATAGGTGTCGACTAAATGACGAATGTACCTAACCGGTAACTGATTCAATGTGACGCAACATAAATCGGCTAAGTATTCTTCTGGCAACTCGTCCATTAAGCCTTCATCTCTCAGCATTTCCATTAATAGAACTTCATAATAGTTTCGGATCTCTAATTGCATTATTACGCTCCATTGAGACGGTTCGATTTATCGACATTCACTTCGATGTCGAGAGTATTTTTTTTACTCTGCTACAACCATAATTGATTTGCTGCAATTAACAATTGGCTATGTCTGAGTGTTAATTCATCTTCATTACGACTATAGCCTCCACCTATAACCGCTGCAAGTGGGATGTTGTGCATTTTTGCGATCGATATGACTTGTTTATCTCTATCGAGAATACCTTGAGTCGAAATAGCAAAGTAGCCAAGGTCATCATGCTGATGAATATCGACTCCAGCATCATAAATGATCAGGTCAGGCTGATGCAGACGAATGAGGTAAGGCAATATTTGTCTTATGTGGTCAAGATAATCACTATCAGTACAGCCTTTATCGAGATCGATGTCGTGATCAGATTGCTGTTTTCTTGATGGAAAATTTTGCGCGCAGTGTATTGAACAACTAATGATGTCTGAGTGACCTTGAGTCAATGTGGCGGTGCCATCACCTTGATGCACGTCGCAATCAAAAATAAGTACTTTATCTGCTTTTTTAGCATCAATGGCCGATCTGGCCGCGATGACTAAGTCATTAAAGATACAAAAACCACTGCCAAAATCGTAATGTGCATGGTGATAGCCACCAGTTAAATGAACCGCTATACCATGCTCAAGCGCTAGCTCAGCACACAAACGAGTTCCATTTACGGCGTGTAAAGTTCGCCTGACTAACTCATTGCTCCACGGGAAGCCGATACGTCTCTGGGCTTTGTGATCTAAGGTGCCATTAATAAATTGTTCTACGTACAGAGGACAATGAATGCCATACAGTATTTCTTTATCAATTGGCGAAGGAGTTTGGCGATACTGCTCAAATAACAATTGATGCTTGAGTGCATGCTGGTACAAATTATGATATTTGCTGGTTGGAAAACGATGGGTGCTAGGCAACGCCAGCTGTGAATAGCTGGCGTGATATACAAAGGGAATATACTTCAAGACTAGAGTTGCTTGATGGCCCAGCCCATAAACTCTTTACGGGTTTTATCATCGGCCTGTAACCACCAATACTGGAGCATTTGTTCTGCTTGGGCTGGGGTGGTTTTTTGAGCCGCTGCTGCAGGCACTGTTGCGATAACTGGTGCACTGATTGTTGTAGCCGATGCAACATCTGATTGAACTGTTACTGTTTGTGTAGGTTGAATACCGCTACCCGTTGCCGAAGCCGATAGGGTTTCAATATCATTTTGGTTTTTTTTGTTAAATAGGCTGGTAATAAATGAGTCTTCAGTAAAATTAGTTTGTTCAACGCTGTAAGTTACAGCCATATTATCTTGACGCTTAATGTTGATTTGTGGTTTTTTTGCAAATGCTTTTGGATTCTTAATCACGTCACCTTGAGCGGGTTGCAATAAGTACTGATGATCGCCATCCACCGTTAAGGTAACAATTAACGGGGTCGATTTTATAAACGTTTGACTATCGCTAAAGGAATCATCGACCACATCATGATAACGAATCGCAATCTTATGGGTGCCATTGGTTAAGGCTAAATCCGATTGGTGATTGAACATGCTCGTTTCAACTTCTGTACCATCAAGTGCAAGGTACTCAAAAGACATTGGGATGGTTAAATTAGCAGCTAATACCGATGATGATGTTAAACATGCCAAAAGCGCACTTGTTGTAAATAAAGATTTCATTGTTTCTCCTTAACGTGGGTAACTTTGGCGAGGTCTTTCAAAAAGTTGAATACGCTCTTCAATATAACTGGTTGCTTGTTTGCATTTCCCTAAGCGACGATGCATTGAAAGGATATCATTTTGCAATTTTATTTTGTCATTACTATGACAGAATTCAAGCGTTGCTTCCATTTGTTGTATTTTTTGCTCTATTTTTTTCGCCCAATTTAAATGTTTATTGAGTTCGGCATAGAGTTGATGGCTATTTTGCATCACATTACTGGCAATCCAGCCAAAACCACTGTCTTGAATAGCTTGTTGTTGTTTTTTGGCATATCGAGCCCGATTACTGGCTTTGCGCTGTTGTTCGGATTTAAGATTGATATCTGTGGTGAGCAATGCTCTGCGCAAGGCACTAAATCTGTCTTGAATACGATTACAACTGAGTTGAATAACATTACCACCCAACTTAAGAAATAGTTGTTTTTCAAGTTGTTTAATGTCTTGGCGCAACTGAATGATGCAAGGGCTTAATTGAGCGCCTTGTTGAGCAAACAGTTGACTGTTAAAACGTTCAATGTCGATTAATGATTGCCGTTGTGACGGTGCTAAATTTTGGTCGTGGATCAACGCATCTTGCTCAAGTTGTGCAAGTTGCTGTTTTAACATTGAGACCAATTGTTGGGTGTTCATGCCCAGGCACTCCACGTAAGATGGACCGCTATCGACAATACCATAACAATAAATATTGGTTTAATAAAAGGTATTCCAAATCGAATCGCACTTCTTGCGCCGATAAACGAACCTGCCATCATGCATATCCCCATCCATAAGCCCAGCATCCATTGCACTTGCCCCATTGATGCAAAAATGATTAATGCCGTGATGTTACTCACGGCTGTCATGACTCGTGCTAATCCACAACTCTGCAGAAGAGGCAGCTTATACAGCGAAATAGACGATACCGTCCAAAAAGCACCAATACCTGGGCCGGCAAAACCATCATAGCCACCTAAAATAAATCCTTGGCTAATTTGTTTGTACTTAGATGAGCTAAATTTTGGCGCGGGTATATTTTCTTGGCCCATCGCTTTGGGGCTAAATAAAGTATATATCGCGATACTAATAATGAGCAGTGGCAATATTTTATCTAACCATTGTGGGTCAATCAAAAACACTAAGCCACAACCCGCTATCGATCCAATAAGGGTAGCAAAAAAGCACGTTCTCCATAATGCGGGGGTAAACAATTGTTTTTTGTAGAAGGTGTAACTTGAGGTAAAGGAGCCAAAACAAGCTGCCAACTTATTTGTTCCTAACGCTAGATGAGGTGGAATACCTACAGTCAGTAATGCAGGAATAGAAAGCAGCCCACCACCACCAACAATAGCATCAATAAAACCAGCAATAATACTGATGACCGCTAATACAGCCCAGTGGCTAGGGTCTAATAATAAATCCAACTCAATACCTATTCAATGACACGTCTAAAAGGAGGAAGGGCATCAATTAATGATTTGCCATAACGTTTAGTGACTAAACGACGATCTAAAATGGTCACACGACCATAATCTTGTTCTTTTCGTAGCAGTCGGCCACAACTTTGGACTAATTTACGTGAAGCATCAGGAATTGTCAGCTGTAAAAATGGATTACCGCCTTTTACTTTTAAGTATTCCGCGTGAGCTTGTTCAACCGGTGATGTCGGCACTGCAAATGGCAACTTTGTAATGATGAGATTTGTTAAATAATCACCGGGTAAATCAAGACCTTCAGAAAAACTGCCCGTGCCGAAAATAATACTCGGTAAGCCTTCATCACAGCGCTTTTTATGTTGTTCTAATATTTGTTGACGTGGAATAGCGCCTTGCACAAAAAGTTGCTCTTTAGAAATTTTTCCTTCAACTAATTCAACCACTTTGTCCATTTGCCAGTAGGAAGCAAACAGCACTAAGGTGGCCATTTCACCATCGATTAATGTCACAATATGCTGTGCCAGTTCTGCAGTGTAATTATCGTCGGTAGGTTCATTAACCATTTGAGGAATAAATAAGGTGGCATTATTTTCATAATCAAAAGGAGACAGTAAAGCTAAAAAACGACTGCCATCGTTGATTGATAATCCAATTTGGTGAGCAAAATGGTTAAAGCTATTTAATGCCCGCAGTGTGGCACTGCACAATACGACTCCAGCGGCTTTTTGCCACAGCATGGACTCAAGCATAAAGCCGACTTCTATAGGCGATGAACAAAATAGATAATCTTGCTGTTTGCCTGTTATTAATTCAGCCCAACGTGCCATTGGTGCGCCTTTTTTGCTGTCCTCTTTGGCCATCATTTTCCATAACTTATGTAAGTTATCTAGTCTTTGTAAGATGAAGCCTGTTTCAGACAGCAAACCTTCAGATTGATGCTTAGGGACTTCTCCATCCTTGATGGCTTCATTTAATACAGAAACGACTTTATTAAACTGCTTTACAGCAGAACCCGATGCCGTGGCCAGGTTTTCTGCCTGTATTAATAATGATGGCGGTAATTTGCCATGTTCAAACCGAAGCCGAGATTCAGGATTGGCAAATAGCTGCGGCTGAGTATCACAATAATGAGCCACTTGGGTGAGTAAATTAGTTAAATCTGTGGTGTGATCAAGCATCGCTTGCACTGGGGCAATAATATGGGTGGTTTTGAGCTGATTCTGCAGCTTAGAACAGGTCTTTGAGGCCTTTTCTAACCAATCACATGCTCCTCGCAATGTGGCTTGAGCACTGGAAAAGTCTCTTGCGACAATGGGGAGATGGTGAGCTTCGTCGATGACATAAAACATGTCTTCCGGTTCAGGTAAAATGACGCCACCACCAAGCTCTAAATCGGCAAATAATAGACTGTGGTTAACAATTAACACATCCCATGTGTCGACGTCTTCACGGGCTTTATGAAATGGACAATTATGGTGCGCCGATACTTGACGGTGGCAACTGTGTTTGTCACAACAAATTTGTTGCCATAAAAAATCAGGGATAGGGTGCTTTAAAGTATCGATTTCACCATTCCAACGTTTTTGGTGGAAATCTTGATGTAGCTTTTGTAATTCATTAATTTGACTTTGATCGGGCTTGGTTTGCCACATAGCAATTTGCGAGCTGTCTTGTGCGCCGATCATAGCTTCAAGCTTGGCTAAACAGACATAGCGTTGACGGCCTTTTACCAGACCAAATTTAAAATCAATACCGGATTGCTGTAAAAAATATGGCAAGTCTTTATGCAGTAATTGTTCTTGAAGTGCTACGGTTGCAGTGGCAATGCAGACTTTCTTTTTCGTGGCAACGGCTAAAGGAATAGCGCCTAAAATGTAGGACAAGGATTTACCAATACCAGTACCCGCTTCAACCACAATAATCCGACGGTCTTTGTCATATTCACCTGCTAACGTTTTAGATATTTCCGCTACCATATAGTTTTGCTCGCGACGCGAGCGAAATTGCGGCATTGATGTGGCAATTTCTTTATAAATGGTACGAATTTGACTTTTTATCTTATCCGGTAGCATAGGAAGTATGATTTCTACATAGACTGAATTATGCTGTACATAATAACAGTGAATTAGCATGCCACGAAGTAATAAATCAAATTGAGTAAACTGGTGCAGGAATTCAAACCCGAAGTAAAGCCAACAGATAACCCGGCTACTGATCATAATGTTCAGGGACAAGTATTAACGCGCCATGCGATTTATCGACATGGGCAATTAGTCTTGCAATATTATATTAAAACCGCTCAGGGGCCTGTGCTAGCAGAGCTTTATCACAGTGAGGTGATATGTTTCTGTCGTCAGCAAGATGTTGATCTATTGAGCCAAAAAGTCGGTTTAGTCCTTAAAGCGGAATCAATATCACTGATGAGTTTTGCCCATGAACCGATTAGTGCATTGTATCTAAAGTCTAATACCCAGCTAAAATTAGTCAGTCGCATTGCTCAAGATATCGGTATTACCTTATTTGAAACCGATATCAGGCCAGAACAACGCTTTCTTATTGAGCGCTTTATCGCTTTAGACATTGAGTGTGTTGGTCGTTATCAAGATATGTATTCCGCTTCATCAATGCCAGTGTTATCGATTAATCGTGCCAGAAAAATACCTGCAGACCAAGTGGTTAGCATACCGCTTAAGATGATTTCGTTAGATTTTGAATGCAGCTTTGCAGGAGAGTTATATTCTGTTGGTTTGTATGGCCGCGAATATCAATGTGTGTTTATGGTTGGCGAGCCGCAAGCGGATTGTCATCAATTTATTACTTGGGTTAAAGATGAAGTTGAGCTGATACAGCGATTAATTGCGTGGTTTAGTGAATATGACCCCGATATTATTATCGGTTGGGCAGTGGTCACCTTCGATTTAGCCTTACTGTATAAACGTTGCGTATTACATAACATCCCTTTAATCATTGGCCGTGGAAATACCGAGTTAAGCTGGAAAGTAGCCGAAAAATATCGACCAGAAACCTTATCGCTCCCAGGACGAGTGGTGTTGGATGGCATTGATTGGCTTAAAGCGGCTTTTTATCAATTTGATAGCTTTTCGTTAGAGTCTGTATCGCGACAATTATTGGCAGAAGGAAAAGCCATTGACCATGTTGAAAATCGTGGTCAGGAAATTACCCATTTATTTGAACAAGATAAAAATGCGCTGGCTTTTTATAATATTACCGATTGTCGCTTAGTCTGGGATATTTTTGAAAAAACTCAGTTATTAGACTTCGCACTTGAACGTGCCAAGTTAACCGGTTTGGAATTTGGCCGTGTTGGCGCATCAATTGCGGCATTTTATCACTTGTATCTTCCTCACCTACATCGAAGTGGGTTTGTGGCACCAGCACATCCTGCCAGTAATGGTTTAGAGAGTCCTGGTGGCTATGTTATGTCCTCTATCCCTGGCTATTATAAAGATGTTTTAGTATTAGATTTTAAAAGTCTATACCCATCGATAATCAGAACATTTCTGATTGATCCTAAAGGATTGGTCGAAGGCATGTATATAAATGATGTCACAGGTGACACAAACACAGTAGCAGGGTATTTAGGGGCTCATTTTAGTCGTAACTCGCCTATTTTACCGGCACTGGTTGCTAGTCTTGCAGAACAAAGAGAGTTAGCCAAAAGTGATAAAAATGCGCCTTTATCGCAAGCAATAAAAATTATTATGAACTCCTTATATGGAGTGCTCGGCTCTCGAGGTTGTGTTTTTCATGATGCAAAATTAGCCAGTTCAATTACCATGCGCGGTCATCAAATTATGAAACTGACTAAACAGTGGATAGAAGAGTGCGGTTATCAGGTGATTTATGGTGACACCGATTCCACTTTTGTGTGGTTAGGCGATAATCATGGCATTACCGATATTCAAGCTGTGGGTAAGCACCTGTCGGTATCGATTACTCAGCGTTGGCTTCAATGGTGCACGCAAGAATATCAATTAGACAGTTATCTCGAACTCGAATTTGAAACACATTTCGAACAGTTTATTATGCCCACACTAAGAGGCTCAGATGAAGGCAGTAAAAAACGCTATGTTGGTGCTGTATTAAATGAGGCTCAACAATTGGAATTAACCTTTAAAGGTATGGAGCAGGTAAGAAGCGATTGGAGTCCCATTGCCCGTAGGATGCAATACCATTTGTACGAACTGTTTTTTAAAGGCGAAGATGTGATTGATTACTTAACCAATGAGCTGGCAGCAATTAATCATGGAGCCAGAGACAATGAACTGATTTTTACAAAGCGCTTAAGACGTAATGTCGAAGACTATACCGCAAAATCATCACCTCATGTGAAAGCAGCTAAACAGCTTGCCGATATTCTAGGAGACAAAAACGTTACCCGAAAAGGCCAAAAAATCCGCTATGTCATGACCCTAACGGGAGCACAGGCCATTGAAGCTAAACCGACTAATATTGATTATGAATATTACATCAGTAAACAAATTCAACCCATCGCAGAACCCATCCTGCAACTTTGTGGGCATTCTTTTGACTCACTGGTAAATAATCAACTGCTATTACTTTAATCTATTCATCTCAAATATTAGCTTGTCGCCACAAGACAACAGCATGCTTTTAGCTGGAATGGTTAAGTACTCTTCCATAAGAGAGATTAGGCTTTTTACATTTATCAAAAGTAATCCAGTTGATGAAATGTTAAATTATTATCAACATATCTCTTTTTATTAGTCGATAAGATTTTTATATTTGCTCCAAGTGATGAAAAAAGCTTACTTCGAACAAATGGTAAATTAAAACATAATGTTAACTTTCTCTATTTAGATTTAGCAAAGCCTTACTTAAAAAGCCGTCAAACCTAGTCTGTTGTTTTTTATAGTAAAAAAAACACCCTGTTCATAATTGTTAACAGTTGCTTTTGTTACATTTGATTAACTTTTGTGCTTACGGTTCATCAGTTGTTGATTAGTTGTTTCAAATGTGATTTTATTGCATCTGTAATTGGGTGGTTGTGATTGTTTTCTGTTGCATCCTCTCATTGAACTAACAACTAAAAAGTTGTTAGCATTATAAGAAAGACATAAAAAAGTCCAGGGAGATAGACAATGCATAAGAACGTATTAGCTAAATCAGTGCGCTTAGCACTGATCAGTGGTGCAGCAGCAGCTGCATTCGCTTCACCAGCAGTTTTTGCTGCTGATGAAGATGGCGCAAAAGTAGAACGTATTGAGGTTACTGGATCGCGCATTAAGCGTTCTGACCTTGAAGGCGCTTCACCAATTACGACTATTACAACTGAAGATATGAAGATGGAAGGTAACTTTACAGTTGCTGACGCACTTCGTAACAGTAACTTGAACTCTTTCGGTTCATTCTCTGAGCGTTCAGGTAGTTCTGCACAATCTCAAGCAACGATCGATTTACGTGGTGCAGGCTCAAGCCGTACTCTAGTACTTATCGATGGTAAGCGTTTCCCAGGTTCACCTACTCTAGGTGGTGCATCTGCTAACTTGAACGCTATTCCAATGGCCGCAGTAGAACGTATTGACATTCTGACTGACGGTGCATCTTCTACTTATGGTTCTGACGCGATTGCTGGTGTTGTTAACATCATCATGAAGAAGAATTATCAAGGTATCGAATTCAACGTTGGCGGTGGTTCTCGTGACCAAGACGGCGGATTAACAAGTAAAGAATTCTCTGTTGTTGCTGGTTATCAAATGGACAAAGGTAACATTACTTTCTCGTTTGACCACCAGGATCGTAAAGGTATTTCTGACGCTGACCGTCCATACACTGCAGCGAGCATGACAGATTTCAACGGCGACGGTGAAATCCAAGCTTATGAAGAAACTTCAGGTTGGAGTATTTATGGTGCAACTGTAGCTGCTCCAGATTTCTCTACTGCACAAGCATCATTATTATGTAATGACTTAGAAGCACAGTATGGTTCAGATGTATTCCAAACTGTTAAAGCTGACAATGATTGGGGTGGAGCTGGCTCTACTTATTGTATGTATGCTTTTGCTAACGTTTCTTATAACAAAGCATCTACAGAGCGTAATACTGTTTATGTTGATGCTAACTATGAAATTGCAGAAGACATTGAATGGTTTGGCCGTGTGATGGTTACTGCTGGTAACTCATTTGGTCGTTATGCGCCTCCAGCAGCAGCTTGGAATAGCATGGCAGCAGACAACCCACATAATCCATATGGTGAAGAAACCACTGGCTATTTCCGTTGGGTTGGTATCGGTACTCGTGACGGTAACGTTGACGATTACAACCAAGATTATTTAACTGGTTTGCGTGGTACGATTAGTGCACTAAACGATGCTGAGTGGGAATTTTACTACCACCACAACATCGCCGATAACAAGTCTATCGGTGAGTACTACTTAAGCTATGCTGGTCTAGCTTATAACCAAGCAAATGATATTGATTTAGGCTCTGAAGCTGGTATCAATAACATGAAAACCACAACCTTAACACAAGGTCGTGCTACATTTGATCAATACAGTGCTGGTATTGGTTTTGACGCGTTCGAACTACCAGGTGGTGCTGTTGCACATTACGTTGGTATGGAATATTTCGACCAACAATATAGCGAAGTGTATGACGCTCAGTCAGAAGCTGGCTTAGTTGGTGGTAGTGCTGGTAACTCTGCTGGTGGCGATCGTCAAGTATGGGCAATGTTCTATGAAGCGGTATTACCGTTAACAGATGACATTGAATTAAACCTTGCAGCTCGTTACGATGATTACAGTGATTTTGGTGATAACGTAGCACCAAAAGCTTCTGTTCGCTGGCAAGCTCTTGATAACGTTGTAGTACGTGCATCTTACTCTGAAGCGTTCCGTGCGCCTTCATTAGATCAGTTGTATGCAGCAACAACATTCAGTGCTGATACAGGTACCGATTATCCGTTCTGTGAATCTGCAGGTATCTCTGATGCAGATTGTAGTTCAAAACAGTATGATACTTATATTCGTGCTAACGATAGCCTAGGTCCTGAAACATCTAAGTATACTAACCTAGGTGTTGCATGGGATATCGTTGATGATATCGGTGTTAAGGTCGATTACTTTAACTTAAAAATTGATGACGTAATCAGTCGTCGTACAATTACCAACGTTATGCGTGGTATTGGTGCTGGTACTCTAGCAGAAAATGACACTTTCTATGTTAAACGTGCTCCAAATGGCGTTGATGGTTCATTAGGACGTGCTTTAGAAGTTGGTACTGGTTATGGTAACGGTGACAAATTAGAAATTACTGGTATTGACGTCGCGCTTAACGCTAAGTTTGAAACGGCAATTGGTGATATCGGCTTCAACTGGAACAACAGTTTCGTGCTAGATTATATCCAAGAAGTTGAAGGTGGTTCTGAAGCCGTTGACATCGCTGGTTGGAATGGTTCACCTGACTACAAGTCTAACTTTACCACTAACTACAGCATGGGCGATCACAGATTCTCATGGAACATGAGCTACACAGCATCTACTTATGAAGATGATGATACTGGCCATTTAGATTCTTGGTTAATCCACAATATCAGCTACGTGTATGATGCAGGTAACTATGGTTCATTGTTATTAGGTGTTAACAACCTAACAGATGAAGATCCAGTACTGAGTTCTGTTGGAATATACGAAAACCCTGATCTATATAACAACTACGGTCGTGAATACCGTGCAAGTTATACTCTTAAGTTCTAATATTTAATTAGACATAAGACAAGAGAGGCTCCTTCGGGAGCCTTTTTATTTAGTTTATATTTACCCATGGTATTTTTGGCTTAGCTGTTTAACTCATAATGGAAAATAATTCAGATATCAATATTATTCCTTGTGAGTATATTTATGTGAAGGTTAGGTATCGTTGGCTTGAGTTAAACTCATTTTTATCAATTTATCTCATCCTGAGTTGAGATAATTAAGCAATACATTGTCATTAATTAAGGAGAATCAATGAATAATCACTGGAGTGAATATTGGCAGCAAGGACACACCACGTCATTCGGTGAGGCTTTATCTGGTAATTATGACGGCATATTGAAAAGTGTGTGGAAACCGATTTTTAATGGTTTAACTGAAAAATTTTTAGTTGTCGATGTTGGTACTGGTAATGGCTCATTACCTCTGTTACTTCGCGATGAATTATTAACCAGTGAATTAACCGGTAAGGTTGTTGGTGTCGATTTAGCAGAAGTTAGTTTAGCTAGCTCTGAAAACCAAAATAATCATAATATTGATATCGCCTTGATGTCTAATACTCGCTGTGAACAGCTCCCATTTGAGGCAAACTCCGTAGACCTTTATATATCCCAATTTGGTTTTGAGTATTCAAATGTCGAAAAATCTCTTCAAGAAGCAAATAGAGTCATAAAAAGTGATGGTCAGTTTGTTATTGTGTTTCACCATAAACGTTCGATGATCCTCAATCGAAACCGAAGAATTTTGAATTTAATACAGAAAAAAGAAGTCAATTTGCTTATAGAGTGTTTAGTCAAAATGGCTAATGCAATGGGCAATGTCAATAATTCGAAAGATGTTGATCGTATTAAAAAAGATCCACAATGTGAGAGCGTTAGAACAGAAATCAATCAATTGATTAAATCGCTAGTAATGTTTGATGACGCGGCAGCTCAAGATTGCGAGTTGATGCGCTTTGTGGCTCAATTTTTTAAAAATGGATTATTCTGGCCTGTTACAAAAAAGTTAGAGTTTATTGAATTTATTACAATACAAATGGATACGTTAAAATTACGTTTAACTGAATTGGTTGATGCATCTTTTGATGAATCAAAGTTAGCTATTTTTTTGGAAAAACTACAGCTCAATAATATGACGTTAAATGAACTTAAAATACTTAAGAATGATCAAGATGAAGTATTAGCTTGGTATTTGCATGCTTCAAAATTATTTTCATAATTAGAAAAAAGGTGAGGTTACAATAAAGTAACTTGGCCATTACTTTGTAAGCTATTGAATAAAAACAAATAAAAATTATCCCTTAACACTTAATTACTACATAATCATCTTGCACATGTTTAATTATTAACCTTTCATCAACATTCGCTCCTATAACGGCTCTTTCTACTAGTTTTTAAACTTTTCAAATGTTGACATAGGTCAACATTTTGTGGAATGATGCTAATGGGTCTGCGCCTTAATAGGTGCAGAAAAAGGAAGAAAAACTAACAATCACAAGAAAAAGACGTACTTAGTTGAAGTAACATTGATCACAATTTTAGATCATCGCTATTTCACAAAGTTGAACTTTTTAATTCACTTCAAATTGGTTGGGAACTATGTCCAAGGTAAGCAATAGAACAAAAATCGCTACTGCACTTGTTGGCGCTCTGGCTTTAGCTAGTAGCAACTTCGTTGTTGCAGATCCTCTAGCTGACGTTCAAAAAGCGGATAGTAGCCTTAATGCTGCTTCTGCTGCGTCACAACAGAAAGTCGACAAATATTTTGACCAAGCACAAGACATGCTTTTTGAGTATGGCAGCGTAGCTGATGAGCGTGAATCATTGAAAGCATACAATGATTACGTTGCAGGCTTGGTAGCTGATCAACAAAATTCACTTGATTTAATTCAAACTGATATCAATGGCGTTGATAAACTTCGTCAAGGTGTTGTGCCATTAATGTTTAAAATGGTCGATGCTCTAGAACAGTTTGTTAATTTAGATTTACCTTTTAATACGGAAGTTCGTCAGAACCGTGTTAAAAATCTAAAAGATATTCTTAATACTGCAGAAGTTACATTGGCAGAGAAATATCGTCTAATCCTTGATGCTTATAGCATTGAGCGTGAGTATGGTAATTTCGTTGCTGTACATACCGGTAAGCTAAGCCTTGACGGCAAAGAAGTGCTAGTTGATTTCTTTAATTTAGGCCGCGTTGCACTTTACGCACAAAGCTTAGATCAAAAAATAGCATGGATGTACGATGCTGATGCTAAGTCTTGGAACAAGTTAGACGACAGCTATCTACGCGACATTACTAAAGGTATCCGTATTGCTCGTAAGCAAGGCGCATTAGACCTATTCGCATTACCAATTCCTGCTGCGGAGACTGCACAATAATGAAGAAGTTAATTACATCAGTGCTAGTGGCTGCAACTTTCTCTTTAACGGCTGGTATGGTTTCTGCTGCAGATGCACCAAAAACCATTGATCAACTATTACAACAAGTTAAAGTTGATCGCGCTAATGAAGGCAAAACAAACGCTAAGCGTGAACAAGAGTTTCAAGCTGAACGTGGTGATAAAGCTGAATTACTTAAGCGCGAGAAAAATGCCCTTGCTGCTGAAAAGCAACGTGGTAAAGATTTAAACCAAGCATTTTTAGATAACGAGCGTAAAATTGCTCAGTTAGAAGAAGACTTAAAAACCGCACAAGGTGACTTAGGTGAGATGTTTGGTGTTGTTAAAGGTGAAGCCGGTGATTTCGCTGGTAAGCTAGCAGCATCTAACATTAGTGCTCAGTATCCAGGTCGCGATGCTTTTATTGCTGAACTTGGTGCGCGTAAGTCACTACCTAAAATTGAAGAGTTAGAGCAGTTTTGGGAAGCTCAGCTTTTTGAAATGGTTCAATCTGGTAAAGTTGTTAAATTCCAAGGTGACGTTACCGCGATCGATGGCAATGTTGAGACCACTTCTATTCACCGTGTAGGTCCTTTCAACTTAACTGCTGATGGTAAATATGTTGTTTACAAGCCAGAACTTGGTTTAATTCAACAGCTATCACAACAGCCAGAAGGTTACCAAGTTAGCGCAGTTGGTACATGGGAAGACACCACTTCAGGTGTAGCTCCTTTCTATATCGATCCTGCTCGTGGCGTGTTATTGAATATTTTCACTAACAAAGCTAGCTTAGAAGATCGTTTAGAAGCCGGTGGAACTATTGGTTATATCATTCTTGCTTTATTAGCATTGGGTGCATTAATTGCTATTGAGCGTCTAGTGACTCTTACTATCATTGGCGGAAAAGTTAACAGCCAACGTAAGAACATCGAGAAGCCTGGTAATAACGCTTTAGGTCGCATCTTAAAAGTGTATCAATCAAACAAAGATGTTGATGTTGAAACACTTGAGCTGAAACTTGATGAAGCGATATTAAAAGAAACACCTGCTTTAGAAGCGCGTATTTCTATCATCAAAGTTATCGCAGCTATTGCTCCTATGATGGGTCTATTGGGTACTGTTACCGGTATGATCGCAACCTTCCAATCAATTCAATTATTCGGTACTGGTGACCCTAAATTGATGGCTGGTGGTATTTCAATGGCGCTTATTACGACTGTTCAAGGTCTTATCGCTGCATTGCCTCTAATGTTATTACATGCAATCGTAGTGGCTCGTAGCAAGTCTATTGTTCAAGTTCTTGAAGAACAAAGTGCTGGTATCATTGCAGAACATGCTGAGAAGAGGGCTGACTAATGATGCTAATCCTGATGGACGTATGGGATTCCGTCAGGGGCTTCATGGCCTCCGGAGGCGATGTCCTCTGGCTGGTTGCAGCTGTGCTATTCCTAATGTGGGTGTTAATGCTTGAGCGTTACTGGTATCTCAACTGGATATCACCAAAACAACATCAAGCCGTTATCGCGTCATGGGAAGCAAGAGAAGAAACGACTTCTTGGCATGCTCACCGTATCCGTGAAGCTTGGTTATCCCAAGCGAAGCAAGATTTGAATGCACGTATGCTGTTAATCAAAACCTTAGTAGCCATTTGTCCAATGATTGGTTTATTAGGTACTGTAACCGGTATGATTTCAGTATTCGATGTGATGGCAGTTCAGGGGACGAGTAATGCTCGTTTAATGGCCGCTGGTATCTCTATGGCCACTATGCCAACTATGGCAGGAATGGTTGCAGCTCTATCGGGTGTATTCTTTAGCACTCGTTTAGACTCAAAAATGAGAATCAGTTTAGAAAAGCTAAAAGACAGCATGCCTCACCACTAGAGAGAGATTGAACATGGCACGTAAGAAGCATTCCAGTATGGAAGAGGAAGCGCAGATTGATATGACCCCGATGCTAGACATCGTGTTTATCATGCTGATCTTCTTCATTGTAACAACATCGTTTGTTAAGCCATCAGGCTTAGACTACAACAAGCCTAAAGCGTCACAGGCTACGTCTAAACCATCGGCAAACATCTTTATTGGCATCAGCAAAACTGGCGTCATTATGATGGAAAACCGTCAGGTTGATATCGAGCGTGTAACTGCAAACGTAGAGCGTATGTTAGCGGAAGCACCAGAAGCAGCTGTATTGATTCAAGCAGACAAAGACGCTTTACATGGTTTAGTCGTTAAAGTGCTTGATAATGTTAAAGCTGCCGGTATTGACAAAATTTCAGTATCAGCGGGGAATGAGTAATATGCTAAGAGCACTCGTATCAATAATCATTGGTGCTGCAGTGACTTTTGGGCTGTTTGCTTTCATGGCTTTCCTAGTCGGCGGTGGCGCACAACGCAACGGCGACTCAGTGGAATCCCCTGTTATTGAAATTACGATGGATAAACAGGATTCGAAGGCACAGAAAAAACCAAGGGTTACACCTAAGCCACCTCCACCACCGGAGCAGCCACCGAAGCCGGATACTACTCCGCCAGATTCATCAACTAATATTGACACTAATATGGCGTTCAATATGGGTGGTATCGAAGCTGGTGGACCAAGTACAGGTTTTAAACTTGGCAATATGATGACCCGTGATGGTGATGCTACCCCTATCGTTCGTATTGAGCCACAGTATCCAATTGCTGCTGCTCGTGATGGTAAAGAAGGTTATGTTCAACTTTCATTTACGATTAACGAACTTGGTGGTGTTGATGATGTTTCTGTCATCCAGGCTGAACCTAAACGTTTATTCGATCGCGAAGCGATTCGCGCATTGAAGAAATGGAAATATAAGCCAAAGATCGTTGATGGCAAGCCATTAAAACAAACCGGTATGACAGTTCAGCTTGACTTCACACTAGAGAAAGGGAGGTAGATAATGCGTAAAGTTACTAGTATCGCTACAGCGTTATTACTTTCAGTCTGTGGAAGTGCACTATTGTCAAACTCTGTAGTGGCTGCTGAAAAGTGTGAAATTGATAAACGTCAATCTCGTGCTGTTGGCGAAAGCGCTGCAAAAAAAGTTCAAAAATCTTTTGAAGCATACACTGAAGGAAATTTAGACCAAGCTATTTCAATTTTGCTTGAGGCTAATGCTAAAAACGATTTCGATAAAGCTTATGTCGATCGTATGTTAGGTAACTTCTATGCCGAAAAAGGCCAGATGAAGACAGCAATCAAATATTTAAAGACTGCTGTTGACGCTGATATTCTTGGTGGTACCGATCATGCTGCAACAATGCGTTTGTATGCTGATTTATTACTCCAGGAAAAAATGTTTAAAGAGGCTATTCCTTACTACTACAAGTGGATGGATTTTACCTGTAAGGCTGATTCGCAAATGTATCGCCGTATTGGTATTGCCTACACTGAGTTAAAAGATTGGAATAAAGTTCTTCAAGTATCTGACAAAGGTTTATCTTTAGCTGAATCGCCTGACAAGGGCCTATATCAGATGAAGTTAACCGCTTACTTTAACCAGAAAAAATACAAAGAAGCCGTAAAAGTATTAGAAACTATGGTGCCTTTGTTCCAAGACGATAAACGTCTCTGGGTACAGTTAGCTCAGTTTTACTTAATGACTGAAGATTATGATAAGTCACTTGCAACATATGATTTAGCCTATAAGAATGGCTTTTTAGAGACAGACAGTAACATTACCCGTTTGTCTCAGTTGTTAGCACAAAAAGGTTCGCCTTACAAAGCTGCTACCATTTTCGAAAAGCATTTAAAGTCTGGTCTTATTGTTGAAAACGAGAAGAGCTTATCAACTCTTGCTGGTTTTTATCATAATGCTAAAGAGCTAAAAGAAGCCGCTTTCTATTATGGAAAAGCCGCTGCCGTTAGTAATAAGGGTGATTTGTATTTAAAACAAGGTCGCATTCTTGCTTTAGATCAAAAGTTCGATGACGCTATTCCTGTGTTTAAAAAAGCACTTGATGCAGGCATCGATAATCCGGGTGAAGCTCAGTTTGAGCTGGCTTTAGCATACTTAAGCCTGAAAAAGTACAAGTCTGCTTATAATCGTGCGGTGCTTGCCGCGAATGATAAGAAGACCGAACGTAGTGCTAAGAGCTATATTTCTTACATCAAAGAAAAAGCTCGGATTCACAACGTAGCGCTTTAATTTAAGCTCGTAAAAAAAGCCCCTTCTAGGGGCTTTTTTATTAGCGATTAAAAAATATTAAATCAATTGGTTATGTCTTTGAAATGGTTTTTATTCCGATGTTTAGCGGTCTGTTATCATAGTTGTAAATGCATATCAGTACATATTCACTACCGATTAATTGTTAGTTTGTGTGTTTTTAGTGAAGTTTAGTTTCTTGTCGAGCAAGCCAAAGTTACAATGACATTATTGTACAAGGTTAATAATGTTGTTTAGATTAAAAACTGTACTGTGATACATCGTCATCTTTATATTAAGCCTTTGACCTTTTAAGGATAACAAGGCGTGAGTTAATTTGTGTTTAAGGAATAATAAAAATGAATAAAACATTGTTGGCGTTAACTGTGTCCTTACTCCTAGCTACCCAAGGTTGTTCTGACAATTCAACGGTTACGTCTGTATCTAAAACCACTTCAGAGCCTAGCGCAGCCGTTATGCCTCAATCTGTCTCTGAGCAGTATTTAGCTATGGTAGATAATTTTTTTAATGATCAACTTAAGCTTGAACCAATTTATGCCACTTTTGTAGGCGTAAATGATTATAACGATCAATTTGGTGGTGCATTAACTGATGAATACTTAAAGGCTCGTCATGAGTTGAATAGTCAATATTTCAGTCAAGCCAAAACTATTGATGTTGATAAGCTTCCTGCTTCACTTAAACTCAGTTACGACATGTTTATCTACGATCGAAATATGGAGCTTATTGGCGAAACTTATCCTGAATATTTCTTACCAATTAACCAGTTTTATAGCACAGTATTTACTATGGTTCAGTTAGGAAGTGGTGAAAGTGCTCAACCATTTAAGACGGTAAAAGATTATCAAAATTGGTTGGCTCGTTTACGTGGATTTATTAACTGGACCAAGCTTGCCCAACAACGAATGGATGAGGGCATCGCTAGCAAAGTCGTATTACCACGAGTACTTGTGGAGCGCATCATTCCTCAGTTAGATGCTCAACTTGTTACGGATGCACAGAGTAGTATATTTTATTCACCGATAAACTTGCTACCAGATGATTTTACTGCGGAACAAAAATCACAACTTACTACTGAGTATACTCAACTCATCAATGCCGAATTATTACCTGCTTTAACTCAGTTGCGTGATTACGTAAAGAATGATTATTTACCAAACTCCCGTGCTTCTGATGGTTGGTGGGGATTACCTAATGGTAAAGACTGGTATCAGCATTTAGCCAATAGTCACACAACTACCACTTTGCCTGTCGATGAGATACATCAAATTGGATTATCTGAAGTTGCGCGTATTTTATCCGAAATGGACAAAGTTAGAGTACAAGTTGGTTTCAGCGGTGATCTAAAGGCATTTTTTGCCTCTTTATCTTCAGAACCTCAGTATTTCTTTACAGATAGACAAGATTTAATTGATGGTTATATGACCATTAAAAATAGAATTAATCAGGTGTTACCGCAGTATTTTAATGTGATGCCAAAGGCCGATTATATTGTTAAACCAGTAGAAAGTTTCCGTGAACAGTCGGCAGCAGGTGCATCATATGAATCTCCTGCTGTGGATGGCTCTCGTCCGGGGATCTTTTATATCAATACTTATAACTTAAAAGCGCAGCCGAAATGGGGAATGACAACCCTTTCTTTGCATGAAGCTTCACCTGGTCACCACTTTCAGATTTCAATTAAGCAAGAGTTGACCGAGGTGCCGCAATTTCAACGCTTCCAAGGTTATACTGCGTTTGAAGAAGGTTGGGCACTGTATTCAGAGTATTTAGGTGTTGAAATGGGCCTCTTTAACGACCCTTATCAGTATTTCGGTAAGTTATCAGATGAAATGCTTCGAGCTATGCGATTAGTGGTTGATACAGGTCTTCATGCCAAAGGTTGGAGTCGTGAGCAAGCTATTCAATACATGATGGACAACTCACCAATGGCAGAGTCCGATATCATTGCTGAAGTAGAGCGTTATATGGCAATTCCTGGTCAAGCCTTATCATACAAAGTGGGGCAACTGACAATTTTAAGATTGCGTGCTGATGCCGAAAAAGCGCTTGGCGACAAGTTTGACCTTAAAGCTTTTCATGACCAGTTGTTAACGTCAGGTTCTTTACCTATGGCGGTGATGGAAAACAAGATTGCTGATTGGATTGAATCTGAATCAACCAAATAATGTCGCACAAGTTTGGTGACTAAATGGTGTCATCATTTTGTCATTATGTTAGTGTTATTTTTTAGTAGATATTACATTTATAGGAGCCATATCATGGTACAAGCAACAGCTAGACACTTACTTGTGAGTAATCAGGAACAATGTGAAACACTTAAGCAACAGATCGAAGCCGGCGCCGATTTTGCTGAGATTGCTAAGGCAAACTCTTCTTGCCCGTCTGGAGCACAGGGTGGTGATTTAGGTTCTTTCGGTCCTGGCATGATGGTCAAAGAATTTGACGAAGTAGTGTTCAGTGCGCCGTTAAATGTTGTTCAAGGACCTGTAAAAACTCAATTTGGTTATCATTTACTTGAAGTGACTAGTCGCGCCTAGTGTGTATTAATTAAGTATCAAAAATGGCAGCCTAGGCTGCCATTTTTCTTGATAAGAAATAGAGGGTGTATGGACATAAATCTTTTTAGCGATCGGTTGATATTACGAAATTTACAAACGAAGGATTGGCCGAACTTTCTTCGCTTGCACCTCGATAAAGATATAAATCAATATATTCGCCTTATTGAATCTGAGTCAGATATCGTTGCTAAATTTGAGCAACGTAAAGCCGCTTGGCAATTTGAATCTGGTGAATGGTTATCTCTGGTCATTGAGCAGATCGACACGAATGAGTTTGTCGGCCTTATTGGCTTTCGATGTGATGATGCTCAATTAAACAGAGCTGAGGTGGGTTACCTTATTGCGCCAGAAAAGCACGGTTTTGGATTCGCTACTGAAAGCTTGCGAGCCGTAACCGACTGGGGAGCTTTGCAATTTAATATGCATAAATACATCGGTATTTGTGACCAACACAATACCGCTTCACGTAGAGTCCTTGAGAAAGTCGGTTTCATTCTTGAAGGAACGTTAAGACATAATAACTGTATTGATCAAATATGGTCAGATGATTGCTACATGGGATTGTTGACAGCGCAAAGAGAGTAACGCTTTTACTCATCGCGTCTTTAAATAAAATTAAATCTTCTTGGTACTATATTCTAGCGTGCATTTGTCACATAATACGTAATACAACTGAAAACTATTCTCGTTAACAAGTGAAACTTTGATCTAGATTTGAGTTTGACTGGTTCAGTTCAGATAAAATTTTTAGCGTTATTAATGTTGTTGAAGGTAGTGTTACATGAAGCTGAGTGAACTTAAGCCAGGTGATCAGGCAATTATCTCTGAAATCGGTCAATTAACTTTACCGCAAACGGTTAAACGTAAATTGTTATCCATGGGCATTACTCCCAACACTCGTTTTCATTTTATTCGCCGTGCCCCTATGGGCTCGGGTGTTGAGTTAGATTTACGTGGCAGTAAACTATGTATGCGTTGTGATTTAGCCGATATTATCGAGGTAGTTCTAAAAAATGACTAAACAATTTCATTGTGTCACTGTGGGCAATCCAAACGCGGGTAAATCGACTCTTTTTAATGCCCTTACTGGCGCTAGCCAGCAGGTGGGTAATTGGTCCGGTGTTACCGTAGAAAAGAAGACTGGGAAGTTTAGTGACTCTGGTATAGATATTTTTCTCACCGATTTACCCGGTATTTATGATTTATTACCAGCCGGAAATAGTTGTGATTGTTCACTCGATGAACAAATTGCGCAAGCGTATCTTTCAAACCAACAAGTGGACGCTATCATCAACTTAGTTGATGCAACCAATGTTGAGCGTCATCTGTATTTGACTACCCAATTACGTGAGTTAGGCATTCCTATTATCGTTGTCATTAATAAAATTGACGCAGCGAAAAAGCTGGGGATTAACATTAATGTTGACGACATGTCGGTCCGCCTCGGTTGTCCTGTCATTGCAATTTGCTCTCGAAATCAAGCCGATGTTAAGCATCTACAAACTGAACTATTGTCATTATTGAAAAAAGGTAATACCGCAGCATCTTTATTATTGCAGTATCATGCTGATATAGAAGCAAGTGTTATTGCTTTACAGATACAAAATGATGCACAAGGACTTGCAGAGCTAAGTCGTGGACAAGCACTGGCTATTTTAGCTAACAGCCATGGTAATGACTGTGGTTCCAGTGAAACCCAATTACATGACACGGTAAGACAATGTACTCAACGGGTTGAACAAGCCGGTCAAGACATCGATATTATGATCGCCACCACCCGTTATGATTTTGTTCAACAGGTGTTTGAGGCATCAGTAAGTACCGGCACACATGTTAGTGTCACCGATAGGCTTGATAAAGTCGTGTTACATCCACTGCTGGGTATCCCTATCTTCTTGTTTGTCATGTACCTAATGTTTTTATTTAGTATTAATGTTGGTAATGCATTTATTGATTTCTTTGATATTACTGCTGGCGCTATTTTTGTGGATCATTTTGGTGCCTTGTTGTCGTCAATAGGCTCGCCAGATTGGATTGTAACCATTTTGGCTGGCGGCGTTGGCCAAGGTATTCAAACTGTTGCGACCTTTATTCCTGTTGTTGCCGCACTATTTTTGGCTCTCTCGGTACTTGAAGGCTCAGGCTATATGGCTCGAGCAGCTTTTGTTGTTGATGGTCTAATGCGTCGCATTGGTTTACCGGGTAAAGCTTTTGTGCCTATGATTGTTGGTTTTGGTTGCTCGGTGCCTGCCATTATGGCAACGAGAACCTTAGGCAGTGAGCGTGAACGTATCGTTACTGGAATGATGGCGCCATTCATGTCTTGCAGTGCTCGGCTACCGGTTTATGCATTATTTGCCGCGGCATTTTTCCCGCAGTCTGGTCAAAATTTAGTATTTTTACTGTACATTATTGGTATTTTGGCCGCGATTGGTACTGGGTTATTATTACGAAAAACAGTTTTGCCTGGAACCAGTAGCGCTGTTGTCATGGAATTGCCAAGTTACGAAATGCCGAAATCTAAAGCGGTTTTCTCTCGCACCACGAAACGCACTAAAAGCTTTATTATGGGCGCAGGTAAAACTATCATTATCGTCGTCACACTGCTTAACTTTATCAATGCTATCGGTACTGACGGCTCCTTTGGACATGAAGATAGTAAAGAATCCATGCTCAGTGTTGCCAGTCAGCAAATTACCCCATTGTTTAGGCCTATGGGAATAGAGCAAGATAACTGGGCGGCAACTGTAGGTATTATCACCGGTATTTTTGCTAAAGAAGCTGTCGTCGGTACATTGAATAGTTTATATAGCAATGATGAAGGCGAACAAGTTGAACTGGTTTCAATTTGGGATAGCGTCAAAATAGGTTTAGCCACTATTCCTGCAAATTTACTTGGTATTGAGGCAGGAGACCCATTATCGATTGCTATCGCGGGTATTAGTGATTTAGATGAAGCTGCCATCGCATTATCTGTTGACTCTACGACCTTCAGTGCGCTGCAAACGGGCTTTAAAAGTCAGATAGCGGCGTTCTCATACTTGTTATTTATTTTGCTTTATACCCCGTGTGTGGCGGCTATGGGAGCTTTGGTGCATGAGTTTGGTACCAAATGGGCGCGTTTTGCTGCTATTTGGACATTCTCATTAGCCTACGGCTCAGCTACAGTTGTATATCAAGGGGCTACCTTTACTCAGCATCCTCTGCAATCTGCCAGTTGGATCGGCTTTTTTGTTATGGCTTTGATTGGTTTTTATTTTTGGTTAAACAAAAAGGGCAGAAAGGCTCAACAAATTATTCCTGGAATACGCATCATCACTGAGTAGTTAAGCTAAAACGTTTTGATTTACTCGATAAACCCAGCAAAGCTGGGTTTATTTGCTTTATCGGGTTAACTTTTTCAAGCCTAGGAGTTGTAACTACATAAGATCTGTAGGATCATCTATTTTTATTCATATTGCCATTGTGCGCCAAGAGGAATTCCATGAGTCATATGGACACTGAAGTACGTCCAAGTAACTTCATTCGTAATATCATAGACGAAGACCTAAAAAGCGGTAAGCACAGCCAAGTACATACACGCTTTCCACCGGAACCAAACGGGTATTTACATATTGGCCATGCTAAATCTATTTGCTTGAATTTTGGTATCGCAAAAGATTACCAAGGTCAATGTAACTTACGTTTCGATGATACTAACCCTGAAAAAGAAGATATTAACTATGTTAAGTCTATTCAGGAAGATGTGCGTTGGTTAGGGTTTGAATGGTCTGGCGATATCCGTTATTCATCAAATTATTTTGACCAATTACATCAGTATGCCGTTGAGTTAATCACCAAAGGTCTCGCTTATGTTTGTTTCTTAAATGGGGAACAAACCAGAGAACATCGTGGTACGTTAAAAGAGCCGGGTAAAAATAGCCCTTATCGTGATACCAGTGTTGAAGAGAACCTCGCATTATTTGAAAAAATGCGTCTAGGCGAATTCAAAGAAGGTGAATGTGCTCTGCGCGCAAAAATAGACATGGCATCGCCATTTATGTGCATGCGCGATCCTATTATTTACCGTATCCGTTTTGCTCACCATCATCAAACAGGTGATAAGTGGTGCATTTATCCAATGTATGACTTCACCCATTGTATTTCTGATGCGATCGAAAATATCACCCATTCTATTTGTACGTTAGAGTTCCAAGATAACCGCCGCTTATATGACTGGGTACTGGATCATTTAGATGATTTTCAAGCACCAAACCGTACTCGTCAATATGAGTTTTCGCGTTTAAATCTTGAATATACTCTGATGTCTAAACGTAAATTAAACGATTTAGTTACCCGTAACTTAGTCGACGGTTGGGATGATCCGCGTATGCCAACTATCGCTGGCCTTCGTCGTCGTGGCTATACTCCTGCATCAATTCGAGAGTTTTGCTTGCGTATAGGCGTTACTAAACAAGAAAACTTAGTCGAAGTAGGCATGCTAGATGCGTGTATCCGTGAAGAGCTTAACGAACATGCCCCTCGTGCAATGGCTGTTTTAAGACCGATTAAAATCGTGATTGAAAACTATCCTAATGCACAACCAGAGGCCATTAAGGCGCCTGCTCATCCTAATAATGAGGCTATGGGCACTCGTGAGTTATTTTTTGGCAAAGAACTTTTTATTGATGTAGAAGATTTTAAAGAAGAGGCTAATAAGCATTTCAAACGTCTTGTACTCGGTAAAGAAGTCCGCCTACGTAATGCTTACATCATCAAAGCTGAACGTTGTGATAAAGATGCTGATGGCAATATCACTACCGTTTATTGTAGTTACGATGCAGATACTTTAGGTAAAAACCCTGCCGATGGCCGTAAAGTTAAAGGCGTGATTCATTGGGTTGACGCGGCAACGGCGAAACCAGCTGAGTTTCGTATCTATGATCGTCTATTTACCAAAGAAAATCCTGCGACGTTTGAAACTGTCGATGAGGTCATTAATCCACAGTCTTTGGTGGTGTTAAATGGCCTAGTGGAACCTAGTTTAGTCAATGCTCCTGCTGAGAAATCTTATCAGTTTGAACGAGAAGGCTATTTCTGCGCAGACAGCAAAGACTCCAGCGCTGATCACTTAGTATTTAACTTAACGGTACCGTTAAGAGATACCTTTGCTTAATGAGTGATGAATGATACAAAAAAGGCGCCTTAAGCGCCTTTTTGTTATCTTTTAACTAAATGATTATTGCATCATTGGGCCTAAACCAATACTCCATAAAATGACACTACTTGCCATCAGTGCAACCAGCAATACTAAGCCTGCTGTAACAACTGAGCTGGCATAAATAAAACCTTTTTCTTCAGGTATATTCATAATGATGGGCACTCCTGCATAGAGCAGATACACCGAATAGGATAATCCGATTAATCCAATGACCATTATGAACCATAATACAGGATAGAGTGCTGCAAGACCGACCATGAATAAGGGGGTTGCAGTATAGGAAGCCAATTCGAGCGCTTGAGTATAGGTTGGATCTGCATCAAATGTTCTACCCATCCAAAAAGCTAAGTAGGCGAGAGCCAGAACGCCAATAATTAAGCCAAAGTACATCGCAATTGACATTAATAGTGCGCTTTGTGATGTCAGAAATAGTGGTTCTCCGACGCCTGGATGCCACCCAATATGAGCCGTTGCAAAATAAGCACAAACGGCAGGAATGAGCGCAATAAGCAATATATGACTCAAGCTGCTTTTCAATGCTTCATGATTTTTTTCAATTGTTTGCCACTCTTTTTTCGGATGAGTGTAAAGCCCCATTAAGTGATTCAATACCATTATCGTTATCCTTGTTTAGCATTTTTGACCTAGCTCGCCAAACAACGACGAACTGACTACAGCTTTTTATCCATCGCCTTAATCAGTCCACATCAACTTAACAACCTATTTTGTATTGGCAGTAAACTCATTCCATCGTTGCCAATATCTATGTTGTTCAGTTATGACCCTATCCCACACTAGAATCATCATTTAAGGTGATCGATTGCATCTGTTATAAAAGCGTTAAATTAGATGCTTAGCTTATTTATTGAACATAAATAGACTTTCGTCAAGGAGTATTACGTTTTTGGCTTCAGAAATGATCACTCTACAGGTAAACTGAGCGTAGATTCTTGACTGAGTTATTCATTCTATGCAGCAATTACTTGCGCCAATTCATGACTTTTTAGGTTGTGAGACCCCAGACCTTTGGGTTGAAAAAGCAAAACAACCGTCGCAATTAATCCCATTGCTTATTGACCATTGCAACTGCGAGCTCAAAGCTGCGCAAACAGCTATTTTAATGATCCGCAAATATGCGATTGATAAAAGTAGCGCTCATCTATTAAAGGCTTGGGCAAAGCCCTACGAGGATTTTGTTTACCAACAAGACCGTGACGCACATGCCTTTTTGGCTCGCGATAGTAAAAAGAATGATATCACTAGTGAATTAGTCGCCAATGAGCACTTAGCTTATAGTGCTGATGTCATGAGTAAAATGGTGCGCCTGATCAAAGAAGAGTTCCATCATTTTGAACAAGTACTACAGATTATGACGGCACGAGGTATTGATTACAGTAATATTCGCGCAGGGGGTTATGCCAGGCAATTGATCATTCATGTGCGAACCCATGAGCCACTGACCATTATTGATAAATTAATTATTGGGGCGTTTATTGAAGCGCGTTCGTGTGAGCGATTTGCTAAAATTGCGCCACACTTAGATGATGAGCTGGCTAAGTTTTACACCTCATTACTACGCTCTGAAGCTCGGCATTTTCAAGATTATTTAGCCCTTGCTCAAGATATAGCAGGCGTTGATATCAGCGAACGAATTGATTACTTTCGACAAATTGAGAAGAGATTGATTTTGGCTGAGGACAGCGAATTTCGTTTTCACAGTGGTGTACCGAGTCAATAGCTCAATGGTTGAGCGCGTCTCATTAAGGCTCACAGATAATGTGTCATCATTATCACAAGTGAGCCTATTTGGTGTCTGAGAAGGGCAGTGTAACTAACTCGCACCCATGTTCATTCACATTTAAGACGCTACCTTGAGTATACCAGTCGCCCACTACTACGCGTTGATGCGTTGCAGATAATTGATGAATCGCCGGACGATGCGTATGACCATGGATCATGCGTTGGCAGCCAGTACTCGCCAGCAGAGCAGTCACTGCGCTTGGTTCAACATCCATAATTTCGTAGTGTTTTTGTTGATTACCTTGGACACTTTTTTGACGAATTTTTGCAGCAATGTTTAAGCGTGTCTTTTTAGGTAAGCGAGCATATAACCAGCGCACGACTCTAAAGCTTCTAAAGCGTCTGAATCGCTGATAGTCAACATCAAGTGTGCAAAGGCTATCACCATGCAAGATAACAGTATTCACACCGTACAAGTCGATACAATACACTTCAGGTAATACTTGCATGCCTGCTCGTTGGCAAAATTGTTTGCCTACCATAAAGTCACGATTACCATGAATAAAGTACACAGGTAGCGTGTTTGATACCATTTTGATTGCATCAGCGATAGCAACACTAAATGACTCAGCAATATCATCACCCATCCACACTTCGAATAGATCGCCAATGATATAAAGCGCTTCAGCATCGTCTAAACCATGATTTAGAAAATACACGAAGGCTTGAGTAATATCGGGACGATCAGCACTTAAGTGCAAATCGCCCACAAAGATTGTTTTTTTCAAAATTACGCTTTAACGCTAACGCTTTTGATCACAATAGCTTCTAATGGTACATCTTGATGCATACCATTATTTCCTGTTGGGACATTTTTGATTTGCTCAATGATGTCTAACCCTTCAACGACTTCACCAAACACACAGTAACCCCAGCCTTGCGAGGTTTCTGATTTAAAATCAAGGAACGTATTGTCTTTGACGTTAATGAAAAACTGTGCAGTTGCTGAATGAGGATCAGAGGTCCGCGCCATTGCAACAGTGCCTTTGCGGTTAGATAAACCGTTGCTAGCTTCGTTTTTGATTGATGCTTTAACACTTTTTTGGCTCATGTCTTCAGTGAAACCACCACCTTGGATCATAAAACCGTCAATAACACGGTGAAAAATAGTACCTTCGAAAAAGCCATCTTCAACATACTGCATAAAGTTAGCGGCAGTAATAGGCGCCTTTTCTTCATTTAGTTGTAAAGTAATATCGCCCATATTGGTATGTAAAGTAATCATGTTATCTCACTTGAAAATATTAATTTGCGCGATTCTAACTTATCTTAACTGCCGCTTAAAGTGCAGTGTTCAAAACAGGTGACATCATGTTAGAATCTGCATTAACATTTACCGTTATAAATTAGTGTAAAAGAGAACAATCGATGTTGAAGATTTACAATAGTATTAGCCGTGATAAACAAGAATTTAAACCAATAAATCCAGGTAAAATCGGAATGTACGTCTGTGGCGTGACCATTTACGATTTATGTCATATTGGTCACGGGCGTACCTTTGTTTCGTTTGACATGATAGTACGTTATTTACGTTACATAGGTTATGAGGTGAACTTTCAGCGCAATATTACTGACGTTGATGATAAAATTATCAAACGTGCTGCTGAAAATAATGAGTCGTGTGAGTCACTTACTGAGCGTTTAATTGGCGAAATGCATCAAGATTTTGATGCGCTGAACATGAAACGACCTGATTTTGAGCCGCGAGCTACGTTACATATTGAAGAAATTATCGATATGGTTCAGCGTTTGCTTGATCGCGACCATGCTTATGTTGCCAGTAATGGTGATGTATTATTTAGTGTTGCGTCGTTCCCTCAATATGGCCAGCTTTCTGGGCAAAACCTTGACCAACTTCAAGCTGGTGCTCGGGTTGAAATTGATAATGCTAAACGCAATCCTATGGATTTTGTGCTATGGAAAATGTCTAAACCGGGTGAGCCTACATGGGAATCACCTTGGGGTCCTGGTCGCCCGGGTTGGCATATTGAATGTTCTGCCATGAACAGTAAGCATTTAGGTTTACATTTTGATATTCATGGTGGCGGATCTGATTTGCAGTTTCCACATCATGAAAATGAAATTGCGCAGTCTTGCTGTGCCCATGACACGCCTTATGTGAATTACTGGATGCACACCGGAATGGTGATGGTTGACCGTGAAAAGATGTCTAAATCATTAGACAACTTTTTTACTATTCGTGACGTGCTTAAGCATTATGACGCTGAAACTGTACGTTATTTCTTATTGTCAGGTCATTACCGTAGCCAGTTAAATTATTCTGAAGATAATTTAAAGCAAGCACGTGCAGCATTAGAGCGTTTATACACAGCCATTAAAGATTTAGATTTGACTGTCGACGCTGCGCCTGCTGAAGCGTTTGTTGCCAAATTCAAATCTGCTATGGATGATGATTTTAATACGCCTGAAGCCTATTCGGTTTTATTTGATATGGTCCGTGAAATTAATCGTCTTAAAATAACCGATATGGCAGCTGCGTCGGCATTAGGTGTCAGTTTGAAGCAATTAGCCGATGTACTTGGTCTTATCAGCCAAACGCCTGAGGCTTTCTTTAAGGGTGAGGGCAGTGACGATGAAGTGGCAGAAGTTGAAGCACTAATTGTTGAGCGTAACCGTGCCCGAACTGAAAAAGATTGGCCTGCAGCCGATATCGCGCGTGATCGCTTAAATGAGTTAGGCGTTGTGTTAGAAGACGGCCCTAGCGGAACGACATGGCGTAAAAAGTAATTTAGTTTGCCCATAAAACAAAAAAGCCTGCAATAGCAGGCTTTTTTGTTATTCATCCGCAGCCAGCTGGACTAGCTATGATACTGCTCGCAAGCATAAAGAGTATTCTCTAATAAGCTCGCAATGGTCATTGGACCAACGCCGCCAGGAACCGGAGTTATAAATGCGGCTTTTTCGGCGGCAATATTAAATTCCACATCACCGACTAAACTGCCGTTTTCCAAGCGATTAATACCGACATCAATCACAATAGCGCCAGGTTTTATCCACTCACCAGGAATGAAACCAGGCTTACCCACAGCAACAACCAATAAATCGGCTTGACGCACTTTTTGCTCTAAGTTTTTGGTAAAACGATGACAGGTGGTTGTAGTACAACCAGCTAATAAGAGTTCCAGTGTCATTGGACGGCCGACAATGTTCGACGCTCCGACAACAGTAGCATCCAAACCGTAAGTATCAATACCGGTAGATTTGATTAACGTCATAATCCCCATCGGCGTACAAGAGCGCAGAACCGGGATACGTTGAGCTAAACGGCCAACATTGTATGGATGAAAACCATCAACATCTTTATCTGGACGAATATGTTCAATGACTTTTGAATCATCAATATGATCAGGTAAAGGAAGTTGTACTAAAATTCCGTCAATATTGGGATTAGCATTACACTCATCGATTAACGCTAATAGTTCAGCTTGGGTTGTACTTGTGTCCAGGTCAAAAGATTGAGATTCAAAACCGACTTCTTCACAAGCTCTGCGTTTACTGCCGACATAGACTTGAGATGCGGCATCACTGCCCACTAAAATAACCGCAAGACCTGGCGCGCGGAATCCAGCTTGTCTTCGAAGTGCTACTTTTTGTTTTAGTGTGGTGCGGATAGATTGTGCAATGGCTTTACCGTCAATAAGTTGAGCAGTCATGGCTGTAGAGTTTCCTTTGAGTGACGCAGGTGTTGAAGTCGATGGTCGAACGGCGGTTATTCTAGCAGGCGCAATGAAGAGTGTCATTTGCTAGACGATGAAAATACAGTGAATAAACTATTCGCGCTATGATGCTAATCATGGTTTTTGCTGCTAAATTCGTCATATAGCATCCAGAGTTAAAAAAATCGTTGACGATATCAAGGTGACTAGTTAAGATGCGCTCCGTTCTCGAGACAACAAGGTTGCTGTATAGCAGTAATAAACATTTCGAAAACAAAGTAAGATTTCGGTGATTAGCGCAGCCCGGTAGCGCATCTCGTTTGGGACGAGAGGGTCAGAGGTTCGAATCCTCTATCACCGACCAAATTAAATGTTATTTGCTATTATTAGCGAATAATAGAACAAGTAAACTTGTTCAGCCAGACAGGAAACAGCTTATTGCTGTAACCATGCGCCCGTAGCTCAGTTGGATAGAGCACCCGCCTTCTAAGCGGGTGGTCGCAGGTTCGAATCCTGCCGGGCGTACCATTTCAATGGTGATTGTAGCTCAGTTGGTAGAGTCCCGGATTGTGATTCCGGTTGTCGTGGGTTCGAGCCCCATCAGTCACCCCATTTTTTTCTGTTCAAATCAACGTGTATTTCGAGACACTCATTGTGTTGCTGAAAAATGTATTTGTTTACCATAGTTGATTTACTGCAATGCATATCCAATCTGATAAAAACTCATTTCGCGCATTAAACGTGCAAACACATCAAAATTGACCATCAGTTAGCCCTTTTATCACGTAAATCGACCTTTTCAGGCTCGACTCTGTTAAAAACGGTAGCTATAATGTCGCGTCTTGATAAATATCAAAAATAAGCTACCTATACCAACAGCGTCTTCAGCATCGATATTATCGCTGTGCTGGGTATCAGAGCTAAACCCGTAGTCAAGAAACGAATATCTAATGGTTGAGTTGTCGACCATTCAAAGAACGTTAGACATATTTCGAGGTAAAAAAATGCAAGTTTCTGTTGAAACAACTCAAGGCCTAGAGCGTCGCCTAACTATTTCTGTACCTGCTGAGCAAATCGAGAAATTGGTTAAAGACAACGTATTGCGTGAAGCTAAGCGTGCTCGTCTTCCAGGTTTCCGCCCAGGTAAAGTGCCTATCGGCGAAATCAACAAGCGTTATGGTAAAGCCATTCGTCAAGACATCACTGGTGAAGTGATGCAACGCAACTTTATAGAAGCTATTGTAGCTGAGAAGTTAAACCCAGCAGGCGCACCAGTATTTACTCCTGGTTCAACTGAAGGTGATTCTTTCGAATTCGTTGCAACATTTGAAATCTACCCAGAAGTTGTTTTAACGGGTTTAGATAGCATTGCAGTTGAACAGCCTAAAGCTGAAGTTAATGATGCAGACGTTGATGTAATGATTGAAACGTTACGTAAGCAACATGCTACTTTTGCTGCTGTTGAACGTGAAGCTACAGCTGACGACAAAGTTAAAATGAACTTTATTGGTTCTATTGATGGTGAAGAATTTGAAGGCGGAAAAGCTGATGATTTTGAACTTCAATTAGGCAGCAATCGTATGATCCCTGGTTTTGAAACCGGTATCATTGGTCATAAAACGGGTGATGAATTCGAAATCGAAGTGACTTTCCCTGAAGATTACCACGCTGAAAACTTAAAAGGTAAGGCGGCTAAGTTCGTTATTACCTTAACTGAAGTTCAAGCAGCTAACTTACCTGAAGTGAATGATGAGTTTGCTTCTTTGTTTGGTATTGCTGAAGGTGGCTTAGATGCACTTAAAGCTGAAATCCGTAAAAACATGACTCGTGAACTAGAGCAAGCGCTGAAAGCGAATGTGAAAGAGCAAGTTATTACTGGTTTATTAGCAGCAAATGACATCTCTATCCCTAAAGCACTTGTTGAAGGTGAAGTGAATGTACTTCGTCAACAAGCAATGCAGCGTTTTGGTGGCCAAACTGAAAATATGCCTGAACTTCCGGCTGAACTTTTCACTGAGCAAGCAGAGCGTCGTGTTAAAATCGGTTTGCTATTAGGCGAAGTGATTAAGACTAACGAGCTAAAAGCTGAAGATGATCGTGTTAATGCATTGATCGAATCTATGGCTTCAGCGTATGAAGATCCATCTGAAGTTGTTTCATACTACAACTCAAATAAAGAACTCATGCAAAACATGCGCAACGTAGCGCTTGAAGAGCAAGCTGTTGAAGCATTGTTAAAATCAGCAAAAGTAACCGTTAAAGACGTTGCTTTTGAAGAATTTATGAACAAGGCTACTGGACGAGCGTAAGCTAAGCTTGACTTAACAAGTGGTTCGCCATTTATAATGGCTCGTATGAGGTTCCTCATGCGGGCCATTTTTATTTTTAGGGAAATGAATAATGCATAAAGCACCAGAATCAGTACTCAATGCTCTTGTACCTATGGTTGTTGAACAAACAGCTAAAGGTGAACGTTCTTATGATATTTACTCTCGTCTATTAAAAGAGCGAGTCATCTTCTTAGTTGGCCAAGTAGAAGAACACATGGCTAACCTTATTGTTGCTCAGTTATTATTCCTAGAGTCAGAAAGCCCAGATAAAGATATTTATTTGTACATTAACTCTCCTGGCGGTTCAGTTACAGCGGGTATGGCGATCTACGACACCATGCAGTTTATTAAGCCTAATGTCAGTACAGTGTGTATGGGGCAAGCTGCTAGTATGGGGGCATTCTTACTTGCCGGCGGCGCTAAAGGTAAACGTCATTGCTTACCTAACTCTCGTGTGATGATCCATCAGCCATTAGGTGGCTTCCAAGGTCAAGCATCAGATATCGCCATTCATGCTCAGGAAATCCTAGGCATCAAGAATAAATTAAACCAAATGTTGGCTGATCATACTGGCCAACCGTTGGAAATCATTGAACGCGATACTGACCGTGATAACTTCATGAGTGCTACTCAAGCTGTTGATTATGGTATTGTCGATTCATTACTAACAAGTCGCGGCTAAAACCGATAGCTGATTTTCTCTAATCTTTCAGGTATTCTGTACTGAAAGACGTTAAGTCATCTATGTGGTTATGATAAGTATCTACAAGCAGCGCTTAGGGTTAACCTAAGTTGGAAACAGAGGTAGAATAATGGGCGATAACAAAAATAACGGTGACAGCGGCAAATTGCTGTACTGCTCTTTTTGCGGAAAAAGTCAGCATGAAGTCAGAAAACTGATTGCTGGCCCATCAGTTTATGTATGTGATGAGTGTGTTGATTTATGTAATGACATCATCCGTGAAGAAATCAAAGAGATTTCACCTAAGCGTGATGAAGACAAGTTGCCGACACCGCATGAGCTACGCAAACATCTTGATGACTATGTAATCGGTCAGGATCAAGCCAAAAAAGTGCTTTCTGTTGCGGTATACAATCATTACAAGCGTTTACGTAATGGCGCAATAAAAGACGGTGTTGAGCTTGGTAAAAGTAATATCCTGCTATTAGGTCCAACTGGTAGTGGTAAAACATTATTAGCTGAAACACTGGCACGCTCACTCAATGTTCCTTTTGCTATGGCAGATGCAACCACGCTAACCGAAGCAGGTTATGTGGGCGAAGATGTTGAAAACATCATTCAAAAGTTACTGCAAAAGTGTGATTACGACGTTGAAAAAGCTGAACGCGGTATCGTCTATATCGATGAAATTGATAAAATCAGTCGCAAATCTGACAATCCTTCAATTACTCGCGATGTGTCGGGTGAAGGTGTTCAGCAGGCGCTACTGAAGCTAATTGAAGGCACGGTAGCTTCTGTTCCTCCACAAGGCGGACGTAAGCACCCACAGCAAGAATTTTTGCAAGTGGATACCTCTAAAATTCTGTTTATCTGTGGTGGTGCGTTCGCTGGACTTGAAAAAGTCATTGAACAACGAGCTCACACAGGAACCGGGATTGGCTTTGGTGCAGAAGTAAAAGGCGAGGCGGATAAAGCCACCATTTCACAAATACTAAGCCAAGTAGAGCCTGGTGATTTAGTGAAATTTGGTTTGATCCCTGAGTTTATTGGTCGTTTACCTGTTGTTGCTACGCTAACTGAGTTAGACGAAGCTGCACTGGTTCAAATTCTATCTGAGCCTAAAAATGCGTTAACCAAGCAATATAGCGCGTTATTTGAGATGGAAAATGTCGAACTTGAGTTCCGTGATGATGCATTACAAGCGATTGCTCAAAAAGCGATGTCACGTAAAACGGGTGCACGTGGATTACGTTCAATTGTAGAAAGCATTTTGCTTGATACCATGTACGATATTCCATCGACTCAGGGAGTGATTAAAGCGGTTGTTGATGAATCCGTTGTTAAAGGTGAATCAGCTCCAATTTTGATTTACGAAAATACAGAGACTCTGGCCGCTTCAGGCGAGCAATAATTGTACTGATAACTAGTAAGTTGAAAAATAAGGAGTCCATTGGACTCCTTTTTTCGTATTGACCATTGAAACTGATAACATCACCCCAATATAATCAGTATTAAGTCTATTTCATTAAACGGAATCGAGCCATGACTAAAGAGCGTGAAGCGCATATCGAACTCCCCGTATTACCACTGCGAGATGTGGTGGTTTACCCGCATATGGTAATTCCGCTATTCGTAGGACGGGAAAAATCAATTCGTTGCCTGGAATCGGCAATGGAACAAGACAAGCAAATTTTATTAGTTGCTCAGCGAGATGCAGATCTTGACGAACCGACCAAAGACGACATTTTTGATATTGGTACCGTTGCCTCTATTTTACAGCTTCTTAAACTTCCTGACGGCACGGTAAAAGTATTAGTTGAAGGTGGCCAACGTGCCAAAATCAAGAAATACACTCAAGAAGAAGAGTTTTTTGCTGCAACGGCTGAATACTTAGAGTCTGAGCAGTTAAGTGATAAAGAAGAAGAAGTCTTAGTACGCAGTGCTATTGGCCAGTTCGAAGGCTACATCAAGCTAAATAAAAAGATCCCACCTGAAGTATTAACCTCATTATCGGGTATTGATGAAGCGGCTCGCTTAGCTGATACCATGGCTGCACATATGCCATTGAAGCTTGAAGATAAGCAATCCGTGCTTGAGATGATCAATGTCGGTGAGCGTCTTGAATATCTGATGGCGATGATGGAATCAGAAATTGACTTGCTGCAAGTTGAAAAACGCATCCGTACCCGCGTTAAAAAGCAGATGGAAAAAAGTCAGCGCGAATACTATTTGAATGAGCAAATGAAAGCCATTCAAAAAGAATTAGGCGATATTGACGAAAGCCACGACGAATTTGAAGTATTGGCGCGTAAGATTGAAGACGCTGGTATGCCAACCGACGCGAAAGAAAAAGCCATTGCTGAATTAAACAAGCTTAAAATGATGTCGCCTATGTCTGCTGAAGCCACGGTTGTGCGCAGCTATGTTGACTGGATGACAGCTGTGCCTTGGAAACAACGCTCAAAAATTAAGCGTGACTTAGCCAAAGCACAAGAAGTACTTGATACCGATCACCACGGACTTGAAAAAGTTAAAGAACGTATTCTTGAGTATTTAGCGGTTCAAAGTCGTGTTAAACAGCTTAAAGGACCTATCTTGTGTTTAGTTGGACCACCGGGCGTAGGTAAAACCTCACTGGGGCAGTCAATTGCTAAAGCCACTGGACGTAAATATGTCCGTGTTGCACTAGGTGGCGTGCGTGATGAAGCAGAAATTCGTGGTCATCGCCGTACGTACATAGGTTCAATGCCAGGTAAAGTCATTCAAAAAATGGCCAAAGTGGGCGTTAAAAACCCATTGTTCTTGCTCGATGAAATCGACAAAATGAGTTCAGACATGCGTGGCGATCCATCGTCAGCCTTGTTAGAAGTACTTGATCCAGAGCAGAACGCAACGTTTAACGATCATTATCTTGAAGTTGATTACGACTTATCTGATGTAATGTTTGTGGCTACGTCAAACTCTATGGATATACCGGGTCCTTTACTTGACCGTATGGAAGTGATTCGCTTATCGGGTTATACCGAAGATGAAAAGCTTAATATCGCGAAGAAGCATTTACTGACCAAGCAAATTGAACGTAATGGCCTTAAAGAAAAAGAAATCATTGTCGATGACAGTGCTATTTTAGGGATTATTCGTTATTACACTCGTGAAGCGGGTGTGCGTTCATTAGAGCGTGAATTATCAAAAATTTGTCGTAAAGTAGTTAAGCATATTCTGCTTGATAAAACAGTCAAAGTGGTTGAAGTTAACCAGGATAATTTAAAGTCATTCCTTGGCGTACAACGTTTTGATTTTGGTAAAGCTGAATCGAATAACCAAATAGGCCAAGTGACCGGACTTGCATGGACTCAAGTGGGTGGTGATTTATTAACCATCGAAGCAACATCTGTAGCAGGTAAAGGTAAATTAACCTACACCGGTTCACTCGGTGATGTCATGAAAGAGTCTATTCAAGCTGCGATGACAGTCGTTCGTGCCCGCGCGGAAAATTTGGGTATTAATAACGACTTTTATGAAAAACGTGATATTCATGTCCATGTACCTGAAGGGGCAACACCAAAAGATGGCCCTTCAGCAGGCGCGGCTATGTGTACTGCGTTAGTGTCGAGCTTAACGGGCAATCCAGTGCGTAGTGATGTTGCCATGACAGGTGAAATAACCCTTCGCGGTGAAGTTCTGCCAATTGGTGGGTTAAAAGAAAAGTTATTGGCTGCACATCGTGGCGGAATCAAGCACGTATTGATCCCTCAAGAAAACGAACGCGATTTGGAAGAAATTCCAGCGAATGTGATTGCAGATTTAACCATTCATCCAGTACGTTGGATTGATGAAGTCCTGAAATTGGCGCTTGAGCGACCAGTTGAAGGCTTCGAAGTGGTCAAAAAATAGCTTGTTAGTCAAAAAATTGCTATAGAGCATAAAAAAAATCAAAAAAGGGGCTTAACAAAACGCTGACCTGTGGTAGCCTAGGTTGGTGGAGAGTCAGACGCACCAAGCCCTTGGGGCATCTGACGTTGAGCTGTATCCAATTTCATTTTTTGGTTTTCGTACTAAGTTTGGTGTGTTATCAAGCTTATAAAATAAAGCCTCCGCAGACCGCTCTAAACATAGATTTGGTTGCGGCGCGACAATAACATTCAAGGGGATGACATGAACAAATCTGAACTAATCGAGAAAATCGCATCTGGTGCTGATATTTCTAAAGCTGCTGCTGGCCGCGCACTGGATTCTTTTATCGCTGCTGTAACGGAAGGTCTTAAAGATGGCGATAAGATTTCTCTAGTTGGTTTTGGTACATTTGAAGTACGTCAACGTGCTGAACGTACTGGCCGTAACCCACAAACGGGTAATGAAATTAAAATTGCTGCTGCGAACATTCCTGCGTTCAAAGCTGGCAAAGCGCTAAAAGACGCGGTTAACTCATAGTTAATAACGTTGCCTTTGTAAGGCATTCGTAATACAAGCACTGCTTAGGCGGTGCTTTTTACGAAAAGCAATATTGTTATGTTCTGCATAATTAATATTGGGAGTATTGGGTCATACCCGTGGTAGCGTCTGATAACTCCATATAATTTACAATAAGGCGCATCCACAAGGTGATGCGCCTTTTTATTTTATTAATCGCAACAAGCGAGAATTCAGATGTTAGAAAAAATTCGTGAAGGATCACAGGGGATTGTTGCAAAAACAATTCTAGTACTTGTGATACTTTCTTTTGCTTTTGCCGGTGTGAGCAGTTATTTAGGCTCAAACACGGGTGTACCTGCTGCTGTTGTTAATGGTGACGAAATTAGTGCCAACGAGCTAGAGCAGGCTTTTCAAAATGAACGCTCTCGTATAGAGCAACAGCTTGGTGAAATGTTTACAGCATTAGCCGCTGACGAAAGTTATATGAATGGCATTAAACAAAACGTACTGGATCGTTTAATTGCTGACAAACTCATTGATCAAGCAGCCAATAAACTCGGCTTGCGTGTATCTGATGAGCAAATTAAAAAAGCTATTATTGAAGAGCCTGCATTTCAAACTGACGGTAAATTTGATAATGAGCGCTATCTAGCGGTATTGCGTCAGTTAGGCTATCAAACCACAAGTTTTAGAAACATGATGCGCGTCGATATGACCCGTCGTCAGTTATTAAATGCACTCGTGGGCAGTGAGTTTGTGTTAGACGGTGAAGCGAAGCAACTTGCTGAAGTCCAAGGTCAAACTCGTGATATCCGTTATCTCGTTGTTGATTCAACGCCTTTCTTATCAACTGTTTCTGTGTCTGATGAAGAAGCGCAAAGCTATTATGATGCTAACGTGTCGCAATACATGAGCCCTGAAAAAGTTAGCCTAGAGTATGTTGAATTAAATGCTGCTGACATGGCTAAAAACAGTGACGTCTCTGACGAAGAAGTGAAAACTTATTACGACGAGAACAAAGCACAATATCAAACAGCCGAAAAACGTCTTGCTGCGCATATTTTTGTTGCCGCAACAGATGATGACAGTGCCGACAAAGCTAAAGCTGATGCAATTGAAGCTAAGTTAGCCGCGGGTGAAGATTTTGCCGAAGTGGCTAAAACGGATTCTGATGATAACCTTAGCGCACAAGAAGGCGGTAAGTTAGATTGGTTTGAACAAGGTGTGATGGATCCTGCATTTGATGAAGCGCTTTTTGGATTACAAAAAGGTCAAGTTTCATCTATTGTGAAAAGTGAGTTCGGTTATCACATCATCAAGCTATTAGATGTTCAAGCAAGTCAAGCTACTGCTTTTGAAGATGTTAAAGAGAAAATTGTTGCTCAACTTCAAGAAAAGAAAGCACTTGATGTGTTTTATAGCTTACAAACCAAATTAGCTGATACCAGTTACGAAATCCCGGATACTTTAGCCGAAACAGCCCAAGCAGTTAATGCAAAAGTGCAATCAACGGCGTTATTTTCTCGTGATGATGTACCCGCTGAGTTCAATAACCCTGAGTTCATCAAAGCAGCATTTTCTGACCAAGTATTAGCGAGCGGTTTGAATAGTGATGTCATTGAGCTTGCGCCAAACCATGTTGTGGTTGTGCGCATGAAAAAACATCAGACTGCTGGCATCATGAGTTTTGCTGATGTTAAATCGGGTATTGTTGAACGTTTGAAGCAAGATAAAGCCAATGACGGTGCTCGTGATAAAGCTGCTGAGTATATGGCTCAGTTAAAAGCGGGTAATGATACCTTAACGGGCGCATCATTAACCACGTTAGCTAAGTTAGGTCGTTTTAATCAGGATATCGATCAAGCTATCACCAATAAAGCCTTTAAGATTGCTGCACCTGCTGAGAATAGTGTCACTATTGATACCGCAGCGTTAGCAACTGGTTATGCGGTGATTGTAGTTGATAAGGTCAATGAAGCCGAAGGCATTAATGACAATCTGATTAAGTCGCTTAAACAGCGTATTGCACCTCAATACAGCGAAGCTGATTACCGTGCTGTAGTTGCCTCACTTAAAGCTGATGCTCAAATTGAGTATCCTGTAGCAGACTAATTACGTTTTGTAGTCAATGAAATATTAAAGACCTAGGCTCACGTCTAGGTCTTTTTGTTTATAAGGGGATATCAACCATGAGCAAGGTAACTAGAGAACAAACGAGTAAATTGTTTGCCTTATCGCACTATAATGATGATTCATTCGAGTCCCTTAAAGGAGTGGATTTACAGTTCAACAACATTACGTTTGAGCGCTGTTACTTCATGCAATGTGATTTTAACCAGAGCGATTTCTATCATTGCCAATTTATCGATTGTACTTTTAGTCAGTGTAACTTGAGTGTGTTGTCTGTGATTGATACTGAGTTTGATGCCGTTATTTTTCGCGACTGTAAAGCTATAGGTATTGATTGGACTAAAGCCCATTGGCCACAATTTATGACCCAAACTACGATTCAGTTTGAACGATGTTTGCTCGACGGCAGTAATTTTTACTCACTTAATTTACCCGAGCTTACACTTGTTGATTGTCGTGCCCATGATGTCGACTTTAGAGAGGCTAATTTAACTAAAGCCGATTTGCGGTTAACCGATCTTAATCTAAGTCAATTTAGTCATACTAATTTAACTGGCGCCAATTTTACTGATGCGTCGAATTATCAAATTGATATTACGGCTAATACCGTTAAGCAAGCCATATTCAGTCGATTTGAGGCACTGAGTTTGCTAGAGGGTTTGGATATTCAATTAGTCGACTAGTTTACATCGTCACCTTTTTAACCCCAAAATGCGCTGATTAGACGCGCAGAAACCACAGGTTAATTTACATTTTTTTCGTTATGATAAATATTAGGCTGCGATAATTTACTTCAAAAGGAGAGGGCATGAGCCACAGACTAGATCAAGCATTTGAGCGGGCACTTGCCTATTTAGATCAACACTTAAATGAGCCAGTTGACTTCAACATGTTGGCCAATATTGCCCAGCTTCCCCAAAGCCACTTTGAAGCGTTATTTTATGCGCTGTACCACATATCAATTGAAGCTTATGTCGAACTGCTTAAAAGCTTAGAGGCCGCCCATTTATTAGGTTTTGGTAAGCAGGTACCTTTTGCCACTATAGCGGCAAAACTGGCTTATCGTAACCAACAACACTTTATCGAATCGTTCACTCGCAGTATTGGTCAAAGCCCTGAATCGTTCCAACAAGCGCCTGATTGGGGCAATTTTTTTGCTAAGCAACAACCGCTAAAATCGTTTCAAACGGAAGTTAATCAGCAAGATGAGCAATCTTATTCAGTTGAGATTGTATCGTTTGCTGCGCAAACATTAGCTGTGATGGAACATCATGGTGATCCCTCGTTATTACCTCAAACCATTGCGCGATTTATTGAATGGCGTCGCCAGCACGGTTTATCTCCTATGGGCAGTCAAACCTTTAATCTGTTTTATTCAACCTCTGAGTCAGCTGCTAAAGCGCAATATCGAATTGATATTGGTGTCTCGTTAGCTAACGAGACACTGACAAGCTTAGAGCCAGTGGCGTTAGAATCGAGCCAGATTAAACTTAAATCGATCCCACAGGGACGATGTGCCATGATCCGTTTAAGTGGCGAGCAAGCGGTCAATGATAGTGGCTTAGGTGCTGCAATAGACTACCTGTATCGCAATTGGCTTAATTTGAACGATGTCAGCTTAAGGAATTTTCCATTGTTTGTGCAGCGAGATGTGATTGCTGACAAGATGACCGAAGAGCAACAAGCCAAATCGTTAGCGGGTTCACCGCAACTGCTTATCTTTTTACCCATAGTTTAAGTTTGTGTTGCAGCGAATATATCCAACATGCAGCGTGAGTGACACAATGCTAACATGTGTTAATTCTCAGCGTGATCGCTGAAGATTAAGACAATAAAAAAGCCATAATGCACGGCATTATGGCTTTTTTGTTCACACTAGCTAAGAGCGATATTATTTATAATTCAATTACATCAAAGCTAACATTAGGATCGACTTCTGCATCATAATCGATACCATCAATACCAAAACCGAACAGTTTTAAAAACTCTTCTTTGTATTCATTGTAGTCTGTTAATTCGCTCAAGTTCTCAGTAGTGACTTGTGGCCATAAATCACGACAATGCTGCTGGATTTCTTCACGAAGTTCCCAGTCATCAAGGCGTAAACGGTTTTCACTATCCACTGCGGGTGCTTGGCCATCAACACGATACAGGCGCTCACTAAACAAACGCTGTATTTGCTCAATACAGCCCTCATGTAAGCCTTCTTGACGCATCTTTTTAAACACCATAGCAATATAAAGAGGCATGACTGGAATGGCTGAGCTTGCTTGTGTCACGACACTTTTTAGCACTGCAACGTTAGCTGAGCCGCCAGTAGCAGATAATTTGCTGTCAAGGGCGTGGGCTGCACGGTCTAAATCCATTTTGGCTTTACCTAAGGCGCCATGCCAATAAATAGGCCAAGTTAATTCAGTACCAATGTAGCTATATGCAACTGTCTTACAGTTGTCAGCTAATACGCCAGCGTCGCTTAGCGCACTCATCCATAATTCCCAATCTTGGCCGCCCATTACCGTGACGGTATCAGTAATTTCTTGCTCAGTTGCAGGCTCTACAGAAGTGTCAATAATGGTGTTTTTGTTGGTATCAACAGCCGTGGCAGTATAAGTTTGGCCAATGGGTTTCAGTGATGAACGGATAACTTCACCTGTGTCTGGCATTTTACGAACCGGTGAGGCTAACGAGTACACCACCATGTCGATTTGACCTAAATCTTGCTTGATCAATTCAATGACTTTTTGTTTCGCTTCATGGCTGAATGCATCGCAGTTGATACTTTTTGAATATAAGCCTTCTGCTTTAGCAAACTTATCAAATGCCGCTGTGTTGTACCAACCTGCTGTACCAGGTTTAGTTTCAGAGCTGGGTTTTTCGAAAAATACGCCGATGGTTGCAGCGTCGCTTCCAAATGCTGACGTGATACGAGATGCAAGGCCATAGCCACTTGAAGAGCCGACAACCAATACTTTTTTAGGGCCATTAGCAATTTTGCCTTTGGCTTTAATGAGTTCGATTTGTTCTTTAACGTTAGCTTCACAGCCAACAGGATGAGTTGTGGTACAAATAAAGCCACGAATTTTAGGTTTAATAATCATATTTAAGCTTCTTCCTTTAACATTGGCTCTAGGATAAATAGTTCGACGGCCAAATGGCACTAATTTTTACAAAAACGGCCTCTAAACCATAGTGGTTGGAGCAGTTTAGCGTTTTTGCATAAATTGACTTTGTTCTTGAATTAGTCGCTGAGTATATTCATGCTGTGGTGAAGTAAATAAGGCTTCTGTGGTTGTTTTTTCAACCATATGACCATTTTGCAACACCATGATTTTATCGCTCACATGTCGGATAATATTGAGATTATGCGAGACAAAAATATACGATAACCCCATCTCTTTTTGCAGCTTTAATAGCAGATTAATAATTTGAGATCTAACCGATAAATCTAAAGCTGTTAGTGCTTCATCTGCAATAATAATTTTAGGGTTAAGCATTAAGGCCCGCGCAACGGCGACTCGCTGTTTTTGCCCTTCTGAAATCATGTGTGGATAAAACTCTGCGTGTTCTGGTAATAAGCCCACTTTTCTTAAGGTTTCAATCACCAAGGTTTTACGCTCTTGTGAGTTTAGCTGAGTATTAAACCGTAAGGGTTCTTTAAGCAAGTTGCCAATCGATAAACGTGGGTTTAGCGAGGTCGTTGGGTCCTGGAAAATCATCCGGATCAAACGACAGCGTTGTTTTAAATTACGTGAACCTAAGGCTTCACCTTCAAAAAATATTTCGCCGCCACTGCGTTGTTCTGCGCCCACGAGAATTCTGGCTAGGGTACTTTTACCTGAACCAACAGTCCCTACAATCGCTAAGGTTTCACCACGACCCAGTTCAAATGAAACTGGAGATAATGCCTGATAGTATTGAGGTTTAAAATGCTTGTAACCAGTTAAGTATTGTTTACTTAAGTCGGTAACTTTAAGCAATGGCGTCGTCATCTTCTTGCTCACTTTGATAAGGGAAATGGCAGGCGAAATAGCGGTCTTTTATATGTTCAAGATTAGGCTGTTTTACACATTTTCTCTGCGCTTCTGGACAGCGAGGACCAAGTCGACAACCGGCTGGTAAATGTTGTAAAGACGGTGACGAGCCTTGTAATGTGGGCAAGGTTGCCTTGTGACGCATTTTTTCAGTGTGGTCAGGCAGGTTTTTTAATAATGCCCGAGTATAAGGGTGATAGGGCATTGCGACCATTTCGCTCACAGGTCCAGATTCCATCACCTGACCACTGTACAAAATCGTTAAGTTATCACACCAATGCACCATGGTTTCAAGTTCATGACTTACTAATAAAATCGACACATTTTGCAGTTGGTTGAGTTGCGATAACAATCTAAAAATTTGCGCTTGGGTATTGACCTCCATGGAGTTGGTCGGCTCATCGGCAATCAATAATTTAGGATGATTCGCTACCGCCATCGCAATCATCACTTTTTGACATTCACCTTCGGACAATTCCCATGGATAACATTTCATCAGCATTCTGGGCTTCTTTATGCCAACTTTGTGAAGCCATTTCTGGGCATTTAAATAGGTATCATGTCCACGGCGCCAAAAAGGAATGTTTTTGTTGGGCACCATAGCTTCGATTAATTGACTACCTATGGTTTTAACTGGGTCCAAACTGCCTGACGGATCTTGGAAAATCATTGCCATTTCGCTACCCATTAGGTTACGTCTTTGTTTGGCGCTCATTTCCAATAGATTTTTTCCATCCCACATCATACGATCGGCAATAATATGCCAATTAGGACCGAGCACGCCTAATATTGCTTTGGCTAATAAACTGCGTCCCGAGCCTGATTCACCTACCAGCCCATGGATCTCTCCGGGATTGATGGTCAAACTGACTTTTTCAAGCACTTTTACTGTGCCCTCAGGGGTATCTAATTCAATGGTGAGATTACGAATATCAAGTAAAGGCATAGGTTAATTTCTTATCGGTGCAAGCGCAGAACGTAAACCATCGCCAACTAAGTTGACCGATAATACGGTAAACAAGATTGCGACACCCGGTATAGTAACCGTCCATGGGGCGAGTAACAAATTATCCAGCCCTTGTGCGACCATAGCCCCCCATTCTGGACTCGGTGCTTGAGCTCCAAGGTTTAAAAAACCCAATGCTGCGATATCTAATATTGCTGCTGATATGGCCATTGTGACCTGAATAATTACTACATCCCACACATTTGGCATAATGACATACCAAAAAATTTGCAATGAATTTGCACCATCTAATTTGGCGGCAGTAACATATTCTTTTTGTAGTTCTTCATGCACAGCGAGATGGATCGCGCGTACAAACTGCGGAACCATGGCAATTCCAACGCCCCAAAACACGTTATTAAGCCCAGGTCCCATTACGGCAACCACTAAAATAGCCATGAGCAACGAAGGGATAGACAGCAATGCATCAAATAAATGACTTAAAATACTCGATTTAATTCCGCGCATCATTCCTGAAAGCGAACCGATAATAAAGCCAATAAATAGCGACGCGGCAACAATAATTAATGACATGCCAAAGGTTAATTGTACGCCGTGTAAAATACGACTAAAAATATCACGTCCTAGATCGTCGGTGCCGAGAAAGTGTTCTACAGATCCGGCAGGATCCCAAGATGGCGGCAACAGCAGTACTTGCTGGTCCTGCATTTCGGGTGAATATGGCGCAAGCAGTGGCGCGAAAATGGTGAGTATTAATAAAAAAATCACTGCCCACAAACCTATTACGGCAAAAGGATTTGCCGAAAATGTTTGCCACATCCGCCACATAGGAGAGGCTATATGGTCTTCTTGGTATATCTTAATTCGAGGCATACAATTCCTTTCTGCTCATTGGATTGATTGCTGTATGCAGTAAATCAATTAAAATGCTTAAGAAAATAATTAATAATGAGACAGATAAAATACCCGCTTGAATCACAGTATAATCGCGTTGATAAATGCCCGATACTAGCCAACTGCCGACTCCTGGCCATGAAAATATCACTTCAACTACAATGCCATAACTGGCAAATGAGCCTAACATTAAGCCAATACTTTTTATTACCGGAATTAAAGCGTTGGGCAATACATGACGAAACAGAATTTTAGCCGTGTGTAAGCCTCGTGCTTCAGCGGCGCGAATATAGGTTTGATTCATCACATTTAAAATGGCTTGTCGAGTGATCCTCACGACCAAGGTAAAAGGCAATACTGCTAAGGTTACTGCCGGTAATATTAAGTGCAGCAATGCATCATGAAATGCAGGTATCCGATATGTCGACTCGGATAATAAGGTGTCTATCAACATAAACCCTGTGACGGGTTCTATTTCGTACAGTAAATTAATCTGTCCTGAAATAGGCAACCAGCCAAGATTGACCCCAAACCACATGGATAAGCTTAAGCCAAGCCAGAACACTGGGATAGAATAGCCGGTTAAAGTAACAGCTAAAATACTATTCTGCAGTGCTTTATTAGTGCTTAACGCGGCGAGTATGCCGATAGGAACACCAAAGAACACCGCAATAAAACCAGAAAATAACGATAATTCAAAAGAGGCTGGCAATACCGCTTCTAACTCTTCTAATACTTCTTGCTGTGAGTTACTAGAAATACCAAAGTTACCTGATAAGCGTTGGCGCAAGTAAGCGGTAAATTGCAGTAGTTGGTTATCTTGTAATTGGTAATCCTGTTCAATTTGCTGTTGTTGTTCAATCGTTGGATATTGGATGCCCGAAAGTGAATACGCTTTACTTACAGGAAACTGCCCCGATGCCATAAATAATACGGCTATCATTATCAATGATGTAGCCATAAACAGGGTTATGCGACTAAAAAGGTATCGCCACATTTATTCGCTTCCCTCTATTATTTGGGTTGTTTTAGCAAAAGATATACCGCCATAAGGCCTAATTTGCATGGTAGTGATATTGTTCTTTTTTAACACCACTTTTTTAGCATGAGCGAGCGTGACCATTGGAACTTGATCGCTAATAATGGCTTCCGCTGATTGATAAAACGCTTTACGTTCAGGTTGGGTCGACACGCTCTGAGCTTGAGTTAATAGATGTTCGAAGTCTTTTTGGCACCAGCGAGAGCGATTATTGTTTGATGCTAACGCCGCACAGCTCAGTAGCGGAGTGAAAAAATTATCAGGGTCACTATTATCGGCATTCCAACCAATGAGAACCGAATCATAATTGGAACTGGCTAGCTTCTGTGTGAACACACTCCAATCATAGCTAATGATATTCAGCTTTACCCCAACTCGGGCTAAATCTGCTTGGATGAGCTCAGCTGTCTTCAGTGCACTCGGGTTATAAATTCGCGCTACAGGCATGGCCCACACATTAATCGATAGATTAGACACGCCTGCTTGTTTAAGTAATTCTTTGGCTTTTTCAGGATTATATTCATTTGGCGATAAATTTTTACTGTAAGCCCAAGATGCTGGTGGTAACACCCCAGTCGCTTCTACTGCGGTATCATTGTACACAACGTCTAGAATGTTCTTTTTATCAATAGCATGTGCAAGGGCTCGTCTTACTCGCACATCATCCAACGGTGGTTTTTGAGTATTGAAGGCCCAAAATGCGACGTTTAGTCCAGGTTTGGCATCAACAATAATATCTTTATGTTGATCAAGCACGGCTAACTCGCCGGCTTTGGGTAGTGCTGACACACTGCAGTCACCGGTAATTAATTTGGCAATACGTGCGGTGCTTCTGGGAGTGATATCAAACACTAATTGATCGATCTCAACCGTGGGGCCCCAATAAACAGGATTCTTTTTATAACGAATATATTCGTTTTTCACATATTGGCTTAGCTGGAAAGGACCCGTGCCGACAGCATAATAATCAATATCTTCAGGGGTGCCCTGGACTAAAAGCTGGTAGCCATATTCAGCCGATAACACAACGGCAAAATCAGTAGCGAGATTAGATAAAAAAGATGCATCTTTACGCACTAAATGAAAGATAACTTGGTAGTCATTTACTTTTTCAATATTGTCGATTAACTCTGCAAATCCAATGCTTTGAAAAAATGGATAACCAGTTCTACTGACTAAATGGTAGGGGTGGAGCGGATCGATAATACGGTTAAATGAAAACAATACATCATCTGCATTAAAGTCTCTGCTGGGACTAAAATGGCGTGTTTTATGAAAACTCACATGTTCACGCAAGGTAAATTGATAACTTAAGCCATCGTCAGACACCTGCCATGATGTCGCCAAACCGGGTGTGATAACGGTTTTTTCTTGGCTGTAGTTAACTAAACGGCTGTAAATTTGGTGAGAAGTGGCATCAATAGTGGTTCCTGATGTCACAAGCTGAGGATTAAAGCTTTCTGGATTACCTTCGCTGCAATATACCAAGCCAGAAGGCAATTGAGCCTGTCCGCACGCAGTCAACATGATGCTGGCGAGGCATAAAGACATCAGCTGATACCAGCGTTTTACAATAACAGGCATAGTGTGATCATATTTTTTCGATTTTGAATGTACATTTTAACAGTGTTCATTGCATTGGGGCAATGCGCATGTCCCACCTAGAATCAGCTCTTGTCGAGTAAGTTGTACTTTTTCAAAATTCCGCGCAGTTGATGATAGCTTAAACCTAGTAAATCTGCGGTTTTTTTCTGATTATACTGGCCTTCAGCTAACGCACGTTGTAATAATTCTATTTCGCTTTTTTCGGTATATTCTTTAAAATCTATTGGAAATTCGATGCTATTGAGCAACACTGATGCATCTGTTTCAGTACTTGGCGCTTGCTGTTCTGTGATGATGTCTGCAACATGTTCAACTGGCGCCGATTGACGCTCGCGGGTTTTGATTCGATTAACCGGACGATAGGGCGATGCAAACGGGTCTAATATAATATGATCAATTTCTTGGCCATCAGCCCCTTCACGATACACACTTCGCTCAACAACGTTTTTCAATTCGCGAATATTTCCAGGCCAGCGGTGCATCATTAATTGTTCTATCGCGAGTGGACTGAATCCACCAAAATACTCTAGTGATAGTTGTCTTGCCATACTAATCGCAAAATGTTCTGCCAACGGCATAATGTCTTCGGTTCTATGCCTTAATGGGGGCAAGGTAATCACATCAAAGGCTAAACGATCGAGTAAATCTGCTCTAAACTCACCATTGTCAGCCAAGGTGGGTAAATCTTCATTGGCGGCACAAATAAGCCGAACATCAGATTGAACCGTTTTACTGCCACCGACGCGTTCAAATTCACCATATTCGATAACACGTAATAATTTTTCTTGGATTAATCCAGATGTGTTGGCTAACTCATCTAAAAACAGTGTGCCACCGTCAGCTCGCTCAAAACGGCCTTCATGTCGTCCTTTTGCACCAGTAAATGCACCAGACTCATGGCCAAACAGCTCACTTTCTAGTAAATTTTCACTCAGTGAAGAACAGTTCAATTTGATAAAGTTTTGATCCCAACGAGGCGATAAATAGTGTAATCGTTCAGCAATCAATTCTTTGCCAGTACCGCGCTCACCAATGATGAGTATAGGCTTTGATAATGGCGCAACTTTAGACACATGTTCTAATACTTCAAGCAAAGCATTAGATTGGCCGATGAGATTATCTTGCTGGAATTGTTTGCTCACAGTTAGCTTACTCGCAAAATTGTTGGTGAATTCGACTAATAATTAGTGAAAATCATGATAAATGGCTTAAGTGATAAATGAAAGAAAAAGTTAATTTTTTGTTTAAACGCTTGATATTATTGTATTTGGAAATGTTGGCACGTAATGTGTAATACCTATTGCGACATCCATGTTAACTTTGAGGAACACATTATGGGAATTTTCTCTCGCTTCGCCGATATCGTTAATTCAAATATTAGCGCAATACTTGATAAAGCAGAAGATCCAGAAAAAATGGTCCGTCTTATCATTCAAGAAATGGAAGACACACTTGTTGAAGTTCGTTCAACCTCTGCAAAAGTATTAGCTGAGAAAAAAGAATTACTTCGCCGAATTGCTCGCGTTCAAGAGCAGGTCCAAGATTGGCAAAATAAAGCTGAGTTAGCACTATCCAAAGATCGTGAAGACTTAGCAAAAGCTGCCTTAGGTGAGAAACAAAAAACGGTTGGTTTATTAACCAGTCTTGAAAACGAGCTGCAAGTTGTTGAAGAACATGTTGCCCGTTTAAAAGACGAAATAGCCCAACTTCAAGAAAAACTGAACGATGCTCGAGCTCGTCAAAAAACCATCATAATGCGTAAGCAAACTGCTACTTCACGTCTTGAAGTAAAGAAGCAGCTTGATTCAAGCAAAATTGATGATGCCATGATGAAGTTTGAACAATACGAGCGTCGAGTTGAAGGACTTGAAGCACAAGTAGAATCATATGATTTAGGTAAAAAGAACGTCCTTGCTGATGAGTTTGCAGCATTAGAGGCAGAAGATTCTGTCAATGATGAATTAGCAGCATTGAAAGCAAAAATGAGTGCAAAAGCACAACCTAAATCGAAAGCGTAAATTTATTCAGAGGTGAGTTATGGATATGGATCTTCTTATTGCACCAATTATCATCTTTATGGTGGTTGTGGCACCTATCTGGTTGGTTCTTCATTATCGCAGTAAGCGACAAGTGAGCCAGGGGCTCACCGAGGAAGAATTCAATCAGCTTAATGGTCTAATCGCTAAAGCAGAAAAAATGAGCGGTCGCATCGAAACATTAGAAGCGATTTTAGATACTGAATCACCAGAATGGAGAGCAAAACATGAGCTCAGCTAATGGTCGTACCCTATACCGCAACCCAAAAAGTGGTAAAGTGGCTGGGGTGTGTTCAGGTCTTGCTGATTACTTTAACTTTGAGACATGGCTAGTAAGAGTGATTGCTGTGTCGATATTGTTACTGGGTGGGACAGGGGTCGTGTTGGTTATTTATATCGCATTATGGATGATATTAGATATTAAACCACAAGACCTAGAACACAAGGAACAGTACAAAGATATTGAAATTAAAAAGAAAGTTTGGCAAGCAGGTGAGCCTGCAAAGCAAGCATTGTTTGATGTTAATCGTCAATTTAATGGATTAGAAGTCCGATTAAGACGACTCGAGGAACATGTCACATCAGACAATTTCGATCTTAAACGCCAAATCAATAGTCTTTAATTCTTCTAATGGGCGGTTATCCGCCCTTGTTCTTTAGGGGGGCCATCAGCCATCATGAGATTTTTAGACCGTTCTTTGTTTCGTGTCACTCAAACCGCGCAATCTTTGGTTCATCGCAGTACAGATCGTCATGTCAGATTAGCCGTTACTGGGTTATCAGGAGCAGGAAAAACAGCTTTTATCAGTGGTTTAGTCAATCAGTTATTGCATGCCGGTAAAAGTGCTAAGCACAATCCGCTACCCTTGTGGCAAGTCGCACGTGAAGGTCGGTTAATTGCCGTTAATCGGGCTATGCAACCTGATTTAGACATTGCCAGTTTTGATTATCAAGGCGCAATGAATGCATTAAGCTCATCACCTCCTTATTGGCCTGCTTCGACCAAAAATATTACTGAATTACGTTTAGCGATTAAGTACCAGCCACAACAAGGTTTGTTAGCTAAATTTACCCATACCGCAACCTTGTATGTTGATATTGTTGATTATCCCGGTGAGTGGTTACTTGATTTACCTATGCTTAAACAAGATTTCAGCCAATGGTGCTTATCACAACAAATTAATGTGTCATGTTTACGCCACTCACCTTTATTCAGTGCATTTAATCAGGCTGTAGAACAGTTAGACTTAAGTCAATTAGCTGACGAGCAGCAACTTAAACACATTGCCGATTTGTATCAAATCTTATTGGTTGATTTGGTACGACAACAGGGCTTTTACCACGCGCAGCCTGGGCGCATGTTATTACCAGGAGAGTATGAAAATACTCCATTATTGACATACTTTCCCTTGCTTAGTTTAAGTCCTATTGAGCACACAGAATTATCAGCAAGCTCAAGTGACTCAAACTACCACGTTCTTAAACGCCGTTATGATCAGTACTTATCACAAGTGGTTAAGCCTTTTTACCGCGACTACTTTTCTCGATTTGATCGTCAACTAGTATTGGTTGACTGTTTAAACGCACTTAATCATGGTCAGGCACAATTTAATGACATGGGGCGTGCGTTAAACAGCATTATGGAAAGTTTTCAGTTTGGCCAATCGAGCTTAATTAAACGTTTATTTTCACCACGGATAGACAAAGTGTTATTTGCTGCCAGCCAAGTAGACCGAGTGACCCGTGATCAGCAAAGTCATGTGCTTAGTTTGTTAACCGCCATGCTGCAACAAAGCCAGCATTATGCCAACTTTGAAGGCAGTGAGGTTGAAACCATGGCGATAAGTGCGATTAAAGCCACTCAACACGGGATGGTTAATATAGCCGGGGGTCAACAAGAAGTGGTAAAAGGAACTGGGCTTGATGGTAAGCAAGTCACTGTATACCCAGGAGATGTACCTACATCATTACCCGATGCTCAGTTTTGGCAACAACAAGGCTTTAGCTTTAGTGCTTTTCTACCGCCCAACTTGAGCCATATGCATGATAATAATCCGCAATTCGAACACATTCGTCTCGACCACCTGTTGGAGTTTCTATTAGGCGATAAATTATCTTAATAGTTTTTATTTTGAGAATAAATGTGAGCATTAGTTATGAATGAACCTACACGCAATTCGCCGATAAAGAAATCGCAATTATTTACCGAGTCAGACCTTATTGTGGCAGATGAAACTCATTCTGCTGAACAAACTATTAAGCCAACTAAATCGTTTGAAGAAGTTGATTTTATTTGTGAGCAATCACTAACAGAATTACCAGCATCAATGGAAGAAAGCATTCAACCTCCAAAATCAAAGCGTTGGTCGCTACTGGCCAAACTGTCAGTATTTGCTTTGGTGCTATTGGTGGTAGTGCAAACCGTGATGGGCTTAATTGATTCTTTGCAGCAAAGTCCATGGCTATTTGGTTTTTATGCCACAGTGCTGGCTATTGTGAGTTTGTGGGCATGTGTGATTACCCTCAAAGAATGGCGCAAATTAGTTAATCTTAAAAAGGTCAGCGATCATCAAGCTAAAGCTGAACGATTGTCACTAAGTATGCAAATGGGCGAGGCCAAATCATTTTTGGCACCAATATTGGCAAAATATCCTAATAACCAGGCTAAACAACAATATTTACAAGCCTGTAGCCATGAACATAATGATGCTGAGATTGTATTATTATTTGAAGATATTGTGTTGTCCGAACGTGATTTACTGGCCAAAAAACGTGTTAACCGCTTTGCTGCTGAATCGGCATTACTATTGGCCGCAAGTCCATTAGCTGCTTTGGATATGGCTATTATTTTGTGGCGAAATCAAAAAATGATTAATGAAGTTGCTGCAATTTATGCGGTGGAATTGGGGTACTGGAGCCGTATAAAACTGATCCGTAGCATTGTGACTAATATTATTTATGCTGGCAGTACCGAGGTGATTACCGATTTAGGAACCCAATTATTATCAGTAGAAATGACTGGTAAGTTATCTGCCCGAATTGCACAAGGGCTTGGTGGTGGTTTACTTACCGCACGGCTAGGTTATCAAGCGATGACCTTGTGTCGTCCCATTGCCTTTAATAAACACAATAAGCCTAAATTATCACATGTACATCAGCATTTACTGGGTGAATTAAAGCAGTTTACGTCGTCAATGATGTCTAAAAGTAAATCGAAACAAACTCAAAAAGTCGACAAGAGTGAATAAAAAAATATGTATTTTTTTTGAACAATTCGATTTTATTGACTACATTTAGCCTCCGATCCGCAAACGGTAAAGCGTTGCGGATCTTTCGAGCTTGGTAATGGAGAAGGACAACATACCAGCAAATCAAGGAAAGAAAGGAGAATCGAATGAAATCATTGACTTTAACAGCAGTGTTTTTAGGGGCCTGCTGTTTGCTCAGTAGCCATACCTATGCAGCAGAAACGGCTAAGACGATGGCCGAACCCACAAAAAAAGTGACTAAAACGGTTGAGACAACATCAACCAAAATGCAAAAGATCAATATTAATAAAGCCAGCGCAGAAGAATTACAAGCGCTTAAAGGTATTGGGCAAGCCAAAGCACAAGCGATTGTGGATTATCGAACCAAAAACGGTAAATTCACAGATGTGCAACAGCTCACTTTGGTTACTGGTATTGGTGATAAGTTAGTTAGCCAGAATGCCGAGAATATGAGCTTCTAGGCTAGATGCTCATTCACACTAAAAACGGAAGCAATGGCTTCCGTTTTTTTATGCAAAGCTAAAGTCATCTCAGTAAAAACTAAAATCTAGCCTTATGTCAGCTGATTATTGAGCGTTGAATGCTTGGCCATTTGTACCAATAGATTCATTACCCATCAAAAATAAATACGTAGGCATGATTTCTTGTGCTGTTTTCAATGTCTGTGGATCTTCACCAGGATAAGCTTTTGCGCGCATTTCAGTGCGAGTCGCACCTGGGTTAATACTATTGGCTCTTACGGAAGTGTTATCACATTCATCGGCTAAAACTTGCATCATGCCTTCGGTAGCAAATTTAGAAAAAGCATAAGGTCCCCAATAAGCACGCCCTTTACGACCCACACTGCTTGAGGTAAAGATAATTGAGGCATGTTCACTTTTGCGCATAATCGGCAATAACGATTTGGTCATGATGGCTTGAGCGGTGACATTCACTTTTAAAATGGTTTCAAGAGAGGTTAAATCAATATGCTCAAATGGCCCTAATGCCCCCAATTGTGACGCATTATGCAATAAGCCATCTAAACAACCAAACTGTTCAGCAATGGTGTCTGCCATATCAATATAATTCTGTTCAGTCGCACCTTTCATATCTAAGGGCACAATAGCTGGTTTGGGATATCCAGCATTCACTATTTCATCGTATACATTTTCAAGTTTTTTGACCGTTTTACCCAGTAAGATAACGGTTGCGCCGTGTTTCGCGAACTCGATTGATGCTGCACGGCCAATACCGTCTCCAGCACCAGTAACCAAGATTGTTTTGTTATTCAGTAAATCTTTTGTCGCTTGATATTCCAACATGATTAATTATTTCCTCTACGCGCAATCGCCCGTCAAATCTAGTACCGGATAAAAAATAAACGACCGTTTGAAACAAATGATTGATAATTGTGTATGAATAGGTCATTTGCATGTAACAAACTTGTAGCTAACTCAATAATTTTACGTTAACTTGAGAATAGTTGAGGACTAACATAAGTCCTTATTTGGTCGCATGATAGGACTATTGTGACCAATTCTTGGGGAAAACAAAATTATTAAAACAAGATTTGGGGAAAAAAAGATGAAAAGACTCATTTTGGGTGTTGCAATTGCATCTGCTCTTGGCTTAACGGCATGTGGTGGTGATACTTTTAACGAAGCAAAAGATAATGTTGAACCTTTGGTGCCTTTATCACACGTTCAATTCGATCCTGCTAATGGCAAGCTACCTTTACCGAACGATTTATTGTTTAGTGGCACCACGGATGGCACGTTGACAATTCCGGGTGAAACCGGTGTCGATTATACCAATCCTCAAACTGCACTGGGTGCATTAGATGGATGGTCAACTAGCTCACCAATATCAATAACAATGGAGTTAGCAAAAGACCTTCAAGGTAATGCATTAACGATTGATGCTGACTCAGTATTCCAGCCAGGCGCGGTGCGCGTTTTTGAAGCCACAGTGGGCGGTTCATTATCTACCGATCCTGAGTGTACTTCACAGGCCTCAGTTTCAGCTTGTAAAGTGGGTGAAGAATTAACATTTGGTGTTGATTTTGTGACTAAAGCCTCAGGTAACAACGTTGTTATCGTGCCACTTAAGCCGCTTAAGCCGATCCAATCTTATTTATATGTTGCAACTGATTTAATCCACGACTCATTGGGTCGAAGTATTGCTGCATCGACGACGTATAACTTATTAAAATTAGATATTGAAACTAAGCCGCTAGAAACTGCAGCGCAGTTACAATTACAAGGTTTAGTTAATAGCTACGAAAAAGGGGCTGCAGCAGCCCATGGTGTTGATCCAGACAATATTATTTACTCTGGCTTATTTACCACTCAGTCAGTTGCTAACGTATATGAAACCACTAAGTTATTAATGGCATCTAATCCTGCCTATACACCTTCATTTGTCCAAGCGCCAACACCAGCAGGTTACACGGTTGCTCAGGCTGTTGGTTTAACGGAAGCGAGTGGTTTAGCTTACACGCTAGCCAATATTGCCGACGTGTATACGGCAAAAATTAAAGTGCCATTCTATGGTGACTGTTCTTCTGCCAGCTGTGTGATTCCTGTTGTTGATGGTAAGCCAACTGCACCAAACGGTCGCTGGTTTGCTCAAGGTGATAGTCCAGTTTCAGTATTGTTGTCACTTCAGGCGGGAACATTAAGCCAAGCTAATTTCTTCGCTCAAGCGTCTGAGCAAGGTGTTGACCCACAAGCTGCGTTAGCTAATCCTGCATTACTTGCTGGTAAGCAATGGATGCTTGACGACGGCACATCAGCTGATAAAACTAAGCACCTAACTCGTCTTAATCCAATCCCTGCTATCAAAGGTTATGAAACGATTCCAGTGCAAATTACCATACCCAACGCGGCTAAATTAGCAGCGTTTCAAGGTGATGCGTTTGTTGCACCAACCAATGGCTGGCCTGTGACAATTGCTATGCATGGTTTAGGCGGTGGTAAAGAAATGGCGCTAGCTTATGCAGGAACTTATGCAGCTGCTGGTGTAGCGACTATTTCAATCGATATGCCTTTGCATGGTGCTCGCTCGTTTGATTTAGATAAAGATGGTATCTATGAGATTTCAGCAACAGCACCTGCGTTTGGTAATGTTATTGGTACTCCTGATGCTTTCGAAAATGGTAACCCGCTAGTGTTTGTTAACATTGCCAGTACATTAACTGTGCGTGATAACTTCCGTCAGGCAACCTTAGACCATTTAGCATTACGCTTATTATTGAGCGGAATGGCGCAGCAATTAGCGGCGGCAAATCAACCACAAGTGTTTGATGTGTCTAAAATCAGTGCGCAAGGCTTAAGCTTAGGTGGCATTGTAGGAACAACATTTGCTACTTATGCTAGCACAGGTTTAGTTAACCCAATGACCGGCGATACTTTACCTAACGCTTATGCGATTAACGCAGCATCGTTAGTGGCTCCTGCGGGTGGTTTGGCTGGTGCATTTGCCGGCTCTGCTGCTTTTGGTCCACAATTATTTGATAATGTCACAGCTTCAAGCACGTTCGCTGCTTTATTAGCTACGGCAAATACTGCCGGTTACGAAGAAGGCACTCCTGAATATGCTGCGTTAGTACAAGCGGTGTACGCTGGATTTCTTCCATCGTTTGCATTAGCGGTACAAACTGCGATGGACTCTGCAGATCCTGTAAACCATGGTGCAATGTTAGCGGCAACAGGTTTACCTGTTCACTTAATTGAAGTTGCTGGCGATGCGACAAACTTACCAGACCAGACATTGCCTAACAGTGTTGAAGGCTTCCCATTATCGGGTACTGAGCCTTTAATTAGTGCAATTGGTTTAGGTTGTGTTGATTCAACTATGCCAGGCTCAGGTGCGGTTCGTTTCTCTAAAGGTCATCACAGTTCTATTGTGAGCCCAGGTGAAGTGGACGGTGTCACTGACGGTATGGCTGCTGCAGCAACGGCTGAAATGCAATCTCAAGTAGCTGGATTTGCTAAGTCGGCAGGTGCTGGACAAGCAACGATAGTCGTGTCAAATAGCGATGTTATTAAGAGTTGTAACTAATACTTACTAATTAGTGTTCGTTTTTAATTAAAACCCAGCAATTTGCTGGGTTTTTTATTCTCTATTTATTGGTGATTACTGTTAAAATGTCGCCAGAATGTTTTCCTTGTATGGAGCGAGATTTGGAATTTTTATATGAATACGGCTTATTTTTAGCGAAAGCTGTGACAATAGTGCTAGCGATAGCTGCCGTGGTGATCTTGGTGCTCGCTAGCAGCATGAAGCATAAAGCTGATAAAGGTGAATTACGCCTGACCGATATTTCAGACGAGCTAATTCAACTTAAACATGAGTTGAAAGAAGAACTACTGACTAAAAAGCAATTTAAGGCTTACGAAAAGCAAGTAAAAGCAGATGAGAAAGCCGCTGAGAAACAAGATTTAACCAAAGGGAAAGTATTTGTAATTGATTTTAAAGGCAGTATTGATGCCAGTGAGGTTGCCTCATTACGTGAAGAGGTGACGGCTATTCTAACGATTGCCGATAAAGATGATCAAGTGCTGGTTAATGTTGAAAGTGGTGGCGGTATGGTTCATGGCTATGGCCTAGCATCAAGTCAGTTAGACCGTTTACGCCAAGCCAATATCCCCTTGTCGATTTGTATTGATAAAGTGGCAGCAAGCGGTGGCTATATGATGGCGTGTGTGGCTAACAAAGTCTATGCCGCACCATTTGCTATTGTTGGGTCGATAGGGGTTGTAGCGCAGGTGCCTAACTTCAATCGTTTACTTAAAAAGCATGATATTGACTATGAGCAACACACTGCTGGTGACTTTAAGCGAACGTTAACGGTATTTGGTGAGAATACTGATGAAGGTCGTGCTAAATTCCAACAAGAGTTAGAAGAGACACACGTGCTATTTAAGGCGTTCGTTGGTCGTTATCGTCCAAGTATGGACATAGCCAAAGTTGCCACTGGCGAGCATTGGTATGGTCAACAAGCGATCGATTTAGGCTTGATTGATGAAGTGTCTACCAGTGATGATGTGATTCTGAACTTTGTAAAAACTCATCAAGTCATCAAAATTAGATATCAAATGAAGAAAAAACTGGCTGATAAAATTGCCCATGGTGCCTCGTTATCAGTTAATGCTGTAATGAATAAACTGATTGAGCGCAATCAATCGGTTTAATCTGATTATGGTAAGTAAAACGTTTTATCATAAAAAAACGACAGCCTTTGCTGTCGTTTTTTATATTAAGCATCAAACTGAATGATTCAGATTATTGTGCTTTATAACTAATATGCTGGTGGAAGCGTAAGATGACATCAACGTGTTCTTTGTCGATATCAAATTCTTGCGTAAATATTCGTAACGCATCTTCAACTTGGTTCATAAAGCGACCATAGCCTTCATCTGTTTCATCACTCTTGCCAGCGACAATAACAAAACGAAATACATCGACTAGTTTATTGCTGTCCCAGTGACCGATAGGTGCTGGTGATTGGACATTTGGGTCAAAACCAATCATTTGGAATTCATCAGTGCTAGTAAGTTGCTCATATTTACTATTACGTACCAATGGCAACTTACCATTAGCAACCATAGCGACACGGCTTAATTGTTTACTTTGCGTAGCTTGGACAAACTTGTCATAAACATTTTGATAAATACTGCCAAAGTCGACATTATCATTAGCCAGTAATTGTTTTTTAATCCTGCGATCAACTGGGATATTGATGGTAACGTAGTTTAGCGTACTGACGTTTTCAGGCAGTTCACAGTGACGACGTTGGTAGCGACTATCAACCGCTCGTAATTTATACCCATAAGTTTCTTTTAAGCCTTTGGCTTTGGCAAAAAAGTCATAAGAAATATGTTGATGGTCACGAATTTTAATCGGCACATTCTTAACGGGCAATAATGGCGCAAGTTCAGAAATAAAATGCTGAACTTTACTGTGGAAACTCGCTGAATTACTGCGTAGATCATCACCTGTGGCTAGGAACACAATACGTAATTTGCGTGCTCGAAACCCAGGCGTGCTGTGGATTCGGTTAGCTTCATGGTGGGCTGGATTATAAAAGAAACGTAATTGTTCGTTTGAACTTAAGCAGTAAGCTTCGCTATGGAAACGAACCATAGGCAGTTTGTCAGTGGTGACAACGTGGACGTTATATAATTCTTGTTTTTCGGCGAGTTGATAGACAAGTTTACTAAACTCATCATAACAAGTTTCTAAGTCAGCATACGTATTAAGGTATTCATCGGTTAATGGAAAACCAATGGTAATGTATTGATTTTTACGTGTTGCTGTTGGCAAGTATACTTTTTTTTGACGACTGACGGACATATTATTTCCTTATTGCCTTTGTTGTTGTCTAAAGTTTATCGTTATTTATTGATTGTGATTTAATCTGCTTGCTGTGTCCATTTTAAACACAGATGCTTAAATTAAAATGACTTTTGATCACTATATTAATTTTTTTTTAACATATTAAGCAAAACTCATTTAATTTTAAGTGTTTACTCGGATAATACTTGGGTGATCCAAGGTAACATCCATTGCGTAATAGTAGCTTGCGCCTGCTCATTTGGATGAATGCCATCACGCTGCATTAGAGATTTGTCTGGCGCAATATCTTGCATGAAAAAGGGTATTAGCTTAATGCTATATTCATCGGCCAATTGGTGGTAAATCTGAGTAAAAGATTTGGCGTACCTAGGGCCGTAGTTAGGTGGTACCATTATCTCGGTTAATAAAACATTGGCGCCATGTTGCTGTGATAAGGTAATGATTTGTGTAAGATTTGATTTCAGTTTGCTGGGCGGAAAACCCCGCAATCCATCGTTACCGCCTAGCTCAATGACAACTAAGTCAGGTTGGCTTGAGGTCAGTAAACCCGGGAGTCTTCGTAATCCTCCCGCCGTGGTCTCACCACTAACAGAGCCATTTATAATTTGATGCTGTGGCAGTTCGTTGCGGAGTAATTGCACCCATCCTTGCTCTTCTGACATGCCATAGCCTGCACTTAAGCTATCACCCAATATCAAAATCGTGGCAGCATAGGTTGGTACACTCATTACTATCAGTAAAAACACACTACTAAGCACGCGTTTAAGTGACGAATAGAAGAAGGATTGTATGTCTAATAATATCGATCGAAATATCAGTGCCATTACTGTAACTAACCTCAATAAAACTGTCGTGACCCAAGAGGGAGAGTTGACTATCCTCAACGGCATTAATATAGAAGTCAAGCAAGGAGACAGTATCGCCATTTTGGGACCATCAGGTTCAGGCAAGTCGACACTGCTAGGTTTGCTTGCTGCATTAGATACTCCTAGCTCTGGTGAAATCGTGTTAGATGGTGTAGCACTATCTGGGTTAAATGAAGAACAAAAAGCCGCATTGCGTAAGAAAAAAGTCAGTTTTATCTTTCAGTCATTTATGTTGGTTGACACGTTAACGGCTTTAGAAAATGTCATGTTACCAGCAGAGCTTTCTGGTGTTAAAGATGCCAAACAAAAAGCTCAATCCATGCTAGAGCGTGTTGGTTTATCTCATCGATTAAATCACTTACCTAAACAATTATCCGGTGGCGAGCAGCAACGTGTTGCCATTGCTAGAGCCTTTATTTGCGAGCCTAAAGTGTTGTTTGCAGATGAACCCACAGGCAACTTGGACAGTGTAAACGGTGACAAAATTGCCGATATGCTGTTTGCTTTAAACCAAGAAAGTGACACCACGCTGGTCTTGGTGACTCATGATTTGCATCTTGCGAAGCGCTGTGGCCGGCAGTTAGTGATGGAAAATGGTCACTTATCAGAACCCAATGTAGTCAATCTCTCGAGTCAACAACACTCTGAGTTTACTGCGGAGGTTAATTAATGGAATGGCAAATTGCGTGGCGCTTGTTTAAACGTGAACTCGCTCAAGGGCAATTAATTCTTATTGTATTGGCGATTACCTTGGCAGTGTTATCAGTAACTGGGCTTGCGCGAGTCAGTGAGCGTTTACAAGTTGCTATTAACGGTGAAGCGGCCAACTTTATTGCTGCCGACCGTATTATTGACTCGCCAGTTGAGCTTGACCCACAAGTGCTGACCATAGCGGATAAGCTTGGTCTCGCTCATGTCACCAATATGCAATTTAATTCGATGGTATATTCCGGAGATAAATTTCAGTTAGTGACGGTCAAAGCTGTAGGTGATGGTTACCCATTAAAAGGCGATATCGAACTCAGTAGTGGTGTCACTCAGGAGTTGCCAAAGACAGGTCAAGCATGGTTTGAGAGTCGTCTAGGTGGTTTACTTGGTTTCCCGCAAAGCATTGAGTTAGGCAATAGTGAGCTATCACTAACCGAAGAGATTAAGCGTTTACCTGATGCTGGTTTTAATCCATTTGCATCTTCGCCAGTGTTACTGATCCGCCTAGATGACGTGGCGGCGACAGGTATTATTCAGCCTGGCAGTAGGGTGACTTATTTATACCAATTTACCGGAAATGCTGATCAATTAACCGTATTTGAGCAGCAAGCTAAACCTTTACTCAATAACAGCCAACGATGGGTAGACGTGCAGTCGGGAGATTCTCCGATAGCTTCGGCGGTGCAACGTGCAGAGCGATTCCTGCTGCTTGCCAGTTTACTCGGTATAGCCCTTGCGTGTGCGGCGATTGGTATTGCGGCGCAGCGTTATTGCCAACGCCATTATGACGTTGTTGCCATGCTCAAAACCTTTGGCGCCTCGGGTAAGCAAATTCGAGTATTATTCGGACTACATCTGTCTTTGGTGACATTACTGGGTATTGCACTGGGTCTGCTTGGCGGAGTATTACTTGATCTTGGTATAACGGCATTTCTGCCTAAAGAAATCGCCGCTTATTCACCACCATACTTACGCCCTGTATTACTAGGCGTTAGCACGGGTTTAATTAGTGCATTTATGTTTTCGGCTTATCCATTAATGCGCTTGTTAGCCATTCCGCCCTTAAGAGTATTGCAACGTCAATTAGAAGGCTTGCAACTGGGAATGTGGTTACATCTGCTATTAAGTTTGGCTGCCATGGCTTTGTTAGGCTATTTATATTCTAGAAGTTTAGCCTTGACCATGACAGTGGTACTTGCAGTACTACTATTAGGTTTGTTATTAAGCGTGCTTGGATTTGTGATGATCCGTTTTGGTCATGGTATTGGCATGAAAACCACCAATCCTTTCCAATTAGCTTTGGCTGGTCTTCGCCGTCGTGCGCGCCAAAATGCGGTGCAATTAGTCGGTTTTAGCAGTGCGTTAGTATTACTGTTAACGATTTTGGCTTTGCGCCAAGATTTACTCAATGAATGGCAAAAGCAGTTACCTGAAAATGCCCCTAATTACTTTTTAGTCAATATCGCGCCTGAAGATGCTAAACCATTGAATGACTTTTTGACGCTTAATCATATTAATGCGACTGACATTTATCCTGTGGTTCGTGGTCGTTTGACGCATATTAATGATGAAGAGTTGATTTCAGGCAAGCAGTCTGAGGACGGTGTTGAAGGGCGAGTAGGTATTTCTCGCGAACTAAACTTAACGTATCGAGAGACCTTACCACCTAATAATAAGCTCCTTGAAGGTGAGTTTAATCAGGCTAGCAATGATGTGTCGGTTGAATCTGGTGTTGCTGATCGCTTAGGTATAGTGTTGGGGGATAAGCTAACCTATAGCATAGATAATCAAGCCTTCTCGGTTAAGGTTTCCAGCATAAGGCAGGTTCAATGGGAAACTCTACAGCCTAATTTTTTCATGATTTTTACCCCAGAAGCATTGGCGCCATTTGCTTATACTTCGATGGCGAGCTTTCATCTTAATGATGCGCAATTAGCCGCGGACGGCAGCCTACTGAGCGCGAATCAAGTGGTGCTGCAATTGATCCAACAATTCCCGACCGTATCGATTATTGATGTTGGCGCTATGGTTGAACAGTTACGACAAATTATCGATCAAGTGTCATTATCTTTGTCATTAGTGTTGGTTCTAGTTTTACTGGCAAGTGCTTTAGTACTGATAGCCCAGACTGAAGCTGGTATGGCGACTCGGCAGCGAGAATTGGCGGTATTGCGAACGTTTGGTGCATCAGGTTGGTTATTAAGAGCGGCTACTGGATTTGAATTTGCTTTACTTGGGGCCATCGCAGGTTTATTGGCTGTCATTGTTGCTGAGTTTGCTTTGTACATGCTTAAAACCCAAGTGTTTGAGTTGGTCGTTTATATGCATTGGCCTTGGTGGGGGATAACGCCAATTGCTGGAGCAATCATTGTGGCGATTCTTGGGGTATGGCGTTGTCGTCAGTTACTTAATAAGTCGTGCAGTGACATGTTAAAAGAGGGCTAAAGTACTTATAAATCTTAAGGGAGATGCATCGTCATCTCCCTTTTTTATGCTGCTTTTTTACCTTAGTTAATCACTGATGTGATTACTTTTGAGGCATTTTATATTGCGTTGAGCAATAGGCTCTATCAATTCCTTCTGGGCGCAGTTTAAGATGTTTGGTTTTACGGCCACTAACACGGGCTCTCCACGACTTAAAGCTATTGGGTTTGAGTGATGAGCGCATAAGTTTAATCACATTTGATTCGGTTAAGCCATAAAGGTGCTCAATGGCTTCAAATGGCGTGCGGTCTTCCCATGCCATTTCAATGATCCTTGAAGTGTCTTGTGGTGATAGCATTGAGTATCATAATGTTATTGGGTTTGCACTTCAGTACGTTAGTTAACTGAGTTTAGATTAGTGTTTGAATGATTTGTGCTAAGGATTAATCAATTTGTTAAAGTATTGGCCTAAGTTGACTAACCCTAATGGTTAACTCGAGTATAAGTGAGTGATGTTTATGTAGCGTGAGTATATGATGCGCCTTGACCAACTGGAGTGTAAAAATTTTTATCAACTCAATCTCAAGTCATTGATACTATAAATTAAGATAAGGTTTTATCAATACGAGTACGGGAGGCGGCGATTTAAGTTGGCTTACAGGATAATTCAGTTATATTAAATAATGTTCCGTGTCGATTTCTTGGAGTACAGTGGTTAATTTGGTGATTAAACAGTGTAAGTTCTGAATCATGTATGATTTAGTCCACCTTGATAAATCGTTGTTGGGGGAAAATATTGTCGATGGAACATAAGACGCCACTCTCATATCATTTTAAAGACAAACATATATGGTTTGACATGACCATGCTGGTGGCTTTGTTCGTGGTGGCAGCCTACGTTCCTCTTTTAAAAATTGTTCCTTTAGTTGCCTGTCTTGAGTTATTCAGCTTTTTTAGTTTTCACTTGCTAGCAAAACGTCGCCGATTCCAGTTACAGGGTTTTCTGGGGGGATTTATTTCCAGCACGGCAGTTTTTATACAAATACTAAATGATAAAAAATTTGCATCAACAAGTGAGCGTGACTTGTTACTGACATTGCTGTTTGCCTTATGCTCTATGTTACTGGAATGCCTATTTATTATCTTTTTTTTGGCCGACCAATTATCCTTTATTTTTTACATACCCTTTGTCACACAGTTAATGTTTTTTATTACGGTGATTACATATGTGCAGATCCCATCCAATTTGCTTTTTTTAAGCAACCAATCAAGACAATCTACAGTTGATATTGAGCTATTAATTGATCATCCAATAAGCTGGAAAAATGTCGCTAAGCTATCTATTTTTATCCTCGCACTTGTTTATGGCATGAATTTTATCGGCAGTGAACTTGGTCTATCTCGAGGGATCAGTACTTTGCTAGTATCATTTTTTGAAGCTCATGCCATTCTAGTCTCTGTGATGACCGAATGGTCGATGAATCCGCAGGATATTGATTTAATAACATTATTGTTGTTAATTTTACTCGGTAACAGCATCAGTAAATCGTACCTGGTATTTAAAGGAAGCAATTTTTCTCACAAATGGTTTTTTATTGCAATGATGTTGGTGGGGTTTGCGTTAAGTATCGGTGTTACATATCTTTGCTCTTTATGGCTTGAGTAATAAGTTGGCTATTTCCCCTAATACCAATAGTAATAGCAATTTATGTCTGTGGCATAATATCCGCTTGAGTAGCCAATAGAAAATGATTATCCCAAGTTAAGGTTATTTATGCGTCTTGATCGATTTGTTTGTAAAAGTACTGAGCTATTAAAGTGTGACGCTATCCAACATATCAATAATGGTGAGGTGTGCGTAAATGGTGTGGCTGTTAGGAATGAAGCTGTTCAGATTCATGAAAATAATCAAATTACCTTAAAGGGTCAAAACCTTACTGCTCGAGCGTTTCGTTATCTGTTAATCAATAAACCCGCCAATATGCTTTGTTCAAATGTTGATGGTGTCTATCCGTCGATTTTTTCATTATTGGATGTTGAACGTTTATCTGAACTCCATATTGCCGGGCGCTTAGATGCCGATACTACTGGGTTAGTTCTAATTACCGATGATGGTCGTTGGACTTTTGCGATTACCTCTCCTTCAGGCGAGTGTCATAAAGTCTACCGGGTTAAGTTAGCCAAACCGCTGGTTGATGATGCCGCAGAACGTTTTTTACAAGGCATTGCTCTTGATGGTGAGCAAGGGCTTACATTACCGGCGGTATTGCAAATCATCACAGCCAAAGAAGTCTTGCTGACATTAACTGAAGGCAAATTTCATCAAGTTAAGCGCATGTTTGCCGCAATAGGTAATAAAGTACTCTCACTTCATCGTGAAAGCATTGGTGCTGTCAACGCCGATGTGGAAGTCGGGCAGTGGCGGTATTTAACCGATGCAGAAGTTAAATCATTTAATGCTTAATTAGAAAATGTAAGTGGGTGTGATAACCATGAGCAGATCGTTCGTTACCGCAGTTCAATAATCTGCAAACGGCTCGTTATTGATTAAGTCTGTAATACGGGACTGCGCCAAACTAGCAAACAATGGCCAGTTTGATTGACATAAGCCAAATGTGGTTCTGCTAGTTTCCATATTCCTTGTTAGCCTAAGTTGCAGTAATTCTTCCCCGTTTGTGGAAATCAGTTAGGATTGCAGATATCGCTGCGATGATTTTTAATTTATCAAAAAATAGTATAACGATAAATTTATATTATTTAGTGTGATCGTCAGCCTAAAAATGGCTATGCTAGTGTCTTGCTTGATAGCCATTAATGAGAGTGTACATAGATGGCTGCGATCTAGTATCTGATGCAATAGAGGCTTAGCATGTTAAATCAACAATGGTTAACGACATTTATTAAACTGGTTGAAATAGGGCATTTTACTCACACAGCAGAACAGCTTTTTATGACGCAACCGGGTGTCAGTCAGCATATTAAAAAGCTTGAACAGCAGGTCGGTGTTGATTTACTCATTCGAATAGGTAAAAGCTTTGAACTGACGGAAGCAGGGATTATTTTACATCAACGGGCGTTAGTTTGGCAGCAACAACAACAGCAAGTATTATCACAATTAGCGGTTGATGATGAGCATATTGGTGAGTGTCGTATTGCCTGCTCAGGTTCAATGGCCTTGCTGCTATATCCTCACCTTATTGACTATCAGTTGCCATATAATCAACTACAAATCTATCTGGAAGCGGCGCCCAATAAACGTATTATTGATAGTGTTATGGCCAATACTATTGATGTGGGCATTATTACCCAATCGATTAATATGGATGAGCTGGTGGTAACCCCATTAGCCGCACAATCATTGTGCTTAGTGTTGCCTCAGTCATACCCTCATCACTCTGTTACATTTGAACAACTCATGGCGCTTGGCATGGTGAGTCATCCTGATGCTATGCATTATTGGTCGCAAATAGCCTGTCAGTACTTCAGTGAAAAACAGGCTCTAGCATTGCAGGTGCCTATCCGCAGTTATGTTAACCAATTAAACCAAATTCTGGTACCTGTGGCTAAAGGACTGGCATTTGCTGTGCTACCACAATTTGCGGTCGACCATTTTACTCAAGCACAAGATATCCGTATTGCATCGTTTGCCAATGAGCATGGCGATAATGTGGTGGTTGCAGAGCCATTATTCATTATTTATAAACAGCATCGACCACTTGCTCGACGCTATGGGCCAATTATCGATAAAATTAAACAGCTAGTTTAGGGGCGGGGCCCTAGTTTGCAGAATTGACCACCTGTTGTAATGCGCTGTTGATGTCAGTGTATTGAAACTCAAATCCTGCCGCCAAAGCTCGTTTAGGTAGTACAAATTGGCCTGTAGTGAGCAACTCTGACATTTCACCCATGGCTAGTCTTAGCGCTAATGGTGGCGTAGTTATTTTGGCAGGACGGCTTAGTGCGCTACCTAGCGCTTTAGCAAATACGGCATTACTCACAGGCTGAGGTGCCGTTGCGTTATAAATGCCTTGTGAGTTCGAATTATTGAGTAAGTAGCTAAATAGTTTGATTAAATCATCAATGTGGATCCAGCTCATACCTTGTTCGCCATTGCCTATTGGGCCGCCTAAACCGAGCTTAAAGGGCGGTAACATTTTCGCCAATGCGCCGCCATTTTTACCGAGCACAATCCCAATGCGGGTAATGCATACTCGGGTCTGTTGCGATTGAGCTTGAAGCGCAAGGTTTTCCCACTCTTGACAAATATCATGACTAAATTCAGCATGAAATCCGCTGGTTTCATCCACAGGGGTATCACCCTGTCTGCCATAATACCCTACGGCTGAAGCGCTAATAAAAGTATGCGGTGGGGTGGTGCTTTTGCGGATAAGCTGAGTTAACGCCGTGGTGATATCCCAACGACTGTCACAGATAAGTTTCTTTTGCTTATTGCTCCAACGTTTATTGACTATCGGTTCGCCAGCAAGATTAATCACAGCATCTATATCGTTAAGGTCTGATTTGTCTGCCAGCGTTTGCCAGTACTGATGATGGCTGCCAAGAATGTTTTTGCTGTTATTAATATTTCTCGTCAATATTACTAGCTGGTGGTCACTCAGTGATTTGACTAACTGTTTGCCAACAAACCCTGTTGCGCCAGTGATTAATATTTTCATCTAAACTCCCCTTTACTCTATATTGCAATATACGATGGTAAACTTAAAATGTGATCACATTGTGCGCATACCATGGTGGTTACTGGGGCTTTTGATAGCATAACTCCATCGACACTGAGTCTGCAAAACGCAGTGCATGGGGTTTATCGATTTCGACGCTGGCAAATTCAACCCAGTCATGTTCACTGGCAATGGCGAGGGTTTGGTTGGTTAAGTTTTCCAGTAATGAAAAGCGATTATTTTCAATTAAAGCAATAATTTTTTTGGTGATAGTGCGATAATTCAATGCATCTTCGACACTGTGACTATTTCGGGCTTTATCGGCACAATAATGAATTACTACGTTAATGATGACATCTTGTTGGTTATTGATTTCGTCATCTTTAATGCCGATATAAGTACGTAAACGTAAGTTTTTAATGCGTATAATAGCGGTTTCTGGTTTCATATAATGTCAGTGGATCCCTGAAAGTGGTGATGTGCCAATATTGCCATCAACTGATATACGAATCGACAACAAATTTTAACTTAGTTTGCAATATGTTACTGAGTTCAGCTTAGCATATAGAATCATTTTAATAAGCAATAATAAGGATTTTTCGGCCTATGAAAGGAATACAACAATCTCCAATGGCTGTGCGCAGTTTTGTGGTAATGGCTTGTGTGGTGATTATTTTAGCGGGGATAAAAACGGCCAGCCCGATAGTCGTACCTTTTGTATTATCCGCATTTTTAGCGGTTATTTGTAATCCTGCGATAGTGTTGATGACGCGTTATCATATTCCTAAATGGCTATCTATTATCTTATTAATGGGCTTTATAGTGTTAATGGGGTTATGGCTGGCCAGTTTAGTGGGCAGTTCAGTGACTGAGTTTTCAAAGGAAATGCCCAAGTATCGTGAGCAATTGATTGAACAATTCGCCTGGATCCTTGAAAAACTCAAAGACTTTAATATTCAGATTTCAAAGCAAAAGGTGCTCGACTACTTTGATCCTGGTATGGCGTTATCCATGACCACCAATATGCTCTCTGGTGTCGGTAATGTGATGGCCAATTTATTCCTGATTATTTTGACCATAGTGTTTATGTTATTTGAAGCGCAATCAATGCCTAGAAAGTTTCATTTAGCCCTCGATGCTCCAGATAAGCGTTTACAGCAAATCGACAAGTTTTTGCAGTCGGTTAATCAATATATGGTGATTAAAACTCTGGTTAGTTTAGCCACAGCAGTGGTTGTTGGTATCGGTTTGACTATCATTGGCGTTGACTATGCTTTGTTATGGGCGGTGATTGCTTTTCTGTTTAACTATATTCCAAATATTGGTTCTATTATTGCGGCCATTCCTGCTGTGTTATTGGCTTTTATTCAAATGGGCCCAGGGGCTGCAGGTATTACTGGTTTATTGTATGTGGGTACCAATATGGTGATGGGTAATATGGTTGAACCGCGTTTTATGGGCCGTGGTTTAGGCTTGTCTACCTTAGTGGTTTTTTTATCATTGATTTTTTGGGGCTGGTTGCTTGGCTCTGTCGGCATGTTGTTGTCGGTTCCCTTAACCATGATTGTTAAAATTGGTCTTGAATCGAGCCAGTCTGGCAGTTGGCTAGCGACTTTATTGTCAGATAATGTCGATGAATTACCCAGTGAATCAAGCCATAATGTTGAAACTGAAACAGCAACCGTATCGAGTGACGCTGATAACCATCATGCCGATAGTGATGTCACTGATGACGTTGCAAATGACCATGACGTGGAGAATGCTGCCAAGGCATCAACGAAAGATGCATAACCCTATTGATTTTATTTAGTTTATTGAGTTAAGAGAGTGTATGAAAGGTTTTTTACAAGCAGTTCCACATTTGACATTCGGCGATGATGTTTGCCGTTTATTTCACGGTCGTGGTGGGTTATTCGCGGGCGATGAACACCTGTGTTTAGATTGGTACAAGCCGGTATTATTGCTTACCAGTTTTAAGATGCTCGAAAGTGAGCAACTCGATGAATTAGTTGCTGCCATAGTGGTACTTTGGCAGCAACAACGACCAACTGAAACACTTAATTTAGTCTACCAATACCGTCATGGTGGCCAAACATTGAGTGAGTTATTGCATGGTGAAGTACCAGAGCAGCATATAGTGACTGAAAACGGTGCGCGTTTCTTAGTGCATTTATTACGCGGTCAAAACCACGGCTTATTTTTAGATATGGCCAACGGCCGAGCATGGGTGAAACAACACGCAAAACATAAAAAGGTACTTAATTTATTTGCTTATACTTGTGGCTTTTCGGTAGTGGCTTTGCAAGGCGGCGCAGATGAAGTTGTCAACATGGACATGAGTAAAGGTGCATTAAGTATAGGTAAGCAAAACCATGTGTTAAATGACTTACCTGCAGGGGCGCGTTATTTAGGCCACGATATTTTTAAGTCTTGGGGTAAATTAACTAAGCTTGGACCGTATGATTTGATTGTGGCCGATCCTCCAAGTAATCAACGCGGCAGTTTTGTTGCCACTAAAGATTATGAGCGTCTACTGAAACGCCTGCCAGACTTACTGGCGCCTCAAGGCGAAGTGTTATTGTGCTTAAATGCGCCAGAACTAGGGTGTGATTTTTTGATGCAACAAGTGGCAAATACGGCGCCACAGCTTACCTATATTGAAAGAATTGCTAATCCGCATATTTTTGCCGATATCGATGAACAGAAATCATTAAAAGTATTGCGTTATCGCTTAAGCTAATCTCTTCGTGTGTTACAAAAAACCGACAGCCATTTGGCTGTCGGTTTTTTTTGTCTATAAACTCGGCTCAGTCTACCCATCTTCAGCGTGGGCGAGGTCATTATTTGCACTATTTCATATATGAGTAATAGGATGCAATAGTCAAAATGACTGCCTCAACCATGATCGAGCCCGCATTTATTGACTACTTTTTTATGCTTAATCACTCAGTTCACGCGTTTTAGCTATTTAAAATGTTGATTTAGATCATGTTAATCCGTGTTTACCAATTTGTGAGTATATAGTTCGCTGCTGCATTAACGCTAACATTCCCCATGGACCGAATAAACAAGCAATAAAGCAATGATGAATTATTGCTTATATCCCCACTCTTGGAGGACCCATGAGTAATCAAATCAAAAGTAAAAAAGGTTTAGAGTTAAAGATTTTTATCTTTTTAACTGTCTTTCTAGCCCCAATTTTATCTGTATTACTGGTTAGCGCACTAGGTTTTACTATCTGGTTTAGCCAAATTTTAACTGGGCCTCCAGGCGCGGGCTAATCCTAAAAATAATCAACAATGCGAGAGCGATGTATGAGTAATGAACTTCACGTAACCAGCCTAATTGTCCAAGTACACCCCGATAAAATGGCTGACGTAAGACAAAAAATTATGGCCATCAAGAATGCTGAATTGTCAGCTAATAATGACGTTAAGTTAGTGGTTGTCGTAGAAGGTCCGAGCCAACGATCGTTGATGGATGATATCTCAACCATTAATGCCATTCCCGGTGTGTTGACGGCCACCATGGTGTATCACCAAAGTGAAGAGCTTGAAGAAGGTGAAGTATGAACATGAATAGACGCGATTTTATGAAAGCCAATGCCGCTATCGCAGCGGCAAGTGTTGCAGGATTAGCACTACCGACCAGTGCAAGCAACCTGATCACTAGCTCAGAACAAACCAAATTAGAATGGAACAAAGCACCTTGTCGTTTTTGCGGTACTGGTTGTTCTGTGATGGTTGCCACCCGTGAGGGTAAAGTTGTTGCCACACATGGCGATGCCAACAGTGAAGTTAACCGCGGCTTAAACTGCATTAAAGGTTATTTCCTTTCTAAAATTATGTATGGTCGTGATCGTCTGCAAACGCCTATGTTGCGTATGACTGATGGTAAATATGACAAGCATGGTGAATTCACTCCTATTACGTGGGAAAAAGCCTTCGACACTATGGCGGAGCGTTGGAAAGCCACCATAAAAGCCAAAGGCCCAACAGCGGTGGGAATGTTTGGTTCTGGTCAGTGGACCGTCTGGGAAGGGTATGCCGCGGTTAAGTTAATGAAAGCTGGCTTTGGTTCAAATAACATCGACCCTAATGCGCGTCATTGTATGGCATCTGCGGTAGGTGGCTTTATGCGTACCTTCGGTATTGATGAGCCAATGGGCTGTTATGACGACATGGAAGCGGCTGACGCGTTTGTGCTTTGGGGCTCAAACATGGCAGAAATGCACCCCATTTTGTGGACTCGTATAACCGACCGTCGTTTAAGTGCGCCACACGTTAAAGTTGCCGTGTTGTCGACCTTTGAACATCGTTCATTTGACCTGGCTGATTTGCCAATTGTATTCACGCCACAAACCGATTTGGCGATGCTTAACTTTATTGCCAATTACATTATCCAAAATGGCAAAGTGAATAAAGATTTTATCAAAAAGCATGTTAATTTCCGCAAGGGTACAACGGATATTGGCTATGGTTTACGGCCAACGCATCCACTGGAAATGAAAGCCAAAAACGTCGCCACAGCGGGTGATTCTACACCGATTGATTTTGATGAATTTGCTAAATTTGTGGCTGATTATGATGTTGAATCTGTGAGTAAGTTGTCTGGTGTACCAGAACATAAGCTTATTGAATTAGCTGAGCTGTATGCTGATCCTGATCGTAAAGTAACGTCATTCTGGACCATGGGCTTTAATCAACATACTCGTGGTGTGTGGTGTAATAATCTAATTTATAACATTCACTTGTTAGTCGGTAAAATTTCTACTCCAGGTAACAGTCCATTCTCATTAACGGGTCAACCGTCTGCTTGTGGTACAGCACGTGAAGTGGGCACATTCTCACATCGTTTACCTGCTGACATGGTGGTGACTAACCCTGAGCACAGAAAGCGCGCCGAAGAGATTTGGCACATTCCCAGTGGTATTATTCCCCCTAAACCTGGCTACCATGCAGTAGAGCAAAACCGTCGCTTAAAAGATGGCGATTTAAATTGCTACTGGGTTCAAGTGAACAACAATATCCAAGCTGGTGCCAATATTAACGAAGAGGGTTTACCGGGCTACCGTAATCCAGAAAACTTTATCGTAGTGTCAGACGCTTACCCAACCGTGACGACTCAAGCCGCCGATTTGATTTTACCAACAGCAATGTGGGTCGAAAAAGAAGGTGCCTATGGTAATGCTGAACGTCGGACTCAATTTTGGCATCAAATGGTCAAGGCGCCCGGCGAGTCACAGTCTGATTTATGGCAGTTAATGGAATTCTCTAAGCGTTTCACCACTGACGAAGTGTGGCCTGCAGAAGTGTTAGCTGCTAATCCTTCATTTAAAGGTAAAACCTTATATGAAGTGCTTTATCTCAATGGCAATGTTGATAAATTTCCATTGGCAGATGCTGATCCAAAATACTTAAATGATGAAGCTAAGCATTTTGGTTTTTACGTTCAAAAAGGTTTATTTGAAGAATATGCCACCTTTGGTCGCGGTCATGGTCATGATTTAGCTGACTTTGATGTGTACCACAAAGAACACGGCTTACGTTGGCCTGTGGTGAATGGCAAAGAAACCAAATGGCGTTTCCGTGAAGGGTCAGATCCCTACGTTAAAGCCGGTACCGACTATGAGTTTTATGGTAAGCCAGATGGTCGCGCGGTTATCTTCGCCTTGCCTTACGAGCCTGCGGCAGAGTCGCCAGATGAAGAGTTTGATATTTGGTTATCAACAGGGCGTGTGCTTGAGCATTGGCACTCTGGTTCTATGACCCAACGTGTACCTGAACTTTATAAAGCTTTTCCTGATGCAGTGTGTTTTATGCACCCTGAAGATGCTAAAAAGCGCGGTTTACGCCGTGGTGATGAGATTAGAGTTGTGTCTCGCCGTGGTGAAATTAAAACCCGTGTTGAAACCCGTGGACGTAATAAGCCGCCTGTAGGCTTAGTGTTTGTGCCTTGGTTTGATGCCAGTCAGCTCATTAATAAAGTGACGTTAGATGCGACAGATCCTTTGTCAAAACAAACTGACTATAAAAAATGTGCAGTAAAGATTGTTAAGGCTTAAGGAGACAGACCATGAAAACAGGTAAATTATTATCGATTATCGCGTTATTAGGTTTCTCTGTCAGTGTAATGGCTACCAGCATACCTGAAGACAAAATCGACACATTACGTTTAGCGCCAATTAATATCGAACCGACACCGCCTGCAATGCAAGCGGTGATCAATACCGATGTTAAGCAGGTTCGTAATTATCCTATGCAGCCACCGGTGATCCCGCACAAGATTGATGGTTATCAAATCGATCTTAAAGTGAACAAGTGTATCCAGTGTCATGCGCGTACCAGTACCGGTCATTCACAGGCGCCAATGGTGAGCGTGACTCACTATATGGACCGCGACAATAATTTCTTGGCTGATTTATCACCCCGTCGTTATTTCTGTACTCAGTGTCATGCACCGCAGTTAGATGCCAAGTTGTTGGTTGAAAATGACTTTGTCGATATAGACCACTTAATGAAGGCGAAAGCCGCAGTTAAGCACTAGGAGTGACTATGTTTGCAAAATTATTTGAGCAACTAAAACTCGTGTGGAAAGTGCTGCGTCGTCCGAGTGTCCATTACAGTCTTGGCTTCTTAACCATTGGTGGATTTATCGCAGGAGTGATCTTCTGGGGCGGATTTAACACCGCTTTAGAGCTGACTAACCGCGAGCAATTCTGTATCGGTTGCCATGAAATGGAAAACAACGTTTATCAGGAGCTGCAAACCACCATTCACTTCACTAACCGAAGTGGTGTGCGTGCAACCTGTCCGGATTGCCATGTGCCACATAACTGGACCGACAAAATTGCCCGTAAAATGCAAGCGTCTAAAGAAGTGTGGGGTAAAGTATTCGGTACTATTAGCACGCGAGAAAAGTTTGAAGGAAAGCGTCGAGAGCTGGCGGAACATGAATGGCAACGCCTTAAAGCTAACGATTCATTAGAGTGCCGTAACTGCCATAATTTTGATTATATGGATTTCACTCGTCAGTCTAAGCGTGCATCACAAATGCATTCAACGTCTCTGGCTAGCGGCGAAAAAACCTGTATCGATTGTCATAAAGGGATTGCACATCAATTACCTGATATGGCGGGTGTAGAAGGGTTCTAAACGGGTTAAGATTGTAAGCGTATAGAAAAGGCCAGCAAATTTGCTGGCCTTTTGTTTTATGCATTTCGAACTAAAGTTGTTTACGTTAAATCAAGCTGTTGCCCAATCACATCAATTAAATATTCAGTGAAATCATGGCCATGGTTTTGCAACATCTTCGGGAACATTGAAATAGGCGTTAACCCAGGGAAGGTATTGATTTCATTCAAAAGGATTTGATTATCATCAGTTAAAAAGAAATCGATACGCGACAAGTGACGTAATTTCATCCCTTTAAAGGCTTTTATTGCGTAATCACGGATCAGTTGACTGATCTCAGGGCTGAGGTTCTCTGCAACCACGTCGGTTCGGGCCTTACTATTTTTAGCGTACTTTTCATCAAATGAATAAAAGGTATTGCTGTCACAAATAATCTCGCCCGGTAAGGTCGCAACTACTTCACCTTGATACTGGTATACGGCGACTTCTAATTCACGCGCATGGATAGTTTGCTCAACGACCACATAAGGGGCATAACTGAATGCGTCTTTAAGTACGTTAGCGATATTGGCTTTCACATCAACCTTATAGCAACCCACAGACGATCCTTGTGAAGCAGCTTTAACGAAAACGGATCCCCAATGATCAAATGCTGTTTCAGTTTGCTTGATTGCAGCATCATCTAGTTGATGCAAAAAGATGTAAGGCGTGTTTGGCACACCTAAAGCTGAAAACCACATTTTAGCGGTGATTTTGTTAAAACAATTACTTGAGGCTTCAGACTCACAGCCAAAGTAGGGCAGTTGAATTAAGTTAAAGTAAGATTGAATATCACCGGTTTCGCCCGGGAAACCATGAATACACGGGATCACATAATCAACGGGCCATGCTGGCGTATTGTTATCCTCAAAACGAATCTCACGCCGATTAGTCAGGTCGCATAATTTTCCGTCTTCAGTGTGATAATGACCGTGTTTATCGAGTACTAGCTTAAGTACCGAAAATTTATCTGACTTTGCCAGTGATGACTCAAAAAAACGTGCTGACATTAATGAAATATCGTGTTCTGCACCGCCACCGCCGCACAATAGCAGCAGATTAATCTTTGGCATGTTTGCTCCTGAAAGACCAAAAAAGAATGGGCTAGATTGGATTGGATTCGCCCTAAATAAGTAATGCTTATGATAAAGACCCTTAGCCATACAGCGCAAGTAAGAGTTAATACTATTTTAGCTAATTAGGTTTATTTTCGAAGCTAAGTAGCTTAAATAAGCTCAACGAAATAATAAACAGCGGCATATCTATTCGCCTGTCAAAGTGAGGGTATTTATAAGCTTTGGCTATACTTGTTTCGATTATCACTCTTTTATAAGCGCCAAAACCAGCGGCAGATTGAATCGTCAATAAGGCGATATAGTTTAGACGACGAGCTCAACGCTATCTTTGTGTTGGGCCTGTAAATAATTTTATATATCAGCTGTAAAAGTAAAAACCTCTTTTTATGTTTATAAAAAGAGGTTTTTTATCAATCAATATATTGCCTGTTAGCGTGGTTACCGCACCGATTATATTGATGTGGTAACCAACGCATTAAACGCAAATACTTAAATTGATGGCATAAATTCAGTCGTTACGCGGTAGCGTATTCATGCCACTTAGAAGCGATAAGTTAAGTTCACCGAACCATTCACAGGTGCGCCGTAATAGCCTATTGTCGCCAAGCTAGTAATGTACTTTTCATCGGTGAGATTATTAATGTTCGCTCTTAGGTTTAGATCGTCAGAAATGTTCCAACTTGCAAAAGCATTAACCACTAAATAGGCATCTTGCTCTACTTTAGGATCAACGTTTTTGGTTTCTGATTGCCATCTGCCGCCTAATCCAACGCTTACTTCTGGCAATTGTGGGATGGTATAATCCATCGAAAAGTTAACCACGTTTCGTGCTGCCCACTCATTTGCTTCAGCGCCGTTGTCATCTTCTATATCAAGCAGCGTATAAGCGAATACTGCATTGAGGTTGTCTGTGATGCGTCCCGTTACTTCAACTTCAAATCCTTTCGATTCGACGTTTACACCTTTATAAAAATAGTTTCCGTTAGCATTAAGGCCGGCGTAGCTAGCGAGGTTATTTTGCTCAGCACTAAATAGTGCAAAGGTAGCCATTAAATCATTATCAAGCCACAGGGTTTTTAGCCCCAGTTCGTAATTGACGCCTTTAGTTGGGTCTAAAAAATACCCATCGTAATCATATTGCTCTTGTGGTTGGTAAATATCTGAATAACTGAAATAGGTATTTATATCCTCTGTGATGCTGTAAACCACGCCTGCATAAGGGCTTAATTCACTCTCATCGTTGTCAATATCAACACCGCTATTAATACCTTCGCGGGTATATTTAATCGCATTAAAACCAGCAACGACAAATAGGCTGTCATTGATATTGAACTTAGTCGAACCATAAGCGCGCAGTAAACTAACATCTATGTCAGAGTACTCGATTTTATCGGCCCATTCTGGCTCAGGAATAGCATCGAGATCGTAAGGGAAGGCCGGCGTGGGCCCATATGCCGGAGTGGCAGTATAATCAAATGGGTGTTGGTACATGTATTTTTTACTTTTTGAACCGCTTAAGCCTAAGGTCAGTTCGTGATCTTGACCAAATAAGCCGTAATGACCAATTGTGGTGATATCTAATATATCGGCTGAAAATTCAGTGTCATAGCGACCTGGCGACCCCATTAACCCTAAACCCGTTTCTTTATCAATGGTACCAGAAGCATAAAATAGCTTACTTTCATCTTCTAATCCTTGATGATTATAGGCAACTTTAAGATCCCAATCGTTAGGCAGTATGTAAGTATACTCAACAAACGCGGTTGTATTAATGGTGTCCCACATGGTCCAGTCTTGACTTGTAGTCGCACTAGTATCCCACTCAGCTTGGGTACCGTCAGTATAGTTAAATACTAATCCACCCCAGGTATTACCGTCTGTGTTGGCATCTTGGTAAGAAAACCCTAACGTTAAGGTTGAGTTATCTGTTAACTGACCATCAACGACAGCGTAAAGATAACCACGGTCATTTTCTAGGCCATCTAGGTATGACCCTTTGTCTTCTACTACCGCAACAACTCTACCAGCCCAACTACCGCTTTCTGTTAATAGGGCAGAGTAATCAGCCTGTACGCGCTTAAAGTCATCTGAACCGTATGAGATGCCTACTTCACCTTCATTTTCATTCGTCGGGCGTTTACGCACATAATTAATGGTACCAGCAGAATTACCTATCCCGGTTAGTAGGCCGTTAGCGCCACGAATAACTTCAATTTTTTCATAACCATAAGCTTCCATTGCACCAGTGACTATCCCCCAGTCATTTGGCAATCCAACGCCATCAATTTGGGTACTTTTAATTTCAAAACCACGAGAAGTATATTGTGTGCGGTTGGTTTCCCATTCTTCAACATTAATACCAGTAGCAAGACGAAGTACGTCGTTAAGATTATTAGCGCCAAAATTAGTTATTTGATCGTTGGTGACCACACTGATTGATTGAGGTGTCTCATTAATCTCCATGGTTAAGCCTGTTGCGCCTTGGCTAACGCGTTTATAACGTACACCTAAAATTTGGATTTTTTCAATGTTTTGATCATTGTTGTCAGCATTTTGTTGTTGTTCGGCTGCTAGGGCGAAGGGCTGTACTACAAAGCCCATCGCCAAAACTAATGATGAAAGTGCAAATATGTGTTTCGGTTTCATGTTTTGCTTTACCTGTATCTTTTTCAAACGATGAATAATATTAACGGCCAACCATAGCGCTTATTAGATGCTAATGTTATTGCTAACGATTATCATTAGCAAATATAATTAAGGTCAGATTGATAAAAATGCGAGGATTAACCCAAAATTTACAATTGATAATAATTATCACTCAATATTTGTTGAGATTGGTTATCAATCGTATTAGCATGTGCGGGATATTCATGTATATAACGACAGCGAACAAATTTGGAAAACAGATGGCAAAACGTAGTAATCGATTTTGGTTTAAGCTTCATGGCTGGTTTTCATTACCCGTATGGATAATATTTTGTTTTGTGTGCCTTACCGGGACCATTTCAGTGATAAGTCATGAGTTAACCTGGCTGACCAATCCTGACGCTCGCGCAACTAATCCGCAAAATTTGACTGAAAAGCCGATGTCAGAACTCGTTGACATTGTGCAACAAGCGCACCCAACAGCAAACATCACCACAGTGATGAGCTTTGAGTCTTATCTAGTTAATGCAGTGATCTTTAGTGATAGCGATGTGCCTTTTGCTATCGCTTACGTCAATCAATACACAGGCCAAATACAAGCAATCAACCTTGGCATGACCTTCACTAATTTTATGCGTTCCTTACATGGCTGGTTGCTGTTTCCTTGGCACAGTAATTACAGTGTTGGCTATTACATTGTCTGTTTCATGGCCATTGTTATGTTAGGAGCGCTGGTATCTGGACTGGTGATTTATAAAAAGTTCTGGCGCGCTTTTACTCAGCCTAAATTACGAATAAACCAAGGTAAAAAAACGCTGCTTGCAGATCTCCATCGATTGGCTGGCGTGTGGTCAATGTGGTTTTTAATGTTAATGAGCATTACGGGGTTATGGTATTTAGCACAGGCGATTATGTGGCACAATCATATCGAGATTGAAGAACATCCTCCTTTAGTGGAGGTCAGTCAGCTTATAACGACAACCGATGGTGCGCCAATTAGGCCATATACTTTGGCTAATGCACTTCATCTCGCAGAGCAAACCTTCGCGGATTTTAAAAGTACTTACATTATGCTTCCTGAGCACAATCGAGATACTTACAAAGTGTATGGTCAAGGAGATCACATTTTCTATGACCAATACGCTTATGGTGTGACGGTTAATCCTTGGAGCGGCAACATTGAAAGTGAAAGATCGCCAGCGGCAATGACGACGTTACAAACGCTATCACATATCGCTAACCCCCTGCATTACGGCACAATCGGCGGTCTGTGGACAAAAGTGATTTGGTTTATTTTTGGCGTATTTCTAACGGGTATGTCTATCACAGGATTTTTAATGTGGGGAAGTCGAACCGTAAAAGCTGCCAGAACCGAACTCGACGATTCGTTGACAATGCATAACTCATCGCTAGTCGAGCAGGAAGGTAACTAATGGCCCGCATTAAAAATACCATATGGAATCGTTACAAGTATAAAATAAATGGCTTAATGCTAGTGCTAGTCGGTTATTTTCTATATCAGTCTTTATTCCCGCAATTCCCTGAGGCATGGGAAACCCAAGCGGTCGGAGCTTTTGAAATAACACCTATGCCGTATAATCTTGATCCGCCATATCTTCACGATGGTACCTACACTAAAGATTTTTTATTATTGTTTAGTAAGGGGCAGGTAAACCAGATCCGTCAAGCATATTTAAATATTGGCACAGAGCCCTTACCATTAGAAACACTGCAAATGGGCGATGCAGGTATCTTGCATGGAAGTCAGCATGGACAAGAAGTTCATGCTATTGCGCCAGAAGTATTAACAGCAGAACACAAGGCGTGGTTAACCATTGAAAATTGGCAGGGGCAACAGCAAGTTATTAGCTGGAAGTTACCAGATGTATTTTATCAGTCATCAAACTAAACCATTGTAGCTTTTGGGACGGCTTGATTTCATTGAGCAGTTTGTTGATGTTAACTGTAATGGCATTACAGTTAACATCAACGTCTTAGGGCTTATATTCCGAAAGCTTCGCGTTCAGAGACACATTCGTATTCGGCCATTTCAAATTCACGGCAAATCAGTGGCCGAACTTCGTAAATTGAACACATCATAGTGTCTCGATCTAGCGCGGCACACCAACCATCATCAAGACGGCGCATTACTTCTCCGCCCCAATTATCTTTGGCTATATACACTTTAGGCACACCGGTTTCGGTGATTAACATTACTTCTAAGCGGCAACAACAGGCCTGGCAATTTGAACAGGTCACAGCTGCTGGTTGCTCTACAGCGCTTATCGATGCGGGAGTCGATGATTTATCGGACGACTCAGGGAACATGGTAATGATATTGGTGGGCATTTAAGGGCTGCAGTTGAACATTTGGACTAAGGATACCGTAATTTTGCGGCGTTGACGTTATCTTAGCGCAAATAATCATGAGATTGGGATACTCGCCAAACTCACTCAAAAGCGCTTGGTGGTTGAGGATGATAAGACAACCATTTTAGCGGTTGATACATGCTCGCAATAATAATGCCGCTACCACATAGGCAAGTGTCATCGCTGCTGAGTTTGTTGTCGCATGTGCCGTATTTTCATTAACCCAGCGCGACGTCTAGTAAGGTGTTGTCAATATTGAGCGAGAAGCCTTCAATCAGTCTAGTTTGTCACGGCGTTATGTTTAATGACCCGTATTACGGGAGTAACGCTTCACTTCCCTGTGATAGCGAGACAAATAGTCTGGTTAATGTTCAGTTTACTTAATACTGGGGCGCGAAGAGCGAAGATAACTGTCACGGCTTTGATCACATAAACCCATAAATACGATGGCTCATGCCAATGTTAATGCTGATGTGCTGACGATAATGAATTACCTTCACTGTCATAAAATCCTGATGCGCTGTGCTCAATAAAACCTAAGTTGATCATTTTTCTAAAAAATGGGTCATATTCACTATCGCCAATATCAGCAAAGTCGGTCGATTGGTACGCAGATAATGTATCTAACTGTTGTTGAATAATGTTGTTGTCGTAAGTTATTTCGCTTAATTGCCAATTTATGGCTTTATCTGCAGATTCACTTTTATCTGACAATACAGTACTAATGCGTTGTACTAATTTTTTTGCTGGAAACCACCATATATCAACTGTTTTTGTATTTGTTTGTTGTTGATAATGCTCAATTTTGTTGCAACCTTGTCCAGTAGTTTCAATGAGTGTTGACTGGTTTTTAAATAACGGATTCAGTAATTGTGCATGATATTGCCATGCTTGATTAGATTTCGTTTTGGTCGCTTCGTATTCAATTGCACGTTTATCATCCATAAAATATGAGGTTTTTTTCATGTGATTATTTGGCAGTGTGGTCCATTGTGTTGCTACTTGTTGATTGCTGATGTGAAATACCGAGTTTTGGGCTCTTAATAATACCAGTTGGTTTTGTTTGTTTGATGCCGCATCGTGAGTTGTTTGTTCAATATTATAAGTCGCCATAAGGGTAGTTGATTGGCAGTCTTCACTTGCTGAAGCAAATAACGGCAAAGTAATAGCGGTTATGAATAATAGAGTTTTCATGTGTTTCATCTTTTTGGCTGATTAAGTATCAAGGTGGAAGCTAAACGTTAAAGAATAGGGGCAAGCCCCTATTCTTTATTGATAACGTTTTACTTATTTACTGGGCTGTACCTGAAAGGTTGCCTGCGTAATCCATTACGTGAAATATTAAGCTTTGCTCATTAGTTCCTGTTATTAATTGGGCACCAGGTCCAACAGCAAAAACACCAACGTCTTCACCCGCATGCGTTTCACTATCGAGTGGTACTAACGACTCTTGGTGGAACCCCGCAGTTGATGTATCAACATCAGTTAAGTCAACGCGGCCTGTTACTGCTGCAGCTGCATAGCTTGCATCAGCATCGGTTTGTGCGCCTAAATTTCTAAAACCAAGGCCGTTGGCATAACCTAACGTTGTATAAGGCATGTCGTCTGAGGCTAAACTTGGCTCAGTCTCACCAATACCAACCACTTTACCTAAGATTGGGTTACCACGTTTAGGGTAGCCTGCAATGGTAAATACATGGCTGTGATCTGCTGTAACAATAATTAAGGTGTCTTCTTGGCTAGTTGCATCAACCGCTACTTGTACAGCCTTAGCAAACTCAATCGCGTCATTTAGCGCGTTGTAAGCATTTCCAGCATGGTGAGCATGGTCAATTCGACCAGATTCAACCATTAAGAAGAAACCTTTGTTGTTATTATCAAGCACCTTAATGGCAGTGGCTGTCATTTCTGACAAGCTAGGTTCACCAGCAATATCATTCTTACGATCAGCTTCGTATTGCATGTGTGATTCGTTAAATAAACCAAATACGTGTGGTGTTGTTTCAGTGTCGATAGCATTAAATGAAGTCTGGTCATATACATAAGCACTTGTTGCATACTTAGCTTGCCATTCGGCGGTTAAGTCACGGCCATCAGTACGGTCACCTTCAATAGTACTGACTGCGTCATTACTATTGTATGCTGCATCTTTAGGTAAAAAATGACGACGACCACCACCCATAACAACTTCAATACCATCAACATCTACACCGGTATATCGAGCTTCTAAGTTGGCTTCAAAATTGACTAACTGTAATGCAATATCTTCACAATTAGCGCGTTCAGGATTGTTGGCAATATCCATATCAGAGATATCTTCCCAGTCACGATCTGCTGACTTTGCATAAGTCGCAGCAGGTGTCGCGTGCGTAATACGTGCGGTAGAAATAACCCCCGTTGATTTACCTGCAATCTCAGCTAATTCTAAGGCCGTGATCATCTCAATGCCTTTAGTGCTAGCACAATTGCCTCGAACCACATTTTCGTCAACACCTAACACGCCAGCATCCGTTTTAATGCCCGACATCATCGCTGTCATTGTTCCTGCAGAATCTGGTGTTTGTGCATCAACGTTGTAGGTTTTTGCTAAACCAGAAAATGGGAACTTATCAAAGCTTAATTGGTTTTCTTCACCCATCATGCCTTTATTTTGACCATCTAAAATACGCGCGGCAGTTACAGTTGAAATACCCATACCGTCACCAACAAATAAAATCACGTTCTTAGCTGAGCCTTTAAGTGCTGTTATTTCAGCCGCGGTAGATGCTGTTGCAATCGATACGTTGGCATTATTTACTAATTGGCTATCTATTTTTTTCCAAACATCATCTGCCGTTTCTATTTCGGCAGCACCTTGTTTAAACCATGAGTTATTTAAACTGCTCAGCAGTTCGCTATCATTTACTGAGGTTGCGGCAGGCGAGCATACATATTGAGTGGATGTTATTTCAGACGCATCTAAAACGGTATCAGCATTGGTATCGATCCCCGAGTCGATTTGCACACCACCATTGAGACAATTTTCATTACCTACCGGCAAGGGAGTTTGTGTGATTAACGCGTTGTTTCCGTTAGTACCATTCGTTCCGTTTGCTCCATTTGAACCATTGATGCCGTTGCTTCCATCTGTGCCATTGTCACCGTTGTCGCCGCAAGCTGATAATGCAAAAACCAAAGAAACTGTTATTGTTGATAATATAAATTTATTCATCATAAAAACCTTATAGGGTCTATTGACCAACTAAACCAAGAGCACGATTGATTAAATGGAATACGACACTTTGTTCAACAATACCTTGAACTAAATGCGCACCTGGGCCTGATGTATGAATAGCAACATCTTCCCCCGCGTGAGTTTCGCTATCTAATGGAACAGTCACTTCTTGGTGATAACCTGGGGTTGTTGTATCGATTGCGGCAATGTCTTGACGGCCAGCGACAGCTTCAGCAGCATATGATGCATCGCCATCTGTTTCTGCGCCTAAGTTTCTGAAACCCAGTCCATTGCTATAACCTAATGTGGTGTAAGGATTGCCGTCTGAATCTTCACTAGGCTCAGAAGCACCAATACCAACAACTTTACCCAAAATAGGATTACCACGTTTAGGATAGCCAGCAATCGTAAACACATGGCTGTGATCGGCGGTGACAATAATGAGCGTTTCTTCATCATTTGTTGCATCTAATGCCGCTTGAACGGCATTTGAAAACTCAATAGCGTCATTAAGGGCTGTGCTTGCACTACCAGCATGATGTCCATGGTCAATTCGTCCAGACTCAACCATTAAAAAGTAACCTTTTGGATTGTTATCCAATACTTTAATGGCTTTGTCGGTCATTTGAGAAAGGCTTGGTTCGCCGGCAATATCATTGCCTCGGTCAGCTTCGTATTGCATATGAGATTCATTGAATAAAGCAAAAACACGTTCAGTCTTTTCTGTATCAATGGCATCAAATCCAGCTTGGTCGATAACGTATTTACCATTTGGATACATAGCGCTCCATTCTGCGGTCAAATCACGTCCATCGGTTCGATCGCCTTCAATAGCGCTAACGGCATCAACACTATTAAATGCGGCGTCTTTAGGGAGAAAATGTCGACGTCCGCCACCCATAACAACATCAATACCATTTACATCAACTCCGGTATAACGTTGTTCTAGATTTTTTTCAAAGTTAACCAGTTGAGATGCGATATCTTCGCAATTTGCACGTTCAGCATTATTGTCAATATCCATATCTGAGATATCTTCCCAGTCACGGTCTGCTGATTTTGCATATGTGGCGGCTGGCGTTGCGTGGGTAATACGAGCGGTTGATATCACACCCGTCGACAAGCCTTTTATTTCGGCTAACTCTAGAGCCGTTACGACTTCGTTGCCTTTAACGGAAGCACAGCTCCCACGAACGACGTCTTCGTCAACACCCAAAACACCAGCGTCTGATTTTAAGCCGCTCATCATGGCTGTCATGGTGCCAGCTGAATCTGGTGTTTGTGCATCTACATTGTATGTTTTAACTAGAGCTGAATAAGGAAATGTTTCAAAGCTTAAGTAACCTTCTTCACCAGAATTACCAGCTAATTGTCCTTTTAAAATCCGAGCAGCGGTAAGTGTAGAAATACCCATACCATCGCCAACAAACAAGATGACATTTTTTGCTCTTGTTGATCTTGATTGTTGTAATTTTTCGGTGATGGTTGCTTGACCGTCTTTATACCAAGCATTATTGAGTTGTGTGTCAGTCGTTGTCGCTGCGGTTGCAGAACCAGCGTATGTTGCCGAAGACAATATACTAGCGATAACCACTGATAAGCCTTGTTTGAGCATATTCATATTACCCTATGTTGTAGTTAAGTTATTTAAGGACCTAGCCATAACATAGAGGTTTACAATGAACATAAAGTAACACTTAGGTTACAATTTGTTTACAAGTGGGTTTCAGTTTTAATTATATCTATTAAGCTATTAATTTTTATAATTATTGAGTAATTGATACTGTCTTGTTATTTTGCAGATAAATAAACTTGCTACCTTGTCTGTACTTGAATTACCCTGAATGCAATTAACATCCAATACTATGATTAAATTAAATATTATATAAGTAAGTGATCATAAATAACTATCGTAATCTGAGTTCAAAGAGGTTAAGTTGTTTACCTGTAAAAGGGTACAGTTGAGTTCTAGTCTCGCTTGTGCGCTTGTTGACACAATCAATTTCAATGCTACCTAGTGGCAGAATGCTTGAGTTAGATGCTATCAATTCAAACTATCAGATAAGGACCTTCTATATGAGTGACAAAATAAGTGAATCGGCGCTAAACGCATTGAAAATCGCGTTTACTTACATGCCAAAATCAATTGAAGTGACTAAATATGAGTATGGTGATGATTACCAAAAGATTTTAGATCACATTGAAACAGTCAGGGAAATATTATTGATTAATGATGTCGATCCTGAAGAGGTTTATGGTGAGGTTAATCCTGAGAGTACGCCCAACTCATCGTACTGATAGGGTGAGTCTTGTTAGCTATCATTTTAGCCGTGTTAGAACACCAGGTTACAGATTTACATCCCCGAAGCCGGCAGATAACGTCAGCGTATTTATTGTGTGACGATATTTTTTCATTATAAAATGGTTTTTATGGTTGATTTTCATTCAGCAAATTCTCAATGGACTTAGCACAAAGTAAGATGTGTTTTTTGTGGAATGATAATCTCGCGGATTTAATGAGCCTTTATTACCTGTTTTTACGCTGTGCGACCGCATGAGTAAGATGGTGGTTTTACCTAAATAGGTTGTGGTTTTTTAGTATTCCTAGCATCCAGCATTGCGCTACAGTTATCTTGTTTGCTTAAGCTCAATAAAAAGCTGTTCATGTCTTGTGGGAGTCATCAGAAGATAATGCATCTCCTGATGACTTGATGCTTAACAGCTCATGTATCTTTGGCCAAATTGTTAAGGCGTTTTCCGTCGATGTACTCACAACATATGGTCTATCTGAATAGGTTCCAGATAATGGTATTGTCTGCACCAAGACTCCACAGCAATACAACGGCGGCCAGTAAAACCTCTAGTACTAATACACCAATGGCTAGCGTCGTGCTTGATATAATAAAGCCCTGTTGATTACTTATGCCTAAAAAGCTTGGTGTACCACGATAGAGTAAATAGCCTGTATAACAAATGCCCATAATGCAGGCGAGTGTACATAACCAAATCATAGGGTATATAGCAAACAGGCCACTTAAAAACATCGGTGTGGCAATATAACCGGCAAAGACAATACATTCATTTCTGCTTGGGCAATTAGGGTATTTACGCGCCAACCCATGGATCAAACTACCGACTATTGTCACTGCCGTTAAAATTAACACATAAAATAAAATTCCTAGGCTTAAACCGCTCTCCATTGAGACCTTGATTGTGTCTTCACCACCAAAAGTCCAGCCAAACTGTGTCGTACCAATAAAAGTACTGACCACCGGGATCGCCGCCAACCACAGTACATGACTCGTGTACAAATGACTGACCGTTTCATGTTCATTACTTATGTTGCGCCATTCTTTATCAGGATGATGTACAAGTCCCCAAACGTGATTAATCATGCTTCCTCCTCGCTTTTTTCAAGCTGCAGTTTTTTATAAAAACTAAGGTTACTGGCACACTACGGTGTGTCTTAAATAACAGTATAGGAGGTAAGCGCATATTTGCTTTATTCGGCGCTATTTTTATTATCCTTTAGTGAGTGGCAACTGCAGTTAAGAGTGTTTGCGCAATCATCATAAAAATCGCTGGCTTTGTTACTTTTCTCAAATAAGAGCAATATTTTTTACCCGTTATATATTCAATGTAATGATTTAAAGACTAAACCAGTTATTGCGATGACCCCAATTACTGAGACCCTAAATAGTGATCGATTAACGCTCGACTAACGTATTGACGTTGTTACTTTTTTTATTAGAGATCTATTATGTGGTTTAGTTCGAAAATTAGTCGGAAAGCGCTAGCATTGCAGCTAGTTACCACGCATCAGTCAGCTGCTGTTGTGGTCGATGCTCAGCAAAATATTATTGTCGTTAATGATGCTTTTAATCAATTAAGCAAGCGCTTAAAACAAGCTGGTCATAATCAAACCTTTACTTTATTGCTTACTCGTTATGACAGTAGCAGCAAAACTATTCGCTGTGATGAAAACCTACTCCTTAGTCAGCAAGTTATCCAACTGACTTATAAAAACTTAGAGTCTTGCTCACTTTATACGTTTGATGCTGTATCAACACCGTTATTAACTGAAAGTGTGTGGCAAGAGTTATTAGCTTTCAGTGGCAAGGCCTATGTTGTATTTGATAACAATGAAAAGTTAGTAACAGCTAATTTAGATCCCGTAAATACTGACTCTATTTATTTAAATCAAGCAGATATCAATTTACAGAGAACGTTAAAAAATGGGCTTAACAATAAAGAACACCTACTTTGTTTATCTGAGCAGGATAAGGTCTATGTTCATGTGGCGCGCCATCAAATAAATTCTGGTAATCAAAAGTTCACCGCCTATGTATTATCCCATCAAGAGCAAAACCAGCACATTAAGCAATTTGAAATGTTATCAAAGGTGGTAAGTAACACTAGCACTAGTGTATTGATCACTGATAAAAATGGTTTAGTTGAATATGTAAACCCTGGTTTTGAAAAACTTTCAGGCTTGACCCTTGCAGAAGTAAAGGGCAAAAAACCCGGTATACTTTTGCAACGAGAACAAACCGACAAAGAAACGATTAAGCGCATATCTCAAAAGCTCAAAGCAAAACAAGCCTTCTATGAAGAAATATTGAATTTTGATAAAAATGGAGTGCCATATTGGATTGTATTGGCAGTAAATCCGATTTTTAATGACAAGGGTGAGCACACAGGTTTTGTTGGTGTGAGCTCTGATGTGCGTGAAATCAAACGTATTGTGTTAGAACAGATTAATCAAAGAGATGCAATAAGCAGTCATTCGGCAGTGTTAGAGTTTAATCAAAGTGGTCAGTTTATTTCAGCTAATGACTATACTAAAAAGCAGTTAAATTTACACGACGATATACAAATGCAAAATGTAGTGGGAAATTTAAAAGACCACTTAGACCATTCTCGTACGCAGATGATCCAACGAGGCGAACCGACAGCAGTCATGATGAAACTGACTCATCAAGGGAATGAAGTGATTTTAGATTGTGTTATTTCTTCCATTACGGATTTGAATGGAAATATTTCTAAGTATATTGTTTTTGGTAGTAATGTTTCTTCTCGTAATAAGTTAGTGACCGAAACGCACAGTGCTATGTCTATAGTGTTGAGTAAAATTCAAAATACAGTAACGACCATTAATGCGGTCGCCGATCAAACTAACCTATTAGCCCTCAATGCAGCCATCGAAGCAGCAAGAGCAGGTGAAGCCGGACGTGGATTTGCCGTTGTTGCGGACGAAGTTCGTAATCTTGCGAAAACGTCAAATGACGCCGCGGTTCAAATAGGCCTACTCATCAATGAAACTCAATCTCATGTTGATGAGTTAGCTTCGTTTTTAAGTGAATAAGTTGAGCTCAACTCGTTTTAGCTGCCTATAAGTTGTTCAAAAGACGATAATAGAAGCCCACTTTAGTGAGTGGGCTTGGAATGATTTGGCTTATGCGTTGCTTGAATGAGCCGCTTGCTCAAATGGCCAACAAACCAGATAAGTGCACTGGCAGATTTTATTCGCTGTCACCCATAGCGCTCATCTTTAGGCCAGCTGAAGCTGTTCAAATTCGGTCCCGACTAATCTGTGATAGTGCAGATTTGCTTACCTTGGAATAGCGTTCATGTTATTTCTCTTAAAATCAGCCCCACAATCTCCAAGCTAGCCCAGATGCTCGTGATGTCGCTTGTTTGCTGGCTTTTTCAAATATCATTGCCGTGCCTAAGCAATAGAAATGGTTTTTGGCGCGGGTGATGGCGGTGTAAAGCAGTTCTTTACTGAGTAGTTGCCATTGGGCGGAGCTGGGTTTATGTGGCAATACAAAGCTGACTTTATCAAACTCGCTGCCTTGGCTTTTGTGGACTGTCATGGCGTAGCAAGTGTCGTGGCTGGGTAAGCGTGCGGGCAATACTTTAAGCAGACTGCCATCAGCCATAACAAAGTGGGCCATTAAGCGGCTTGGCTTAGTGCTGTCTTGCAAGATTAAACCAATGTCGCCATTAAATAAGCCTAAGTTGTAATCGTTACTTTGAATAATGATCGGTCGGCCTAAATAGAACTCATTTTGAGGAGTAATCAGTTTGGCGTGTTTAAGGCTGTCGGTGATGGCGATGTTCATGCCCTCAACCCCAAATTCACCTGCCCGCATGGCACACAAGACTCGATATTGATTAAAGCTGTCGATGATGGTTTGTTCAGCATGCGGCAGTGTTATGGCGCTGTCTTGCCGATCCGCTTGATCGATAATGGCCTGTTGATTCTGTAGTACCAAATTAAGGTAGTCACCATAAGCGTGTACCGATAATGCCAATAATGCTTGTTTACCTGTGTTATCTCCCTGGGCATTATGCTGATGTTCAAACCAATTCAATTCAGCATGATTATCTTGCCATACTTGGCGAATCGCATGCACATTTGATTGATTAACCGCATTGGCCAATAACCCAATACCTGCATCACCTTTAAAACGATGGCTGTGCATCAACATACACAAACTGTCACCAATTTTAGGCTGTTGATGAATAAACTGACTGACATCTTGTTGGGTTAATTGCTCAATGAGCTTTGCCTGTGCGGCGCTGTAACGCATTGACCAAGGGGATACCTGTACCGGGTTGGCTTGTTTTAAGCCAACACAAATATCCGCGAGCACTGCGCCAGCTTCTACGGATGCGAGTTGATCTTGGTCGCCTAACAATATCAAACGGCCATGAGACGGTAGGGCGCTGAGTAATTTATACATCATGGGTAAGTCGACCATCGACGCTTCATCGACCACCAGTAAATCTAAGCGCAACGGATTATCCTGATGGTGCCTAAATTGATATGAGTTTGGGATAACCCCCAACAGTCGATGCAATGTTGAGGCTTCTTCTGGTATTTGTTTTAGCGAATCTGTTAATACTTTCGCCAATGCTGGGTCGCTGACTTGAGTTAGCTGTTGCAGTAATCGATGTTTAGACGCCTTGATCGATTCACTTAGCCTTGCTGCCGCTTTACCTGTAGGCGCGACTAAACGGATTGTTAGCGGCGATTGGGTTAACAGTAACAATAATAGCTTGGTTACTGTGGTGGTTTTACCGGTTCCTGGGCCGCCGGTTATCACTGCTAATGCTTTGGCCAACGCTGTGGCCGTGGCAATTTTTTGCCAATTAAACTGGCTGCTATTGCTGTCTTCTGCGGTAAATAAGCATTCAATGAGCTGCGGCAGATTACTGTTAGCTAGATCGATTTCAATTTGTTGATTGGCTAATTGGGTCAACTTATCCGCCACTTGAGTTTCAAAGAAGTGGTATTTATTTAAATATAAGCGCCCATGTTCAAAAATCATCGGTTTGTTGTCACCGGGCTGGCCGACGGCATCAAATAGCACGATTTGTTCAATCAATTGTTGATGGTCAAGTTCAATCCGACAATTGATTTCAGCGTTGCCGCGGCTGTCCTCTGCCATGGGATTGGCTAAATCAATTTGCTCGATGACTAAACAACTGTGCTGATTAGACAATTGCTGACTGAGCATGGCGCAAACAAGCAAGAACAGTTGCGGCTGTTGTTCGCTTATTGCGGGATCGTTATTGATGGTTTCAATATTGGCCAGCTCTAAAGCAAAATGACGATCGAGTGCGGTAATGAGCCGCTGTTCTTGCCAAAGGTGCAATAACTCAGTGATTGGATGGGTGAGTATTAGCATGATGACGTCTCCGGCGCACGATTGTCTGTATTACCTGTAAATAAGCGGTCGAGTTGTTCGATTAATGCTTGCGGTGGTTTGTCATAAAACACCCCCGCGCCAGGATGCTCAGGATGCATGCCGCGTAAAAACAGGTAATAGCAGCCGCCAATATGTTGCTGATAATTGTAGTTTGGTAATCTAAGCGATAAGTAACGATGCAATGCCAAGGTATACAAGATGTATTGCAAATTATAACGATGAGCATCAATGGCTTTAGCCATGGCTGAGCGAGTGTAGTCGCTATAGTTATCACCCAAATGGTTGGACTTATAATCGGCAATATAAAATTGACCTTGGTGCTCGAAGGTTAAATCGATAAAGCCTTTTAACATGCCTTTTAAGGTGTCAAAGTCGAGTCCGGCGACATAACCGTGTTGCTGCAAAATATGATTTAATTGCGACGCTTGTAAGGTTGAAATAGGCAAATAAAACTCCATTTCGACCATTTTTTGCTTGATGCCTAATTGGCTTAATGTCAGTGATGTGTCCTCTGACGATGTCTCGATAAACAAGGGCGCTGCCAATATTTGCTGATACCAGTCCATTAACGGCTGTTGCCACAGGGCTTCGTCAAATCCATATTGTTTCATGGCTTTCGTTAGCGCAGGTGTCAGTTCAGTGTCTGCTTGGGTAAAATCAAACAGCTCTAACACTAAATGCATAAAACTACCGGCGTTGGCGCCGCGTTCAAAGGTAAAGCGATCAAGTTCAGGTTCGCTAGTTAGCTCATCTTGTAACTGTAATTGGATTAACTCATCGGTGAAGTCTTCATCGTCGGCACCGGGCGCGACTCTCTCATGAGGCAGATGTTTTACTAAGCCAGAATAACTGCCCACTCGCCATGCAAGGCTCTGTACTCGAGTGACTTTTTTGGCCGCTAGCGGGTCATTATTGTCGTGGATATCGGCGAGCACTGAATCGTCAATATCGTTGCTCAAGCATTCCACACTCATCGCTGGTAAGGTGGCAATTGCATTCACTTTGGCTTGAATAAGAGCAAAGTCAGTTTTCTTGTCGGTAATCCCCAACAGATAACCAATACCTGTTTCAGGTAATTGGCTGCTGATCCCCGCCTTTAACTGACGGCTTTGGTTAGCAATATACAAATAACACACGTAAACCGGCCGTGTTAGCGCCACATACAGTAGGCGTAAATCTTCAGCGAGGGTTTCTTGTTTGAGTTGTTCCCAGCCTTCGTCGGTGGCGTCGATATCCCAAATGAGCTGCTCATTTTTATGGTACATCATAGGTGCAGGGCGTTTTTTATTGCCACGGGCTAGGCTGACAAACGGCACAAAACAGACCGGATATTCCAAGCCCTTACTTTTATGAATAGTGACAATTTGCACTAAGTTCTGTTCGCTTTCTAAGCGCAGTTGCTGTTCATCACCGCCATTGTTACCAATCAGTTGTTGTTCGTACCAATTGATAAGCGCGCTGCTACCATCGAGCTCAGTGGCTTTTTGCTGCAGTAATTCGGCTAAATGCCTAAAGTCGGTTAAGCGTCGTTCACCAGAGGCTTTAAGATCTGCTGCGTTGTCGTCATCAGCATCATTAAAGCTATTGTCACTATTGCTGCTATAAGTGCTACCACTGTGAGCATTAACATTATGTTCATTAGCGCTATTAATGTCAGCCGTGACAGATTGCGACAGGTAACGATGGATCAGTTTGGTTTCGCTGGCAAAGTTAAGCAGCGCAGGCATAACGCCGCGTTGTTGCCATAACTGATGCCAATGAGTGAATTGATCTAATACCTGTTGGCGTTGTTCTTCATCTTGGTTAAATTGATGGATCCGCTGGGCATTAAACCCGACAAGCTCAGTGGCCAGTGCGGCGCGGATAGCGCGTTCATCTTTAGGCGTGGCTAATGCATACAATAAAATGGCCATTTCACGGGCTTCAATGGTGTTAAACACACTGTCTCGGCTTAAAAATACCGCGCCAATTTTACGTGCTGATAATGCCGCTTTCATCACGGCGGCTTCGTTACGGTCGCGCACCAATATGGCAATGTCTTTGGCAATGAGCGGTTTACCTTCCTGCTCAAGGTTGGTATTCACTCGGCATAACCCTTGTTGCGCTTCGGTGAGTAAGCGCTTTATTTCGCTGGCAGCATCAGCGGCCAAGCGTTGTCTTGCGCTGGTTTTATTGAGGCCATTAACATCGTCTTCGGCTAATAAACGGATCCGCAGCGCGGCAGGATTGGTTGTGGCTTCACTCAGGTGTTTATTGGCTGCCGATGATGGGGTTTTAACAATATCATAGGGGATAGCTTGGCTAATAAACGGGTCTTGATGTTGGCTAAATAGCTGATTAACGCCATTGACTAATTGAGTCGATGAGCGGTAATTGGTGTCAAGATTATAATGGGCCTGTGTTTGTTGGCGCGCGGCAATATAGGTATAAATGTCGGCACCACGAAAAGCATAAATCGCCTGCTTAGGATCGCCAATCATTAATAAGCTCAGCTGACCTTTACTGGCGTCGTTAGCTTTGTTGTCATTACTATTGTCTTCATTAGCTGGGCTGTGCACAGTGGTCGCTGTGGTTAAGTCCAGTTGCGATGCTAGCGGCTGTTGATATACCTGATTAAAAATGGTGAATTGCAGAGGGTCGGTGTCTTGGAATTCATCAATTAATGCGACCGGAAAACGCTTAGCAATAGCATGGGCTAGGGTGATCGGGTTTTGGCTGAGCGCCATGGCTAAGCTGAGTAATAGGTCATCGGGTGTCATTAAATTACGTTGCTGTTTTTGGCCAGCAAAGCGTTGACGAATGCCTTCACGGGCGCGTACTAAAAATGACGGAATAAGCTGATTAATTAACTCAAGCAAGCGCTCGATATGATCCAGCAACGGCGCTTCAGCAGCAGTGGGAATAACGCCCCCTTTATTGAGTTTAAGCTCGGATAATGCCAATTGCTCCAGCGCTTTTATTGGCGGTAATCCTTGGCCAAATTTTACCCAGTTACTAATACTATCAAACAGTTGACTTAGTTTAGGGTAGCCGTCGGCGCCTTTACCAAAACGTTGACCGTTTAATGGTAGCGATTGCAATAATTCAAGAGTGCTGTCGTGCAGGCTTTGCCACAATAAGGTAAAGCGGCTGATGCTTTGGCTTAGCTGCTGTTGTAGGGTTTCAAAGGCCAGCGGTTGCTTTGACAACACAGCTTGGCTTGCACCTAATAGCGGGCGCAGCTTTTGTGCTAACACGTCTGGTTCAGCAAACACATCACTAATGGCTTGGGCTAAAAAGGGCGGTAATGGATAACAGACTTCACGCCAGAAATCGCGCACTGCATGGTGTAAAAACTCACTGTCGTCGAGGGTAAATTCGGACTCAAATAGCAGTGACGACTCAAATGCCATGTCTGACAATACGCGTTGGCAAAAGGCGTGAATGGTAAAAATGGCCGCTTCATCTAACGACTTTAACGCTAAGTCTAAGCGTCTTAACGCAATAGGACGTTCATCTTCCAAGGTGTCTTGGTAAAGCTGTTCAATAAACTCATCATTGACGGCTAAGCCTAAAAAGCGTTTAAACGCTAAGTTAATCCGTTTACGAATACGGTCTCTGAGTTCTTCTGTGGCAGCGTTGGTAAAGGTTACCACCAAAATTTGCTCACAACTTAATGGCGCTTTACCACCGTGGCCTAACAATAAGCGTAAGTATAAACCCGAAATGGTATAGGTTTTCCCCGTACCGGCACTGGCTTCAATTAAGCTGGAACCATTAAAAGGTAAGGTGAGGGCATTAAGCGGTGTCACGGTAATAGCGTCCATTAATGCTCTCCTGGTTTAGCTGCGTTGGCAATGAGTTGCGCTTGAATATCGACTGCGGCGCCACTGACAAAGGTGTCTAATTCTGCCAGTTTATCTTTGTGATACAGGCTTAACATCGGTTGCAGTAAATGGCTGGCTAATGCGCCAAATGTCGCTTCACTAAAGTCTTCTGGGAAATGGAATAAACGCTGGTTATGTGGATCGTGGCCTTCGCCGAATTGGTTTTGGCCGTCATCCCATTTTTGCTGGGCTTTGAGTAACTTTTCTTCATGGTCGCCATCGGTTTCAACATAGGCAAAAGCCGTTTTAGGCATAAAGCACAAGGGTTGAGTTTGCCCTTGAATGAAACCACTGATAAAGCGCAGGAGTTGCGCCTGCGCTTGTTCGGCGGTGATAGGCGCAAAGGCATGAAAATGACCAATGTCGAGTAAGTAACTAAATTGATTTTTACCCATGCCCGCGGTGGACGAATTTGCCATAGCGTTGATGCATAAATGGCGTAAGTACACCCGAATAAAATCGCGTCCGTGGGCAGCGCCGGGGCGGTAATTGACTAAGCCTTTAGGCAAAATATCGTCAATACGGCCGACAAGATTGACTCGCACTGTGGACGATTGGCTTGGATCTGCTCTTGCAGGTAAATCCTGCATCGGTAGATCAAAGTTAAGATCCACATTCAGCGTGTGCATGGTTTGTTGATCTTGTAAAAACTGCACCCGATTAATCAACGGCGATATATCGCGTAAATATTGATTAATTAACAAGTCGTCGAACGGCGCCATGGGCAATTCACCGCTGGTTTTGAGCTTGCTGAGTAATTCGTGATCTGGGCTGTCGAGTTGATGTTCAATGGCATTATCGAGCATGCGTGATTGCAATAAATAACGCTCGAGTGCATTTAAGCTAAACGGCTCGTCATTGTCATCGGCTTGAATATCCAGTGATAAATCAACTTTTAAACTGCGGTTGAAAAAGAATTGCGCAGGATTGCGATAAAAACGGATTAATGCCGACAATTCGAGTTCGACCACTTTAATGCCATTGCTATTGATGTGAGTATGGGCGAACACTTCATCAGCCTGTTCGGCCGACAAGGGTAATGCTTGCTCAAAAAAGTGGTTGTTAATGGTCGCATTGGTGGCTGGCGGACACCATTGGGCATTAAAACTGTGTTGCAGTTTACTGACACTATTCGCTGATTGTGGTGTGTCTCGGAAGAGTTTAGCGTCAAATGGTTGCAAAGGTTGCGCTTGAATAAGCTGTGCCAGTACGGATTTATCAGCATCATCAAGATTGATGTCTACTTGCTGTTCAAGCTGTTGCTGTAAGGATTGCGGTAGGTAGCTGAGTTGGCAATATTCGACCAATTCAGACACTAACATTGAGGCGATACGTTCAGCATTATCGCGCTCACTGTGGCCAATATAACTGATGTAAAGCTGCTCTCTAGCAGACAGTAATGCTTCTAAAAATAGGTAGCGGTCGTCTAATCGGCGCGAACGGTCGCCTTTTTTAGGCCCCAAATGCGCCATTAAATCAAACCCGACAGGATGTTGAACCCGCGGATAGACGCCGTCATTCATGCCCAGCAGGCACACCACTTTGAAGGGGATTGATCGCATTGGCATTAAGGTACAAAAATTCACGCTACCAGCAAGGTAACGCTGGCCGACTCGAGATTCAGTTAAGCGTTGATTAAACCACTGTTTTAGGACTTCAATATCGACTTGGCCTTGATGGCCGGCGCTTTCAAGCTCGGAATCTAGGGTGACTAATGCATCTCGAATGGCTTGGATTTGTTCACGCTCGTCATCTGTGGTGTCGTAGCAATCGGTGAGTAGCTGTTGTAATTGTTCAAGGCGCTCTGCGGTGCTGTAGTCATTGGCAAATAAAGTGAAATAGGTGTCGATGGTTTCTAAGAAATTGAGCAACTTACCTAATGCCTGAGATGACTGACCTTCAATGCCTTGCACCATTAAGGTATCGCGATAAATATCGGCATCGTCGTTAAAGGCGTAACCCAGTATTAAACGCTTAATGCCAAATGCCCATGAGTTTTGCGTAAAAGGCTGCACACCCAGTTGGCTTCGAGTGTGTTCACTGCGGCCCCAACGGACATTGGCATCATCTAACCAGCGGCGGATTAACGACAATTCGTCATCATCGAGTTGGAAACGACGCAAAATAGCCGGCACTTCTAAAATACCAATCATGTCAGTGAGGCCAAAGCGACTTTGATTGATATTTAACAGGCTTAAAAAGCTATTAATCAGCGGTGACTCTTGCGCTGCGCCCCTGTCGGCAATGGCGTAGGGAATGTAGTAATCGCCTTTATGCGGATTTTTGTCGGCAAAATACTGACTGTTGGCGGTGCCAAATACCGCATCAATATACGGCGCATAGGCCGCAACATCGGGCATCATGATCACTATGTCTTTAGGGCTTAAGTCGCTGTTGTTTGATAATAATTCTAAAAGATGATCATGTAAGGTTTCAACTTCACGCAAGGCACTGTGACAACTGCGTAAGGTAATAGAGTCATCACTTGGCAATAAGGTGCGGCGAGCATCAATATCTTGATACAAACTGGCATTTGGCCCTAATGGTTGACCGAGTGTTTCCATTTGTAAAATGTCGTATTGTACCCCGTGCAGCAGATTATTCGGCTCAGGTTCAACATAACAGTCGTAACCAAAATCGGTGTGCTCTGGCGGTAACGACAGTAATAAATCCAGTAGTTCACGGCCCATTTGACCATTATTGGCCAGTATAGGATTACCTACTTCTAGCTTGTCTTCCCAGTCTTGGTCGAGTTGTTTTTTATTGGCATATTGCAACGCCATGCGGGCACGGGTTTTCGGCTCAATAATATCGCCCCAATAATGCTGGCAAGGGCTGAGAGACAGCATAATCACATCAATGCGACTGGCTAAATGGTACAGCACATCGAGGGTTTGTGGCGGCATGGATGAAATACCAAACACGTATAATCGAGCCGGCAACATGGATAAGTCAGTATCTGGATTGGCCAGGGTTGCAATTAAATCGGCATGTAAATTGGCGCGATGATAATGACTGGCGTGTAAATGATGTTGGTTATAATCGATTAATGCTCGCCACAGGATTGGTTGCCATTGCTGGTTTTCATCTAACGTTAAGCGATTGTCTAGGCTTGATAATGGCTGATTTTGCTCCCACGCTAAAATCCACTCGGGACGATAAACTAAGTATTGGTCAAAAATATCGGCAATGCGGCCACACAATTGAAATAGCTTAATCGCGTCATGTGACTGATTGAGCTGCAATATGGCGTGGGTGTTTGCTGTATGAACATTAGTTTCAGTATCAATATCAGTACCAGTACCAGTACCAGTATTCGCATCGATATCTGTATCAGTAATATCACTTGGAGAATCAACTTGAGGTGATAAGTACTGTTTGAGCTGGCTAAAGTCTGGGTTATCTAGCAGACTTGGCAATAAGTCCATTAATTTCCACGTCATTGCCGCTTTGGTAAAGGCATTATCTTTTGGCACATCGGGCAGCAAGTCATGGCATAATTGCCAGGTAAAGCTCGAGGGTAGTGGGAACGATAATGCGGCGGCTATACCATTGTGTTTAGCGATTTCTAAACGCAGCCAAGTCGACATCCCCGGGCTTTGAACTAACACATGCTCACAGGCTAATAAACTGACATTATCTAAGCGAATAGCCAATAGTTTGGCCAGTTGTTCAGATAACACTTCCATCTGATTAGATTGAATTAAAGTAAGCATGGGCGACCCGCTAATTTGAGATTAATTCATTCTATGGACTCTGCCGTAAATCATCAATCAAAACCGTTAATAATCAGGATGATTGCTGCTGTAGTGCACAAGATCAGTTGCGAAAGAGTCGCAGGCGTAAGCGACGATATAACTGGCTAAAATGTTGCTGTTGTTGCTGGATTTGCGACACTGTCAGTGGTTGATATTTAAGAGCGACATAGGCACTGCTCAAGGCCGTAAAGTCCGCTGCCACTTGAGGGGTAAGGGCACCTAAATGTGCACTGACTGCCGCAGCGTAATCGGACGGTGCTTGGCCTTGTTGGCGGGCGATGCCTTTTTTGGCTAAGCGTTGGCAAATGATCTGATAGCGTTTATTGAGTGGATCTTGTTGGCGATCGGTACTAAATAACCCAGCATAATAAGCAATAATCAGCGCGATAATGATAAAACTAAACATCATCAATAAGGCGATTTTAGTGCTGCTGACATCCCCCAATAGCTTGGCTAATACCTGTTGTTTTCGTTGTTCATCGAAACCTAATACCCACACGCTCCAGTAATAATCGACACTGGCAAACTGTTGGCGTAATTCATTTAACCATGGGTATTGCTTCATGTGCAGCGTGCTAAACGGGCTGTCTTGTAAGTAGCTGCTTTGGCTGTCAAAGGTGGCATCAAACCCATCGAGTACCCGTTGCGGGGCAATCATTGCGGTAGGATCAAAACGTTGCCAACCTTGGCCTTCTAACCACACTTCGGTCCAAGCATGCGCCATGTATTGATACACACTGTAATAGCCTGCTTTGGCATTGTATTCTCCGCCCTGATAACCGGTAACCATCCGCGTTGGTATGCCGCTGGCGCGAGCCATAAACACCAGCGCTGAGGCGTAGTGAGCACAAAATCCGGCACGGTTTTCAAATAAAAAGTCATCAATTTGCTGCTCACCAACACTCGGCGGACTTAAAGTGTAATAGTAGGCCTGCTCAGCAAAATAATTCATCATCGCATTAATGCGCGTCTGTGGATCCGGATAATCTTTGGCAAATTGTAAACCAAGCTCAAGGGTTTTTGGGTTGCTGTTGGGCGGTAATTCAAGGTTTAGCTGTTTGGTATTGCGATCGAGTTTTTTATCCATAATCTGATCGGGATATGAGGTCACTCGATAACTCATGCGCTGATCGACAGGCCTGAGTGAATACAAACGATAATCCGCTAATTCAACCACTTGATCATTATTGCTAAACGCTTCATCTAAGCCATACAACCATTTTTGATGACTGGGTTCGCTAATCACCACATAATCGATTTTGCTATTATTGCTGTTGGCAGCAGGGGCTTGGCGATCGGGTTTTTTAAAATATGCCTGCTGTTGAATTTGTTTGATGCTTGGGTCTTGGCGCCATGTTTTACCATCGTAATTTTCCATCACTAAGGTGCGCCAATATAAGTCTTGGTTTGCCGGTCCTAGGGAACTGCCATCTGGGTTGTCAAAACCGACGCGAAAGGCTAATTCTGCTGAACGAGTGAGCTTACTAATGTCACCAAAGGTGACTTCATCGGATAATCCAGTTTTGGCGGTTTTCATATTGGGCACTAACCATAAAGGCCCGAGCCTTGGGAACACTACAAACAGTAATATGGCTAATGGTAGGCTTTGTAAGATGATTTTTAGACTAAAACTGAGGTTAGCCGCTTTGTTGGATTTGTCTTGATAAACACTGATTAACACACCGGTATTGAGCACCGCAACTGCCAATAAGTGCAAGGTATCAAGCATGCTTTGTTGATCAAGCAGGGTGAGTCCAATAAGGAAATACCCTACTAATACAATCGCTTTTACATCTCTTAGTTGGCGCATTTCGATGTATTTTAATGCGTAACCTAAAATTAATAAGTTAACCAAGGCATTGAGTAAACCGATTTCAGATGACACTAAAGCAAGGGTTATCGCGGCGCCAATCGCCAAAGAAGTTACCAGTAATTTAGGCGGCGCAGCGACTTTACCGAGAAAAATGCCTACTCGCCAAACAAAGCAAATCGCACAGATGCCGATGCTCCATAAGGTGGCTTGTTGATACAAGGGGCTAAGGATGGCGACATTAGTGACCAAAAGCCAAAACAAGGTATTGCGACTAATAATGGCATCAAAGTTATCGGTCATAGTGATTTACCTACCGTTGAGGAAGTCACATCGCTTGGGCTAAAATCAGGGTTCATATTGGCGGGTAAACGATAAGTTGCAATCATGGTTTGGCAAGCCACTCGGTGTGCTTCGCCTGTTTGCTGGTTGATAATATGCTCATCCAGAATTAAGCCAAATACTTGCTGAGTTTGGCTGAGTTTATCAACTTGCCAAGCTAACTTACTCAGTTTGTGTTCAATGTTATTGCCCGATGTGTTGGCCAAGGTTAACCAAACGGGTAATCCTTCAGGCTCTGCAAACTCTTTGGATAACATGCCTTTGTCTTGGGCCCATTGTTTCCATGCCACTTGTTTGAGTGATTCCCCCTGAATATAAGTGCGTAAGCCTTTGTAGTAATCAACGCCTGGGCGTAATTTACCGTGCTCATATTGGCTATCATTGTCACTTATGTGGCTTGCAAGCTCAATGTCACACATTTCTGGTTTAGCGAAAATAACATGATGAATATCTAAGTCTACATAGGACCATGCACAGCATAATCCTAACGGGAAATAGGACGAGACTTTGATTCGCCCAGGGGTTAATTGACCACGCTTAGCCCCTTCAAATGGCACGATAGCAATAGTTTGCTCGTGCATTTGTTTGACGCGGACATGGCGCTGATAACTAAATTGCAAACAAATTTGCTGGTGGGTGGTGTCGGGATTCTTCTGCCGAGTATGGCCAGTTAACATGATGGGAAATGGCATGCTGTCGCCAGCATAGCATTGTGGCGGCGTGACTGGATTAAAGGTTAACCCTGCAAGGTTTTTATAGCTGTATATGATGCAGGTATGAAACACACTGGCGAGTAATAAGCTTAAGCCAATCACCAAGTTATTTTGATAATTGGTGCCAAATAAATACAGTAAAACAATGAGTCCAATCCACACCAAGCCAAAACCACTGGGAAGAATAAAAATACCTTTGTGGCTGAGGGTAATTTGCTTTTGTGCTGGTAGGCGCTTACTTATCCACCTTGACCAGCGCTCGGTTAACGATGCTGGAATTAAACGACGCAACCGTGAGGGCTTAATAGCACCATTGGCATAGGTTGGCGAAGAGTGCTTTTTTGCTGTCGTCGATTTAGCCATGGGTATCTGCGCCGTTAACGTATTGGGTTAACACTAGCGAGGATAGTGTCAGACAACGCTTCGCCCTGAAATTGACTACTGCTGCGAATGCGATGTTCTGCTACTGAGGCAAATACCGCTTGAATATCTTCAGGGACTACGTACTGGCTTTGATTGATAAAAGCCCATGCTTTGGCAGCTTGAAGCAGAGCAATACTGGCGCGTGGCGATAAACCGTTAGCGGTATTGTGTTGCCGAGAAAAATCGACCAAGGCAATTAAGTAATTTAGTACCGCATCAGATGCCGACACTTGCGCCACTTGTTGTTGCAGTAGTATTAGCTCTTGCGGGGTTAAGCATTGTGATAATGAAGCCGGTTTATTCGCTTGAGTGCGCGATTTTAACATGGCTAATTCCGCTTCTGCGCTAGGGTAGCCGATGGAAATTCGCATCATAAATCGATCAAGTTGCGACTCTGGCAAGGGGAAGGTGCCGGCTTGATCAACTGGGTTTTGGGTCGCAATAACAAAAAACGGTGAACTAAGTTGATGGGTTATGCCATCGATAGTAATTTGTTGTTCTGCCATGGCTTCAAGTAAAGCACTTTGGGTTTTCGGGCTAGCGCGGTTAATTTCATCGGCCAACAACATTTGATTAAACACTGGGCCTTTGTGAAATATAAACTGTTGCTGCTCTTTACTGTAGATGGATACACCAAGAATATCAGCCGGTAACATGTCACTGGTAAATTGAATACGCTGGTAACTCATGCCTAAACTGTTGGCAATACCCTGGGATAAACTGGTTTTACCCATGCCGGGCAAGTCTTCAATCAATAAATGGCCTTTGGCGAGGATACAAGCGACGGCAAGTTTTATTTGCTCTGGCTTACCGAGCAGAACTTGGCTGAGTTGAGTGAGTAATGTTTGAATATTTGATTGCGACACGAAAACTCCAACTTGTCTGCAATAAACCCTTATTGGTTTATTGTCGAAAGGGTTTATTGTGGGTTACGGTTTGTCGTTCAGTATTTGATCACTATCCTTGCCATTCGGGCTTATGATTACTGGGCGTTAATGGTGATAGATGACCATTGTGATTAGCATCAATCACCACCAAGCGCTTCAACACCTATGATGCCAGCACAATACCTATATCATAGGTTATCTTGTGAACCCATGTTAGCAAAATACACCAATATTGAATGGCGATTATTGCGTCAAACCAGTGCTAACACGGGTCACGATTTATCATTGCTAGTAACGATAGCTAAGCTCTTTACGACTAAACATACCGTCTTTAGATGATTTATTCTGTTGGAATATCATGCGATAGCTCAGTACTGCTTGAACATATTCCCGGGTTTCAGTGTACGGAATTGTTTCAATGAAGCTCATTACATCTAGGCGACCATTGGAGTCTTTTAACCAGCGTTTAACACTACCTGGGCCAGCATTATAAGCCGCAGTTGCGAGTACTCTATTTTGATCAAATTGTTTAAGTAATTCACTGTAATACGCACTGCCCAGCATAATGTTCACTTTCGGGTCGTATAGGTCTTTTACGTTATTAAAAGGGATTTTATTTCTTTTAGCCGTTTGTTTGGCCGTAGCTGGCATTAACTGCATTAAACCTCTGGCTCCTACACCTGAAGTTGCATACAGATAAAAGGCACTTTCGCGACGAGAAATAGCACGAATTTCATCAATATTAACCGAGAATTTTTTACTGGCGTTAACGAACTCATCGTTAGCCGCTTCCGGAAAGCGCAGTGCCAGTGAATCCCATAACTTACCTTGAATACTTGATTCAACGCTCAATGCATGCCAACCGTTTTTTAAGGCTAACAAACCGTATTGTGCCGTCATGTCACTGTTATGGCGGCGCATTAAATACAACCACTCATTACGAGCATCAATTTGCTTATCTAAAGCCATTAATTCAATCACGCGAGCAAGGCCGGGATCTTGATTTAACTTAGCTTGCAATTCTGGATTGGGTGCTAAGTTATTATCATTCATCGCCAAAGGTTTACCGAGCGCTTCTGAGGCATTAAAGCCGTAAAAGTTACGTTCGCCACTTAAGGTCAACTGCAGTTGTGTTGCACGGGTTTTGTCATGGCTAGAGGTCATCTTAGCTTGCCAATATTGCCAACGAGGATCAGCTTTACCTTGATCGCTTAACAAGGCTAAATACTTCTCTACTGTCGCAAAGTCCTGTTGACGAATGGCCCAGCGTAAGCGCATTTCATATAAATCATCAGACTTAAGTAATGGCAACATGGTGTCAATGTGTGACACTAATTTATCGTCTTGCTTTATCAGTGCTCGGCGAACTAAATAGCGATTAAGTTGGCGTCCGCCAAAGTCACTGAATCGATCTAATTTTTGATATTTTACATACAGTTTAATTGCTTGATGTAAATCCTTGTAGGCCAGTTTACGCAATCCGGCATCAACAATATCACCTATGATAGGTTTTGAGCTGGCAAATTTTTTCATGTGCCGTAAGCTATTTGGGTCGCGATACACTGACAATAATAGTTTGGCTTCGTCATTATGTTGGGTGATTTTTTGAGACAAATAGTTGAGTAAACTGGATTGGCCAGCGTCGAAACTAAGTAGCATGCGGGCCCAGATAAGTTCTTGGGTGCGATAGCCCGCTTTAGTCCATTGATTAATCACCGCATCACATTCTTTAGGACGTGAATAGCCATAAACCCATATGCGTTCTACACCTTTGTATGCCATCTCTTTATTACCCGCATCAAGTTGTGCTTGGTAGTAATAACATTGCAGACGGATATCATTAGGCGTGTCTGGTGATATCACCAGAAAGTCTTGCCAACGTTGTTTTTTACCTGCGTTAAGCAGATAGCGATAACGGGCATTATTGTACAGCGGTGTAGTATCAAATTTGTTGATAGCATTGAGTGCTATGCTACCTGGAGACTGCACTATGCTGTCGATGGTTGCGTGGTAGTCGAGGTAAACCGTTAATGGATAATCGGCTAATTTTTTGCGTAATGCTTGATACTTATCCAGCTGGTTTTTATCCAGTGCTTGACGAGCATCAAGATAGCGTTGCTGTTGTGAGGTCAGCGCATTAGCTTGGCTTATAAAGGCCAATGATGTACTGAATAATAATGCGCTAGCCATTAACATGTTTGCCCAAGTGTTACGCATTTAAATAAGGATCTCCGCCACAGTAATTTATTTCCTAAAAAGAATGGGTGATTAATGCTTTTGCTAAACAGTCGTTGTACGTTGTTAAATCACTATTAGTCTTATTGATTAAATAAAGATTAATTATTACTTATTATTGCAATTCACTATCACTAGTGTGTTTTTCGACTGATTCATCTAGTGCCCGGTTGAGCAATTGTTTATCTAACTGCTTGCTGGTATCGACACCTAATTGCTGCATGTAATGTGCTTGTCTAATGACATTGCCTTTACCTGAGGATAATTTTGCCATGGCACTTTGATAGCTTTTGTCTGCAGTGTCTAAGGCACGGCCAAGCTTTTCCATGTCTTCAAGGTAACCGCATAATTTATCGTAAATACGACTGGCTTGCTTAGCGATATTTTGCGCATTTTGGTTTTGGTACTCATAACGCCATATATTGTTGATGGTGCGCAAAGCTACTAATAAGTTGGTTGGACTCACCAGCATAATATTTTGCTCTAAGGCAAAGTTAACTAGGCTTGGATCATATTCAATGGCCAGTAAAAATGCTGGCTCTATCGGAATGAACATTAGTACATAGTCCAAACTCTTCAGCCCATGCAGCTTATGATAATCTTTTTGGCCAAGACCCTTAATATGTTGTCTAATCGACAACGCATGTTCTTTTATTGCTTGGTCGCGAATGTCTTTATCTTCGCTATTAAAGTAACGCTCATAGCTGACCAGCGACATTTTTGCATCAATTACCACGTCTTTTTGCTCAGGCAAATGCACGATAACATCGGGTTTAAAACGCTTGCCATTATCGTCTTTTAAATCTTGCTGTGTTTGATACTCATGGCCTTCGCGTAAACCACTTTCTTGTAATACGCGTTCTAAAATCACTTCGCCCCAATTACCTTGCTGCTTATTGTCACCTTTAAGCGCTTTGGTCAGGTTAATGGCATCTTGGCTCATTTTTAAGTTGAGATCGCGCAAATTGTCTAATTGATGCTTTAACGCGCTACGCTCAGATTGCTCATGGGTGTACGACTCTTGAATTTGACGTCGAAAGCCTTCTAATTGTTGTTTCAGCGGCCCGATAACACCGTCTATTTGCGAGACATTTTGTTGTTTAAAGTTTTCACTGCGTTCTTCGAAAATTCGATTTGCCAGGTTTTCAAATTGCAGTTTAAGGCGTTCTTCAGCAGATTCGAGTAAGGCTATTTTATCTTGTAATGATTTTTGCTCAGTTTCAGCTTTGACAAGAATCGTTTGTTGCACTGCATTAGACTTCGCTAAATTGAGCTGTGATTCCATTAAACGATGTTGAATATCAACCATTTGTTGTTCAACAAGACTAACCCGATCTGCTTTGGTTTCTGCGCTAGACAGTTGGCCAATCAGATCTTCAATTTTACTTTGTAGATGATTACTGTGATCAATTTTGTCATCGAGATTATCTTGTAATCTGGACATTTCAATTTGGACTTCATTGAGTTGTTGAAGCGTTTGCTGTTCATGTTGAAGCTTAAGTTGCTCCCATCGTTTACGAGTTAATCGTTGATTGATTAGGGCGCCAATGAGAAAGGCAACAAACGCGACAGCAATCAAAGCTGCAATTTGAGGAGGAGTTAACGACACTGCAAAAGGCATAACAAAAACCGATAGAAAATAATGGTTAAGGGTCGCACGGCTAATAATCCGCTGCAAGAGGTAAACTGAGGATTTAATCAAATATTATTGTTAATGATTAAATTTAAACCTAACCCTTATATAGGTTCGTATAGGATTTACAGTGACACCATTTTGCCAATCGATAAAGGTTGACGGCCTTTTGGTTTTTTTTAGTCATGTTCTGAAATAAAAAAAGGTTTTTACCTGTCTATTGAGATAAGTATGGCAGATTATGGTAATACTTTGCTGTCGAAAAATATTTTATTGAGGTGATTTATGACCGGTAAAAAACGCTTTACTCAAGGCATACAACAACGTGCGGCTTGGCATATTCCTGATAACCAAGTGACACCCGAATCGGTATTTAATGATCGCCGTAACATTATCAAAGCACTTGGGTTAGGAGCGTTGGGAGCCAGTTTGCCTGGTCAAGTTCAAGCCGGTATTTTTGATTTATTTGGCGAGCAAAAAGCGCAACATCCTTTTGTGACTCAAGGTCTGCAATATACAACTCCCGCTAAGTTTGTGTTACCCAATCCGAAAACCCCAGAAGATAAAGTGACTCGTCATAATAACTTCTATGAATTTGGTACCAGTAAATCCGATCCCTATGACAATGGGCAAAACTTTAAGGTTGATCCTTGGACACTGACCATTGATGGCTTGGTTGATAAGCCGATTACCTTAGACCTTAATGAGTTGACGACCCGTTTCGCTCTTGAAGAGCGCACTTATCGTTTACGCTGTGTTGAGGCTTGGTCGATGGTGATACCTTGGGTGGGCTTTTCGTTAGCCAGTTTACTTAAACAAGCTGGGGTGCAAAGTAACGCTACTCACGTTGCTTTTGAGACCTTGTTTGATCCAGAGCAAATGCCCGGACAAAAGAGTCGCTTAATGGGTGGTGGGATCCATTATCCCTATGTTGAAGGCTTAACGGTTGCAGAGGCGATGAATGACTTATCGTTTTTAGCCGTCGGTTTATATGGTAAAACCTTGCCGCCACAAAATGGTGCGCCTATCCGCTTAGTCGTGCCTTGGAAATACGGTTTTAAGAGCATTAAATCAGTAGTGAGAATCCGCGTGATGGATAAGCAGCCACCAACGAGTTGGAATCAATTAGCTTCGAGTGAGTATGGTTTCTATGCCAATGTCAATCCAGAGGTTGATCATCCACGTTGGTCACAAGCATCTGAGCGCAGTATTGGGGAGGGTGGTTTATTTTCTGCTAAACGTATTCCGACGCAAATGTTCAATGGTTATGGCGATTCAGTCGCCGACCTGTATAAAAATATTGACCTGAGGAAGTTTTACTAATGCGCATAAGTGCTCGAGGGCTGTTTTGGCTAAAGGTGTTGTTGCATATTAGCTTTTTATTGCCAGCCTTTTATCTCGTGGCGCTAGTGTTAACTGACAATGCGGGCGGCGATCCTGTGCAGTATATTATTCATTATACGGGCATGGGAGCGCTTAATAGCTTGTTAGCTACTTTGCTTATTTCACCTATCGCGAAACGTTTTAAGATAGCCGCGCTAATCCAAACTCGCCGCTTGGTGGGCTTGTATGTGTGTGCCTATGCACTGTTACATATTAGTGCTTTTATCAGTTTAGACTTACTGTTTGCGTGGGGATTATTGTTTGAAGAGGTGATTAAGCGGCCTTATATTTTAGTTGGCGCAGCGGCATTACTAATCATTTTATTACTGGCGCTAACGTCACCTAATAGCATCAAACGCCGCATGGGAAAGCGCTGGCAGTCATTACATAATTGGATTTATCTGGCTGCGATTTTGGCACCTATCCATTTTTATTGGTCGGTAAAGTCTGAAATTATTGAGCCGAGTATTTATATTGTGCTGTTTGCGGCGTTATTGCTGTACCGAAAAGACAGTATTTATAAATGGATTAAACCGAAAAAATAAGCTTATTTTTTATTAACTAACGTCTCAATTTTTGATTGAGGCCGTTAGTTGAAAAAGCGGCAAACACAGTAAATACCATCACAGACAGCATAATAATGGCCAATCTTAACCAAGGTTGTTGCAGTGCAATGCGCATATCAATAAAATTAAATGCGCTGACCGACCAGACAAATACTACGCTTACCAGTAAACCTATCTTGAGTAATGTGTGGGTAAATGAATGCCGAATAAGCATGAGTAATGGTAAGGTCATGGCAATAATGGCTAAGACGTGCTGATCAAAACGTAAAAAATGCGCGCCTAATAACAGGTAAGCTAAACTAATTATGGTTACTCGCCACCACATACCATTCTTCCTCATTAATACGCCACAACGAATGCCAATAGTGCCACTACAAAAGTGTTATAAGTGTGTATATCGTTGGCGATGAATAATGCAGCATAGCGTTAAATGATGGCTGATTGTTGGCTGTGGTTCACAAATTACTTATTTGTCAGCTTAATGATTCTCGATAATCAGTGATTAACTTAGGGTTATTTCAAGGGTATTATTTATCGGCGCGATGATTAGCTAGGCGCAGGCTTAAATTACAATTTGAGCGCCAGTATTAACCTTGCTTCACCAGGGGAAAAATAATCATTTTCGTTAGTCAGAATAATAAATTCCATTGATTGATATAAAGACAAAGCGACAAGATTGTTAGGCGCAACTGTGAGTAATAAACGTTTAATTGCCCCATTGGATTCACCGCGGGCAGTAGCGATAGCGTGATTGATTAGTCCACGAGCAATTCCTTTACCACGAGCTTGTGTTGCAACGGCCAATGATAAAATCCAAGCATCACCAGTTTGAGCGTTCGACTCAACCCATAATAAATAGCCTAATAATGAGCTATCCTGTTTGGCAACTAATAGTCCTTTAGGCCAGCAATCAAAAGCTTGTCTAAAGAAAAAGGCAGGGTAACAAGGTTCACCAAATATCGTCTTTTCAAGTTGATGGATATCAGCTAAATCAGTTTTTTGGGCGAAATGGATCGGCAGTTGATCAAGAGGCAAAATATAATATCCTTATTATCTAACTTAGATTAGCGATGACTGATAAAGTGATTTTAGTGATTATCCCTTATGGATACAAAGCACTTATTAGCAAAATTAATACAATAGCATTATTCTCACTATCAATAAGCTACAAATGATTGTTGAATTAAGGTAAACACCACAGGAGTGTTGGCAATGAAGGCATATATGGCTGTAGGGTTACTCAGCTTCACATTAATCATAAGTGGTGCCAGCAGGGCACAAGAAACTGAACATGATATCGATTGCGATGCAGCAATGAGTACGGTTGATATTAATCAATGCGCTAGACAGGAATTTGAAGTGGCGCAAGTTAGGTTAGATGAATATATTGCTAAGGCTAGTGACACTTTTCATGATGATCCTGAAGTGCTTGAAGCACTCCAGCTATCGCAAAGAGACTGGCTGACTTATCGAGAGTCTTATTGCCATGCGATATACCAATTATGGCGAGATGGCACAATAAGAGGGGTTATGTATCAAGGATGTATGCTGCAACTTACGGTGCAGCGTACTCATAATATTTGGCAAAACTATTTAACCTACATGGATTCAAGTGAACCTATATTACCCGAGCCACAATGATGACTTTCATTAATCTCTTACTCATTGTATTGACTCAGTATAGGATTATTTACTCGCTGCTTCCAAGCTGACTATTTTAGCCCAAATTTGTTCCGATTCAGCCGTAAGTAAAGAGTAGGTTTTAATATCGCCTTTTCGCTGCGCTTGCATGGCTTGCTCTAGTATTGCATCGTAGCTTTTGCGCAATTTTTTAACTGGATCTGGCTTTAAAAATGAAAACATTATAGTGCTCTTTGTGATGACGATTGTTATTAAATACGAAGCGACTGAGGTTTCAGCTCAATGTGAATAAGGTTTTTGTCTATTTTAGCATTTATTCAAATATGCTTGGTTGTTTGGCCTATTGATAAAATCAAAAGACTGGGTAAACCGCTTGCCATTATTTAGTCGACAAAGAAGGTTTACAGACTATTTTTCGTAAGATAACCAATTAATATCATTAAAAATCATCGGTGCAAGGGAGATTTTTGCATGACTCATTGCGTTGTCATCACACCTTTATTGATTAGATTTCAAATGACGCTTGCTTTGATGTGGCTTTTTTTAATGAAGATAATATTTTTTGCTCACCTTGTAATAAATCCGCCATTGATGCTCGGGCCTTGATCCGCGTATAAAGCGCTGAAAGATTCGGCCAACGCTGTGCATCTAGTTGCTCTCCTGCGTGCTCCATATTGACCATTTGAGAAGCAAACGCTAAATCGGCGAGGCTTAAGGTGTCTGCCACAAAGAATTTAGCATTACCTAAGGTGTGTTCTAAGTAATCAAAGTGGATGGGGAGTTTATCGTTTAAAGCTGACATTACCGAAGGTTCATCGCAAAGATGGCCCATACTGGGATTAATTATACGCTGTTGAAATAGGGTAAAGGTGACCAGTGGGGCCAACTCATAATCAGCATATTTTTCTAACCAACGTACCTTGGCATGTTGCTCTGCGGTTTGTCCTAGTAAAGGAGTAAGCTCGCAATATTTATCTTCAAGGTATTGGCAGATCACGCTGGAATCAGCCAAGGTTAAGTCACCATCCTTCATAGCTGGAATACGCCCCAGAGGATTGAGTTTTTTAAACCAAGCCGGTTGGTCAAAAGGCAATACAATGACCAACTGATAATCGAGCTGTTTTTCGGCCAGACATAAACGCAGTTTACGTACATAAGGAGAAAGTGGCACGCCATAGACAATTAGGCTCATTATAGATCCTTGTTAGTTAACCAATTCATAAGCTAGGTAGGTTAATTACTAGTGAGCAGCCATCACGATTTCATTTAGCGTAATGCAAATATCGCTGGCTGATTGAACCTCACAGCATGATCCTGCTAAAGATGTAATGGATCATGCTGTGTCGGTCAGCGGCTATTACTGACGTCTAATAAACGATTCAATATAAGCCGGAGTCCGTGCATTTAAAATAGGATCCGCTGACGGTGTAATCCCTTTTGGTAACAACACAGGGTTAAAAATACCATTGCCACATGTTTGGATCGTTGATTCGTTATCTCTTTCGCCGTTAATGATAACTTGGCCAACTAATAAACGCTGTCTGTCTTCAGGCCAAAGTACCGTTGGGTTATTAATTTCATCATCTTTTTCTGCAAGCTTAATGAATAAATTCCATACTGCGGGCTCATGTTTAATTCGTGATAATAATTCTTCTTTTAAAAAGTCATCTGGAAGCTCTGCAAGTTGAGCTTGAGATAAATTAACGACGCCGTCTGCAGGTTCAAAAATCCAACGGCCAGGTACTATGTCGTTATTTTTGGTTGTGAATAGGAAGCTATTAACACCGAAATACGGGCTATTGGCAAAACTGGCACTGGGTGGCAACTGTTTAACGAAGTCAAAAAATGCCTTGGCATCGGGTTTGTTATCGATTAACCATTGTTTGCCTTCTGGCCCTTGTTTTACTTTAACTTGAAAAGTAAAAAAATCATCTAGGTTACCGGCAAAAAATACCGGTGAGTTTGTGGTGACAAAATTGAGGTTTTCTTTGTCACCATCAATTTTAAGTGACATAAAGCGTCCGGCAGTTTTATCTGAAGCGTGTGGATTTGTGCCACCCATTGAAAAACGCGCGGTGACATTAATCTTTGGTTGATCAAAGAAAGGAATCGCTAATTCATCATTTAATTTAGGGTTAGGTGCAAAATATCCAGAGGTACAGAATCCTTTGGCATGATTGCGCAGTTTGACTTTTTTACCTGCTTCTCGACTCGCCATATCAGGTGTGCCATTAACAGCATCAACGATTTCTTGCATGGTTTTTTCTGATGCATAAAGTGACGTTGATAGAATAGAAAGACTAGAGAGTAAACAGATTTTTGACAGTAATTGATATCGACGAGTCGTCATTTTTATTATTCCTAGTGGGGTAATGTAATCAGTATAGACAGGCAGAACCCGTGAAATATTTCACCGCTAAGGTATTTATTTTATATTTACGCTTAAATAGATTAAAAATCTCAATGTAACGTATATCAATGACAGCCATTATTTGAACCGTTGATCATTTTTTAGGTCAACGAGATAATTGTGTTATTAATAAAAGATGGCTTAAAAATAACCCCTAGATGATTTTACCAATGGTGTTTTAAAGTTGTACCCTTAATTAGATAGTGCATTTTTCTCTAGTTATTTTTAGGGGCATTGAGAAAGTTTTGAAGGCTGCTTATAGCTAAACCATAACATTATCTGTTGCGGTATTTTTATAATGCATCTCATGCTTATCAAGCAGAGGCCATGAAGTATTAATGGGACAAACTTCTGGCCATTTGGAAATTAACCTAACCCGTCAAGGTGAAGGCGTATTATTTGATTGGGTAGTCGGTTCGGCAGCTCGTCAGTCACTTCCTGCTAAAATTCGCAGAAGTTAATATTGGCACCTAGTTTGAAGCTAACAACGCTTTCCATAAAATGGAAAGCGTTGTTAATTTATGCTGAACACTGTTCCAGTTGAGTATTTTTCTTGTTCATTTGCAGATAACTTAACAGCCACATGATTAAGCCGCCGGCAAATAGCACTGCCGCCACATAACCGGTCTCGTTAGGCATGGCACCTTGTGCGATAAACATACCACCCACCCAAGGGCCGATAGCATTGGCGGTGTTAAATGAACATTGCACTAATGCACCTATCATGGCGTGACCATTTGGCGATACGTCCATCAGTAAGGTTTGAATTAATGTGGCTAAACCCACACTGCAACCAATAAAGAAAATCACCGCATACAATAGCCAAATATTATGGCTGGCGCTGACATAGGCCACAGAAAATATAATCGTACACACTAATGCGATACCTGTGGTTTTTAAGGCGGCGCGATCGGCCGCTTTGCCTAATACATAGTTACCTAAGGTACAACCAATACCAAACATCACCATGGCAATTGAAATCGTGTAGGCCGGGGTTTGTGTCACCACTAAGATGGTGTCGGCGATATAAGTGTAAATACAAAACACACCGCCAAAGCCAATAATCACAATGCCTAAAATTGACCACACCAATTTATTTTTCAACACACTAAATTCATTAATTAAATTAGATGGTTGGCTATTTTCTATTTTTGGAATTACCACATAGACGCACACAAGTGCGATTAAAGCGAGAGCCGATGCACCTGCTAAACAATAGCGCCAGCTTAAGTTTTGGCCGACTAAAGTGACAATTGGAACCCCAACAATGGTCGCTATGGTTAAGCCCATAAACACTTTAGACATATAGCTGGCACGTTTATGTTGTGGGGCAATATCGGCAGCCAATAAAATTGCGGCACCAAAATAAGCGCCGTGAGGTAGACCGCTTAAAAAGCGAAATACAATAAGCTGTTCAAGTGAAGTGGCCATGGCACTTAAGCCATTTGAGATAAACATTAATGTCAGAAATATCGCCAATGCATGACGTTTTTTCATATTGGCAGTTGTCAGCATCAAAATCGGTGCACCGACAACAACCCCTATCGCATAAGCACTAATAGCATAACCGCTTTGAGATGGCGTAGAGGCAAATGTCTCGCTAATTAATGGCAGCATTGGCATCATCGAAAATTCAGATAATCCCAAAATAAAGGTGCCTAGCGCTAACACGAGTAAAATGGCGGTAGTGTTTAGTTGGCTTGGTGATGTTGCCGCCGGTGTCATATGTAATCCTGTTATTGATAAGAGACGAATAGTGGTGAGTTTTATTTTTAAGCTTATGATAGTCATGTTATGTAAAGACATTATTACGGTTTAGATCTGGCAACAAGCAACAAGCTTTAATGTGCCAAAGACATAATGGTTAAACATGACTGCATCGACAGTGAATTCGCTATTATTAGGGGAAACTTAGCGACTGCGACATCATAAAGCACCACAGTTTATTAGATTTTTAATAAAAGGCCGCAATAAATTAAATTTTTATTATAAACAGGCTATTATGATTATTTAATGTGTCCTTTTATTGTCCAAGTCGTAAATGCGATGTAATCATGCGGTTAATATTAGCTGTTAGCTTGAGCCGGTAACTTAAGCGGTCAATCTCAGCCAACATTGATTCTTGATTCTTGATTCTTGATTCTTGAAATATTGATTTTTGGGTGCATAAATTCCTTTCGTCTACGTTAATCTTTAGTCTAATACCCGCCTTTTTTACTTGTGAGTGACCCCATGCATTGGTTAGTTTGAATAAGACGAATAACATTATTCATTATAATAATAAATGCACGGAGGCTTTAATGGTCAAACAACACCAAGCGCAACTTCCTCTTACTCTGAGTGAATACCATGGTGCCACTTCGACGACGCTTATCAATAAAACCATTGGTCAATATTTTGATGATATTGCTAACACCTATCCAGATAATCTTGCCGTTGTTGTTTACCATCAACATATCCGCTGGAACTATCGCCAGTATCAAGAAAAAATAGACTCCCTCGCCACAGGTTTATTGCAGCTAGGCATTCAAGCAGGAGATAGAGTAGGGATCTGGTCGCCTAACAACATTGAGTGGTGTTTAACACAATTTGCGACCGCTAAAATTGGCGCCATTATGGTGTGTATCAATCCCGCTTATCGACCTGAAGAGCTGGAATACTCCTTGAGCAATGTTGGTTGCCGTGCCGTGATTTGTGCTGATAGGTTTAAGTCCAGCGATTACCTACAAATGTTGAATGAGTTATTGCCAGAATTGAGCAGTAATCAGGGCCGTTTATCCGCTCGCGCACTGCCAAAACTTGAATTTGTTATCCGCATGGGTACAGACAAAACCCCTGGTATGCTTAATTTTAATGATTTGCTGGTGGAGGTTAACGCCGATGATCAACATGTGTTGGCTAGCATTGCTGACTCTCTTAATACACATGATTCGATTAATATTCAATTTACCTCTGGTACTACTGGCAGCCCCAAAGGCGCGACATTATCGCATCATAATATTTTAAATAATGCTTATTTAGTGGCTGAGGCGATGAAACTTACTCCGGTCGATAAATTGTGTATTCCTGTGCCGCTATATCATTGTTTTGGCATGGTTTTAGGCAGTTTATGTTCAATTATAAATGCCTCCGCAGCTGTATACCCGGGAGAGTCTTTTGATCCGCTAACTACGTTAACCGTGGCTGCACAAGAGCGTTGTACCGCACTACATGGTGTACCGACCATGTTTATTGCTGAATTAGAGCATCCGCAATTTAGCGAGTTTGACCTTAGTTCATTGCGCACTGGTGTAATGGCGGGCGCCACTTGCCCCGAAGAAGTGATGCGCCGCGTTCAAAATGTAATGTATATGAAACAAGTATTAATAGGTTACGGACAAACCGAGTGCAGCCCGTTAAATCATATTACTGAGATTGATTCTTCCATCGAAAAGCAAGTGCTCACAGTTGGTCGTGCATTGCCGCACACTGAAGTGAAAATCATCAATGAATTTGGTGATGTGGTGGCTGTTGGCCAACCCGGTGAAGTGTGCAGCCGAGGTTACTGCATTATGCAAGGTTACTGGAATGATCCGGTGAAAACTGCCGCAACCATTGACAGTGTAGGCTGGCTGCATTCAGGAGATATCGGTCAAATGGATGAACTTGGCTACGTACAAATTGTCGGCCGAATTAAAGACATGATCATTCGCGGCGGCGAGAATATTTATCCTCGTGAAATTGAAGAAAAGCTCTACAGCCACAAAGATGTGCAGGACGCAGCCGTTTTTGGCGTTCAAAGTGACAAATATGGCGAGGAGGTGTGCGCATGGATTAAAGTGCGCGCCAATGCCGATATTACTGAAGACGATATTCGTCATTTTCTCACTGAGAAATTTGCCTATTTCAAAGTGCCGCGCTATATCAAATTTGTCGATCAATACCCCATGACAGTGACAGGTAAAATCCAGAAGTTTAAGATGCGTGAGTTAATGTATCAGGAGCTACACGAAGCGATAAATTAGTCTTTGAGCATTGAGTTTATACAACACCCAGTATTGCGTCATTGATACTGGGTTTTTTAATGGGTTCAAGGCTGTTGTACCGAAGCAATACCACACTTAACTTCAAAGAGATAAACCGTTGAGTTAGTCGGTTTAAACCAAAGTATTTTAACGACTCCGCATATCTCCATAGGACCAGCTAAATGAGCGGGTTTTATTCTCTGGCTTGAACTGCATACATCAACTACAGCGTTTATTTTTATGCGAGTAAATGCAAGCTCTGTTGAGATAACCGTAATATTTAAAAAGCTAAAATGTGTAGTTGTCATTCGAAAGAATGAGAACGCCAACTCCTTGATCAGCATAGTCAAAAATATCACTTTTTATTGATCTGACCCCGTATTTTTTAATTAATTGAAATTAAATATTTTTCAAGTCAAAAAGCGCATTTTGATGGATTAAGGGCTATTTTACCCTCTTGAATATTTCCACATTTTTTGTATGGTTAACGGTATGTTTAATAGGTTTCTTTTTGGTAATAAAAAGGTGGTTTAAATGTTATCTGTCGGTGCCGGTTGTTTAAGGTTTTGACTGTTGGATCGACTGGCGAACAAGGTTTACAGAGTGCATAAACCTTGTCGAGTTTTAATACCGCCCCAACTTAGTTACATAAAAATAAAATATAGGAGGTTGTTATGGTTGATTAATTTAATCCCAAAATAATTACAGGAGGTTGTTATGTTATTTGTTAAATATTTTAATAAAAAACCGCTTGCCCTTGCTATTTCTATAGCATTGCTTGCCTCAATAGGGAGTGCTACGGCTTATGAATCGCCAGTGCACGTTTTTTCAGTTAAGGATGTTCTGGGGGGACTTAATGGTGTGACTTTCTCTGAAGATCCATCAATTATTTGTGATATTGGAGAAATCAGTTGTCCTAGTGATAATCTTCCATTTCTTGATAAGTCGGGGGTGATGTTATATCCCGTCGATAGTGAATTTGGATTTTACGTTGTAGATTTTCTTGGCGCCCAACCCAAAGCGCGCAATGGTGACTACCTAGAAGGATTCGTTGGTAATATTCTCGATGGAGGAGAGATTATCGGTATTCAAGTTGCTAATGCTGCCACCGAAAAATATAAGGTGAAACCTCCATTAGGTACTTGGTGTCAAGGGTTAGGTGGCACCTCGGTAAAATGTGAAACGGAACATTATACCGTTATGGAGCATGCCCTTAGTTGTTATGAAACCATCCCATACTTTTTTGCCAGTCCAGATGGTACCCAAGCGATTTTATCAACACCAGACGGCAGTCTCTCGTTTGACTGTGCAAATGCACCACTGGATGATAATGTCCAAGTTTTAGTCGGTGGGAAAGCATATGAACGCTTGATCAAGGCAACACCTTGTGTGGCAGATAATGATCCAATTGGCTGTCAGATGTTCCCTAATGATAAGACCAATATGTTAGATAATATTGCCTTAAGTACTGATTATTCAATACAGCTCAAAGATGATGGTAAGCCACTTTATGGTTGGGGAGGAATACATAAACGGCCTAATGATATTCGCATGTATGCTCAGCTGGCATTGCCGGCAGAATGGAAAGATCCAGCAGCAAACTTTGTGGTTACTCGAGCAGAGTTGGTGGTTAATCATTGGATCACTAATAATCCTAATGACCAACTTCGTCCTGAAGACTTGGAGAATGAGGCGGCAACAGGTCGTAAACCATCTTATAGAATTGAAGGTGAAGGTGACACTGCTATTTGGAAAAGTACTGTTCCTTGTTATGAAGGTGATAGTGACATAATTGATACCGATGAAGGGTCTTTAGAACCGTCTTTTATCGGAATCGGTACCGTACTAAAAAATTCCCCTAAAGCGCTAGACCCTGCAGCTTCTCCTGGTTCAGAACCCTCCGATCATCCTTATGCCTTCTCATCGGATCTTGTTGGTGGTTATTCTAACGCCTACTATACCACCCTTAATCGAGACCCATTTGAATGGTCTTATGATACAAATCCAGATCCAAATATTCAGGACTTCATCGGTAGTGCATTGCCCGATGCTTCGCTTGGGGAGCTGGTTTCTGGGCCACGCTGGAGACTTAAACCTAATAAGTTTGGTCAAGACCTTCCTGGAATGGAAATCCCCTTGATTGAATGTAGTGCGCCGCCTTTTGCCAAAGATAACGTGAAATATACTGTGGGTATACCGACAACAACAGTGATCAATTTACTCGATTGGGCTGAGGGCGAAACCTCTCCACTCGCAACGAGTAAAGGCTGGGTAGATGTAACTGCAAATGAGTATGTCACAATTGTTTCTGACTCAGGTGAACCGCCTGTCACCAGCAATGGTTTGCCGATGACGTCGGACTTTGATCTTGCGGTCTATATTAAAGGCGATAGTAAATCGACGGCTTTATATAACGCGCAGCTTATCATCGAATATGAGGGTGAAGTACCTGTGGTGAATACTGAGGTAGATGTCGCATTGACGGCCTTTGCTGCATCAGCACAAGCTAAGTTTGGTGACACTGTGGCTATGGTTGTCGAAGTGGCCAATCTGAAAGAGAGTAGTGTTAGTGGCGAGGTAAGTGTGAGTGGCGTAACCAATAGAGGATTAGTTATTCACCTGCCTAGCTTGGCTTTTAGTGACTTAGCTGGCGGGGCTGCTACATCTTTAAACTTCAGCTGGCCAGTCAATATCCTAAAAAACGAGAAAATTATCTGGACGGCGACAGTGTTTGCCGAAGGCGATCTTAATAATGATAACAATACTGGTACTGCAATAACCAAAATCCGTAGATTTTAATTAAGGATTGACTGGTGAATCAAAGGGGGAGAGCGCTGTTCTCTCCTTTTCACTCAAGCTAAATAGAAACTGTTATTAGCCGTTTTTATAGACCGAAAGGATAGGAATAGCAGATGCGCATTATACAAATTGTCTTCATTGCGATTATTATTTTATCTTCGGCAATTATCACTTTGTCAGCTGAAGATAATCGTGATCCAACCCAATTAGAGACACCTGTTACTTCAGCTACGCCTGCTGAAACAAGCACGAAACCGTCACAAGTAACAGTAAAGCCAACTAAAGTAGTTCAAATAACAGTCACCCCAACAGCTAAACAAAGTGCTAAAAAACCGGCAATGGGCCACGATTACCAGAAAAATATGCCTAAGCTTGGTAAAGGTGAAGCTAATTATCGTGGTGGAAAGGAAACAACATCAGAAGAACAAGCTAAGGATAGCCCATTAAAACAATCACCAATCATAGATGAACAGCATATAAATAGTGCTAATGTTGGTTATCCTGGATATCGAGAACAAGGAGGTTCTGCTTACTTTCAGCATCAACAATATGCTAATCCACCCCGCTCTTCAGCAAGCCAAGCTGACCCCAAACGATTAGACCAACGCAATGATTTGCAACATAATCCGTTATTGATTGATGCTCAGGATAATAATGCTAAACCCCTGAAACCCTCTCACGAGCAACGCAGAGCATTACTTCATGCAGCCGCTTTTGGCGATGTGCAAGCGGTGAATAAACTTCTTAAAGAGGGAGCAAGTCCTGATGCCAGAGCAAAAGACAGAATAGGGCGTACAGCCTTAATGCTCGCTGCGTTGAGTGGGCATACCGACGTCGTTAATACTCTGCTTAAGCAAGGGGCGAGCGTAAATATAAAAGATAAAACAGGGCATACAGCGCTGAACTGGGCGGCAAATCGTTCAGATATAAATATCGTGACGATATTGCTCAGCTACGGAGCCGACATTAATACTCAAGATAATGCTGGAACATCTCCTTTGTTGTATGCCATTGGAACACACAATATTGCAATGGTCCGTTTATTGTTATCTCATGGCGCCGCGACTGAAATAGAAAGCGATGAAAGTAAGATGACCCCCTTGCTACTTGCCATCGAGCACAATGATCTGGAATCGATTAATCTTTTGTTAGATAACCGAGTCAATGTTAATGGAAAAAACAATGATAATTTTCGGCCATTAATGGCTGCGGCAGAACAAGGTCAACTCAATACTGTGCAACAACTTATCTTTCATGGTGCAGAGGTTAATCAGTATGATAATAAGCATTTTTCTGCATTGATCTATGCCGCGAATAAGCAACATATTGCTGTAATGGAGTTTTTATTGGCCAAAGGGGCAGATATTAATGCTCTTGATGGTAAAGGGTTGTCCATTGTGATGCGTGCCAGACAGCAGGGTCATACTGAAGTGATAAAGTTACTATGTGGAAATGGAGCTAAGCTTAACGCCGACGACTGCTGATATAAAGGGTGCTATCAATCTTTTATTATTCTGAATTATCATCTGCAGTACATATGCCGAAAGTCACGCTGATAATCAACGTATTGGCCGTTATAGTGAATATTAACTAAGGTTAGAAACCATCTCTTTACGGCTTCTCAGTGCAATATTGTAAAGCAATTTAAGCAGGACATGACTCAGTATATTGGTCTTTGTAGGATTTAAATGAAGGTTGAAATACGACATTATTTCGTTGTGCAGTGAATATCAATACAGGTACTAATGTTACTGCTTTTAATCGTCGCACCTTGTCATACAGATGCTGCAGAAAAATGTGTGTGAAAGTTCAATTCATGCCATTCAATTTTGTAAATTACAGAAAAAGGCCCACAAGCTTTATGTCGTGGCTTAGATGACGTAAAAGTCAGCATTGATATTGAGTTTATAGACAGTCAGTTCTTTTATGAAACGATCCGTGTGGCTGATTTTTATATTGCATTAAATAACTCACTTTCTTATAAACAGACATACGACGGATGAATACTTCTGATGATAATGCTTTGGTATTTACTCTTAGGCATCAAGAAGACTTATTTGTGAGTGTCACGACAGTATTTTAGGTGTAAAGGGAGGCGGGAGCTCTAGATCACCGCGAAATGCTTAAAGACATGGGATATCACTTAGCCTAAGGATATGGTATTGCTAGACATATACCATAAAAAATTAATCAATTGGATAAAGCATTGAGTCCTTTAAGAGGAGTTGCTTAAGGCTATTTAGTCTCTGGCTCAATGTCGATATGAAGGTTACTGTTATGCCTTTTTATTTTGCTACCAGCGGCACTCTGTATTCGATATAGTCTTCATTCGGAGTGAATTATGTTATGACAGCTGTAAAGGAGTAATACCATGAAAGTATGCGACATTATGACCCCAAATCCGGTGTGTATTAGTCATGAAGCTAGCCTTAAAGATGCTCACCAATTGATGCAAAGCCGTAATGTGCGTCATCTACCGGTTATTTCTGAGCAAAATGGACAACTCATCGGCATGTTGACTCACAAAAAGATGATCGCCAGCGTGTTGAGTATGCTTAATAAATATGGTCAAGGAGCGTTAGACAGAAAAGAGCGATATACTCCTATTGCCGATATTATGGACACGAAAGTACAAAAGTTAGGCTTAGATGAACCGCTAACCATAGTCGTACAATATTTTATTGATAATAAACTAGGTTGCTTGCCGGTTGTTGATGAGCAAAATAATGTTCTTGGTATCGTTACATCTTCAGACTTTGTCAAACTGTGTCAGCGCTTATTACTGGCACAAAAGTAATAACGTTCAAACTAAGCTGACAATTTGATCAATCTCCATAGCTACCATTTCGCTTTTTAACAATGTTGCCGGAACTATGGGGCAGTGATTTAGTGTTTGGTTTTTATGTGGCGAAGTCTACTGTGTCACAGGCTAAAGGCTATAAAAGAATTAACTGGATTGCTCAACACAAACTAGAAAAACAAAACCCCGTTTCAGTGTTGCTGAAACGGGGTTTTGTTTAGGTCAATTTCGATAATATATCGAAATAAAACACCTGATTTGGTCGGTATGAGAGGATTCGAACCTCCGACCCCTGACACCCCATGACAGTGCGCTACCGGGCTGCGCTACATACCGAGTTTTTAGTACTTTATCACACTAGCGGTCAATAGTTAGTATCAAGCTGGTTGGTAAAGTATCACTTAGTGCGCCTAATGGCTTTGGGGTAACTCAGCTGAGTTCACTAAGCGGATAAGCACTTTATCAACAGTAATTAACGAGTGCAAGCAGTTAGTTAAGCGCTATTTATCAATTGACTATAAACTGCCCAATTACGATAACGAATATTGGATAAGCGGCCAGAATATAGCCTTTTGCATAAGCGTTGATCATGGATATAGGTCGATATTGACTTAGATGCTGAAGGTAATATTTATTGTATTACCTTCAGCACTTTTTAAGCATAACTTACACCAATGAATGGTACTTTGGTTGGTTTATTGGTTGTATAGCCTTCTACCTTCGCGCATCACTTGAATGAGTTCTGGTGCACTCATTTTTTTATCTAAGCGTTTTTTGTAGTCCAAATCATAGATACGGTACTTGCCGAAGCGATCCAGCACGGTAATTTCAGATTTTTGATAGATAGCAAAACGGCGACTATCTCCTATGTAGACCCAGGTTTCATTATTAGGCTCTAGCAAGCTTCGGCCCGAGCTGTAATCAGTACTTGGGTTTGTGCAGCCTAAGACATGGCTTAGCAAGGTTGGTGCTATACCATAATGGCTAGTGCGGTAATTGACTTTATTACCACTGCTGTTTGGCCAATGAATGATCAGTGGCACTTTAACGTTACCGGGTGATAAATCGCTGCGTGCATCACTGGCGTTACTGGTGAAGACTTGACCGTATGTGCCGGTAATAAGCACCACAGTGTCATCACTGACATTATTGAGTAGCGTAGCGAGTTGCTGGTCAATAAAGTTAAGCGACTGACGATATTGGTTAAACAATACTTTCTGTGCTGGCTTTAATGGTATTTGCGGTTTCACGGTTTGCACGCCTAAAAAACCAACAGGAGTATCGTAGTCTTTCGGTGCAGTCAGATTGACTAAGCTGAACCAAGGTTGTGTTTGATTCTGTTGCCATTGATTGACTGCGCTAATGGTATTGATGTCGGCATCTGCACTGCCATTTTGACTTTCGCTGATGTGCATGGTCATGCCGTTAAACATTGCGCTATTGGCAGCGTATTGTTCATTTTCGGGGGCAAACATGGCTAATTGATAACCTTGCTGCTTAAGGATGTTGGTTAAGATTGGGCTAGTACTGTCAAACTCTTTGCGGTCACTATAATTACCTTGTAGACCATACATGAGAGTAAACATACTGGTTTCAAAGTCAGAACCACCAGCATAGTGATTCGTAAAACGCTGATTTTGGATTCGATATTGGCTTAAAAACGGCATAGTGACGTTATCGACCATGTCTGCTCGAAGGCTGTCTATGGTGATCAGCATAATATTAGGTTGGCTATCAGCACTGCATTGCATCGGATTGATTGGGTAGCTTAACTTTCGCGATTTAGTGTTGCGTGATTCCGTTGACTGCATGCTGCTGTCAATGCCGTGATTTTCCATAAACGATCGCGCTGTTGCTGGGTATGACACTGGATAAGCGTCATCAAAACGAGTGACTTCAGTCATGTTAGTGGCATCGGCCCAAATATGAAATAAATGGCTGCTGACGAAACAAATTCCGACAAACAATACCACTTTATTACCCCATTGTTTTTTCTGGATTTTGTCGATGCGTTTCCACAAATAATTGGCCGCGGTAAGTTCAACAATCACAATGACGATAGGGGTGACTATGTATGAGGTACTGTGCAATAGCGCGTTGAGGTCTTGCCAAGCTAAATCAAAGGCAAAAGGACTTAAATGAATACCATAGTCGTCATAAATAATGGTGTCATACAGTAGGGCATATAATCCAATTGAGGCAATAAATGCAGCAAAACCGCGTAAAATTTTAGAGTAAGGTAGGAGTAAGGTAATCGGGAAGATAAAAACTAAGTAACCGATAAAAGCCAAAAAAGTAAAATGGCCAATGGTACTGATAGTAAGATATGCCCAGCCAATAATGGATTCTGGATAGCCGACACTGCCGATATACCGAGCGCCAATCAACATCGCCAATATGCCATTAAAGAAGGCAAACCAGTGACCCCAATTAACTAAGCGTGACACTTTATCACGCGTCATTTGCTGCTTTTTGCGCTCGATCATGTTAACTCGTATTCCTACGTTATTATCACGGCTTTTTTTCAGTGTAACTGATTGTTAGCATTAGTGATAAATTTTATTTAGTCGTTACTTAATCGACTGTGTTAAAGCTTTGGCAAATTGCTCTGCTACTTTTTGACGAGACTCATTTGGGACTTTTTTATCGAGTAAATGGGTCACGCAGTTACCTAGTACCATCAGGCTTAAATCGGTAGGTGCTTGATGCTTTGCTAGCACAGCAAGCAGCTCACTGATAAGTGCCTCAACTTGAGTGTTTGTGTATTTAGATTGAATTGCCATAGTCAGAAAACTTCAATAAAGAATGAATTAGCTGCACATAATAACGGATTTAGCCGGCGCTCGCCTCAAGTTTTATTCGCTCTATGTGAGGAATATCGTAAACCCTTGTTCGATTTATACGGTTGGTCTGATATCATTCTTTTTAAAATTATCATCTGTGACTGACTAGGATTAACAAGGCTTATGGGCATTAGTATTGAGCAAGCAATTATTCACGAAATATCTCAAGACAGTCAGGGGCAAATGCGTTGTCGTTTACGCCCGCAACCGTTGTTGAATACTCACGCCGTTGAAACCATGTTAGAAGAGTTACATCAGACCTATTCGGGCAAAGCGGGAAAAGGTTTTGGCTTTTTTGGTACCCATGACGATGATGGCGAAGCCAATAGTGCATTTTCTGATGCTCTGACAGGCTATCGCAAAGGCGATTTAGGTTTTGTAGAATTTAGCGGCCAAGCAAGCCAACTATTGCAGCAAGAATTGTCTAAGTACGACTTTAGCCAAGGCGGATTTTTATTGATGTCTTGCTATACCAGTATGACAAGCGACTATTTATTTGTGGCGTTATTAAGCGCTAAGTCGTCGATGACTGTCTTAGATGACATGGAATTGTCGCAAAATAATCACTTAGATTTAAACAATATTCAACTGGCCGCCCGCATTGATTTAACTGAGTGGCAGGCCGATAAAAGCTCGCGTAAATATATTTCGTTTATTCGTGGTCGTGCGGGCCGTAAAGTTGCCGACTTCTTTTTAGATTTTATGGGCTGTGTTGAAGGGGTTAACATCAAAGCGCAAAACAAAACCTTGATCCATGCGGTTGAAGACTTTGTTGCGGGCAGTGAGTTAACCAAAGATGAACGTCAAGAGTGCCGTAACAAGGTCTTTGACTATTGTTCTGAGCGCGCGGGCTCTGGTGATGTGATTGAAGTTAAAGATTTAGCTGACGAGTTAGCTGATTCCGGCATGGATTCATTTTATGATTTCGCCTGTGGTGGTAGTTATGAGTTGGATGATGAGTTTCCGGCAGATAAAGCCAGTTTACGCAGTTTGAAGAAGTTTTCAGGCACTGGCGGCGGAGTAACATTGAGTTTTGATGGTGGCCATTTAGGTGAACGGGTTATTTATGATCCTATTTCTGACACCATTTTGATAAAAGGTGTGCCGGCCAATTTGAAAGATCAATTGGATCGTCGTTTAAAAGGTGAGTAACTTAAGCTGAACACAAGCTGAGCTAACTCAATCTGCGTAGTGTGTTGTTATAGCGTCCTATCTGGGCGCTTTTTTATATCTGCTGAAAACACTAATGAAGGTTTAGCGCGTGTTATGCTGTTGTGAGTTAGCAGCTGAAGTCACTATATGTGATGTTACACATTGGTTTTTTATGGGAATGTTATGTTGAATATCGTGTTCGTTGACGCGAATATTAATGATGAAAATAGTCATTCTTTACATCAGTATCCAGATAATTAAATAGCCTAAGTGGCGCTTAATTCAGCACAGTCTAGTCTAGACTTATCTCATGTCTTATTTCACGAATGATGTCTCTGGTACGATCTTTGGCGCAGTTGAATATTTTACTTTTCATTCATTTGTAGTTGAGTAAACTAGCGCCACTTTTTGAGTGTTTTTTGTTTGTTGTGCTTTATAGCCTAATGAACTTTGGGGGAGCGATGATTACTGCATACGCCTATCAAAATAGAGAGTTAATCACCACCGAATTGAAAGTGGGCAATAAAGTGCCCGAGTCGACCTTATGGTTAGATTTATTGAAACCCGATGATGAAGAACGTCAGTGGTTGAGCTTGTTTTCAGCTGAAGAAGTACCCGACGAAGAAGATATTAAAGAAATTGAGGCATCAGCACGTTTTTATCAAAACCAAGATGGTTTACATATTAACTCGTTGTTTCCTCAACGGGTGAGTTCAGATGTGCGTGCAGTGAACGTGTCGTTCAACCTACGTGAAAATTTTTTGCTGACAATGCGTGAGGAAGACGTTGGTCTTATCCGTTTATTGCGTAACTACTTGCGTTTAGGTCGTTTAGATATTACCACCCCACAAGGGTTATTATTAGAGTTATTTACCCTAAAAGTAGATTATCTATCTGACTTAATTGAAGATGTTTACAGTGTATTAGAAAATGTTAGCGAGCAAGTGTTTAATGATGAAGAGCTTGATGACGTATTTAAACTGATCACCTTGCAAGAAGACTCTAACGGTAAAATTCGATTAAGTTTATTGGATACCCAGCGCTCCTTGCGTTATATGCAACGTTATTATCGTGATCGTTTGTCGGATGAAAACTTGAAGGATATTCGAGAGATGTTATCGGATATTGAATCATTGATGCCACACAGCCAATTTATTTTCGACAAGTTACAATTCTTGCTTGATGCAGCGATGGGATTCAGTGGCTTGCAACAAAACAAAATTATTAAGATATTTTCGGTATCGGCGGTGGTTTTTTTACCTCCCACGCTCATTGCCAGTAGTTATGGGATGAATTTTCATATTATGCCTGAACTCGATTGGCGATTTGGCTATCCCATGGCGGTCGGATTAATGCTTGCCAGCGCAGCGGGAACTTACTTTTTCTTTAAACGAAAAGGCTGGTTATAACCGCAAATTGCGCTATAAGAAAGCCATCAATTGTTGCCAATTGATGGCTTTTTTGTTTCTCAACAAGGGTGTATCAATTTGTGAATAAGGTCGTTGAATTTTATCATTATTGACATGACGACAACCCAAAAACAGTGTCATTTAGCTGGCTAGCTTTGACCGATACCTAAGCTGATTTGTTCTCGAGGATTTAGGTATTTATGAATTTTCTCAGGTAATGCGGCGGCAGGTAAACTGCGGACAATAGTGAGTCCTTCTTGTTGTAAACTAATGATAGGGGCTAAATCTTTGGGTACTAACTGATCGTATACTACAATATTGGGACACAATAAGTGTTGTAAGTTTACTGACATCACCAAGGCAAATTGGCCACTGGATAACTCGATAATACTTCCAGGAGGATAAACACCTAATAGTTTGATTAGTTTACTAATATACTCAGCATTTAGTTTGTTTTTATAATTTTTATATAATAAACCTAAAGCGATACTGGGCGGCTTAGGTTTGATTTGATTAGTACCATTACATAGATTGTCATATTCATTGATCACTGCGATCAATTGCGACAACTTGTCTATCTTGTCTGCTTTAAGGCCTTGTGGATAACCACTCCCATCTAAAAATTCGTGATGATTAGCAATTAATGGTTTAGCCTCTTCCGGGAAATTATCTGCAAGTTTAAGAAAGTTAATGCTCATTAAAGGGTGTTGTTTAATAAAGTTTTCTTCTGGTGTGGTCAGAGGTACCCGCTTATTGAGAATATTACTTGGAATTTTGAGCTTACCTATATCGTGAAATAGCGCCCCCATACCAATAGTCTCCACCTCTTGGCGATTCCAGCCCAGCTCTTTTGCCATCAGCATACACAGCATGGAGACGTTAAGTGAATGATGGTAAATATGTTCATCATTTTTAGCATCGGCCATTAAATGCAAGGCTAAGTTATCACTGTTGAGTAGCATGGTGGTCATGTTACTAATGAGATCTTTAGCCTCGATAACCGAATTAAGAGGTCTGCTGCCGATTTTAGCGACCATGGAATGCATCATCGACACTGAGCGATTAAATTGTTGTTCGGTTTTCTTTAAATCGCGTTTGAGTTTTTGTTGTTCATCTATCTGCGCTGATTTTTGACTGAGCATTTGCTCTTTACGTGCATCGAGTGTTTGCTGGTCAGGTGCTGTAACGTCAGCTGTGTCAGATGTTACCGGTTCAATGTCGCTTTTATCAGGATCAAAAAAAACATCCTTTAGGCCTAATCCTTTGATGAGCTCTATTTGTACTGTGTCTTTAATTTTAAAACTGCTGAACAAAAAAGGATGGTCTTTCCAAGAAATAGGCAAGCGGATAAAAGTACCCACTTCTAATTGATCTACAGATATTTTTTGATTTTTTTTCATATTCAATCGATAGTTACTTTGAAGAACAAAGAGGTATGTTGTGCATTGCGCTTTACAGATGCTTTATAGGCATGGCAGCATACTACTATACATTTATTAACAATAGTTACTCCCTATGGATTTTATTGAAGTATATCCCAATGCGATAAGTAATGACCTATGTGATCGTTTAATGGCAGCATTTAATGCTCATCCGAGTGTGGGGCCTGGTCATACTGGTTTTGGCATTGATACCGACAAAAAGCGCAGTCGTGACTTAATGTTAGACGCTTTTGATGATTTAGCTGAATTGAAAAATGAGCTATTAGCGGCAACATTTACTCACATTAGTGATTATTTCACCCAATACTCATTAACCCTAATGGGGGCCGTGTCAGTGCAAGTTGCTGATGAAAATGGTCAAGCTCAAACCCTGACCCCTGATAATTTTGAAACATTAGGTCGGCCAAGGGCTGCAGCGTTAACTAAGTACTTGTACCGCAGTGGTAGTATCAACGTGCAGCACTATCAGCAAGGTGTCGGTGGCTATCCGCATTGGCATTCAGAGCAATTTCCACAAAATGGCCATAATGAGGCGCTTCATCGGGTAGTGTTATACATGTTTTATCTTAACGATGTAGAAGAGGGCGGTGAAACGGAGTTTTATTATCAGCAGCGTAAAATAAGTCCTAGAAAAGGTACTATGGTTATAGCTCCCGCCGGCTTTACTCACAGTCATCGTGGTAATGTGCCTATTAGCAACGACAAGTATATTGCCACTTCTTGGGCAATGTTTAATCGTGCAGAGCAGCTTTATGCGCCATTAAGTTAGTGATCACTATCGAGTAAAGCGTGTTGTTGCGGTATTTACTGCCCTGATAGCTTGCTTAGGTACTTATGTTTAAATGATATTACGTCGTTGCGGAGAGCTGGAGCACAAAGGCTGCTCCGCCTAACTCACTGGTCGTAATGGTCATGGTGCCACCATAACTGCTAACGATTTCATGACATACTGCTAAACCAATGCCTTGTCCCGAGGATTGGGTATCGGCTCTCATTCCGCGTTGAATGATTTTTTGTTTAATGGCGTCATCAACCCCAGGGCCATCATCTTCGACACTAAGCTGAATCATGTTGCCATCAAGATGCTGGGCGGTAACTTGTACCTTGTTACTACACAAGCGAAACGCATTTTCCATTAAGTTACCCAATAACTCCATTACATCCCCTTTGCTGAGCGGTAAGTGTAATGACGCCGATACTTGCAGTGTGAATATAACGTGTTTGTCCCGATAAATCTTATCAAGCATTTGTGCCACTTGTTGGACAATAGGTGCGACCTTTGTTTGTTGTTGACGTAAGCCTTGCTGACCTAACATGGCGCGTTTGAGCTGATACTGCACCAGATGATCCATATCATTGATTTGTTCTAGTATCTTTTGCTGTTGCTGCTGACGATCTAAAGAGTCATCGTCAATGATGGCAATGCTGGCAGCAAGACGTGTCTTTAAACTATGAGCCAAATCATTCATCGCATTTTGATAGCGAGTCTGACGTTGATCCGTTTGGTCCATAAGCTGATTTAACGCCATCGTAATACCGTGTAATTCAACGGGATAATCCTGTGAAAGGCTTTTTTTATGTCCTTGTTGTAGTTGTAATAGTTCTTGTTTTAATTGTGTTAACGGCCGCATGCCCCAATAGGCTGCACTGACTAACAGTAGTAATGCAATAGCCATGACGATGGCTAATCTAAAATAAGTTAATCGGTTAAATTGTTTAAGTTCCGTTTTTAATGCCGTCGCGTCTTTTAAAATTAATAGATGATACATTTGATCTTCAACATCAATACTGAGCAAATAAGCAAAGTAGCTTTGCTGGGTGTCAAAATTAAGATAAAACGGCGGTAAATCATCTTTTATTTGAAGATATTTTTCACAGATGTTATTCAATTTTAAGCTAATCGCGAAATCAGAACGCCATAAAGTGTGATAAGCACTATTACAAGTCGCCATAATATATTGCGTATCAACGTCATCACCTTCACGTGCTTGGGTGATGGGGATTAAATTGTTTTCGCGAAACTCCGCAGCAATGATAGGTAATTTAGCGATTAACGCGCTGGTGGTTTGGTTATAACGGTTTTGGGCATGGAGCAGGGTAATTAACCAAGCCAGACCAAATCCCACTAATGTGATAATGGCCAAGGAAGTAACAAACATCCTTGTTAGCAGGCGTTTTTGAGGTCGGGGAATTAGTCGCATGGGTGATTAAATTTATATCCTTGACCGCGAAGAGTCACAATCGCCTCTGCTATTCCGCCCTGAGCTAGTTTTTTTCTTAATCTACTGATTATTACTTCAATGGTATTGGGATCGCCTTCCTTGTCTGCATATACCACATCAAGTAAACGCTGCTTAGCGATAACTTCATGACTATGGCGCATTAAGTATTCCAAAATAAGGTATTCAAAGGCCGTGATGTCTAATGGTGTTTGATTCAGTGTCACGTTTTTTGCTGCCATATCAATTTGCAGCGCCCCACTGGTGATAGTTGAACTCACAAAACCACAGCTGCGGCGTACGATGGCGTCAAGCCTAGCGATGAGTTCTTCTTTTTGAAATGGTTTAACTAAATAGTCATCGGCGCCAGCATTAAGCCCTTCGACTTTGTCTTGCCACATGAGTCGTGCGGTTAAAATGAGAATCGGGGCTTTGATATCGGCACTACGGAGCATTTTGATTAAGCTTATTCCGTCTTGATCGGGTAAACCTAAATCAATAATAGCAGCATCTATCGGATAGTTAGTCGCTTGATAAAATCCCTCTTTTGCGGTTAACGCGACTTGTACTTGGTTACCTTGCGCAGATAACTGAACCTGTAAGTGATGTGACAAAATAGGATCGTCTTCAATAACCAATATGCGCATAATTTATCCTTGTTGAGCCGTTGCCTTAGGTAAAATGTGCTCGATTAGTATTACCTTATAAATCTTTTAGGTTAAATATTAAATAGGCTTTGGGTGTCGATATAATTAAGTTTATAACAATAATACTAATATTTTTTATTTGTTTTTACTCACATTTTTTATATTGAGTCGCTTTGGCTATGTAATCGAGTAGCAGGTAAGTTAGAATAGCGTTAACAACCGACTAACTTATAAGATTAAGATGAAACTAACACATTTATTAGCAGCGAGCTTTTTAAGTTTATTTTCGACGTTTGCATTAAGTGCAACCTTTACCTTTACTGCTATCCCTGATGAAGATGAAAGTCAGCTTCGTACTCGATTTGATAAAGTAGCTGATTATTTATCTGAGCAATTGGGCGTGGAAGTAAAATATATTCCAGTAAAGTCTTATTCTGCTGCGGTAACGGCGTTCCGTAACAATCAAGTTCAGCTTGCTTGGTTTGGCGGTTTATCTGGGGTTCAGGCTCGTCGCTTAGTGCCTGGTTCTGAAGCTATCGCTCAAGGTTTTGAAGATCAGTACTTTAAGAGTTATTTGATTGCGCATCAATCTACTGAAATTGTTCCTTCCAGTAATTTCCCGCTACTAAATGATTATACTTTTACGTTTGGTTCTAAAGATTCAACGTCTGGACGGTTAATGCCGCAGTTCTTTATTGAGCGAAACTTAGGTAAGCCGATCGAACAGATTTTTAAACGAATCGGTTTCTCTGGTGATCATAGCCGCACCATTAGCCAAGTCGAAGCGGGTGTATACCAAGTTGGCGCGGTTAATTATAAAGTGTGGGACACTGCTGTTGAAAAAGGCGAGGTTGATACCAGTAAAGTGAAAGTTATTTGGGAAAGTCCTAGCTACCCTGACTATCAATGGACAGTACGTGCTGGCGTTGATGACTCTTTTGGTGCAGGTTTTAAAGAAAAACTGACTAAAACATTAATTGGTATGACGGATAAAGATTTATTAGCCAGTTTCCCTCGTGAGTCATTTGTTCCCGCCCATAACAACGACTATGAGCCGATTGAGCGCGTCGCAAAAACCATTGGAATGCTTGATTAATGTTGTCTTTGGTTGATGTTGATTTAGGTTATAGTCAGAACATTGTTTTATCTAAGGTTAATTTGTCATTTAAGCCCAATGAACATGTGGCTATTTTAGGTCCTTCAGGCGTGGGTAAAACCACGTTATTGCATCATCTATATCTACAATTGGCTCAGCAAACCTGTTTGTGTTCTCAAGCACAAGGGTTGGTTGATAACTTGTCGATATATCATAATGTATTTATTGGTGGATTAGCGCGTTACTCTCGTTGGTACAATATGGCTAATTTATTATTGCCATTTAATAAGCCACAACAACAAATAGCCGCTATTTGTCAGCAGTTAGAGCTCACCATGCCATTAACACAAAAGGTCAGTGAGCTGTCTGGTGGACAACGTCAACGTGTCGCATTAGCCAGAGCATTATTTCAACAGCAATCCATTTTTATGGGTGATGAGCCCTTTTCTGCATTAGATCCATTAATGGGCTTACGGCTATTAAATTTGATTAAACAAGCACATCAAAGTGTGATTTGTGTGCTGCATGATGCTGAGTTAGCCTTAGCGCATTTTGATCGCATTATCGTGATTAGCGAGGGCAAAGTGGTGCTAGATGATGGCGCCGATAAGTTATCTCTGGCCCGTTTATCACAGCATTATGCTTTGGCCGATATGCCAAAGCAGGTTATGGCGTGAATATGATCACATCGCTGCAGCTCATTATATTGCTTATCACAGCTCTATCTGTGTGCTGTTACTGTCTTTTCTATTATGTCTGACGCTATGATTTTTCGTGGACGCGCTTTTGTGGGCCACTGGCAGAAAATCACTTTACTACTTTTAGTTACGGTATCTGTGTGTTGGTTTTTTGCTGATACCGAAGTGATAGCAATCGATCCTTGGTCCGAACTCGGCCGTATGTGGCATGGTTTTGTGCATCCCGATTTTTTTGCGACAGAGAATCTGTTTGATGCACTGTGGCAAACTATTAGTTTTGCCTTGCTTGGGATCACGGTTGGATTGCTAGTGGGATTTCCATTAGCCTTGTGGTATCAGCATCCCTTAATTGCGGCCTTGTGTGCCTTTATCCGTGCGATCCATGAGATTTTCTGGGCGCTGATATTTTTACAGATCTTTGGTCTATCAGCCATTACCGGTATCTTAGCCATTGCACTACCTTATGCTGCCACATTTGCCCGAGTTTTTGCGGATATATTACAACAAGCGCCAATCCATACTTTATTTTCACTGCCCAAGGGTACTGATAAATTATCGGCATTTATCTATGGACGTTGGATGCACATGTATCCACAGATTATTGATTATATTCGTTATCGTTTTGAATGTGCATTGCGCAGTAGTGCGGTATTGGGTTTTATTGGTATGCCGACATTAGGCTTTTATTTAGAATCCGCTTTTCGTCAAGGGCGTTATGAGCAAGGTGGGGCATTACTGATTTTATTTGTGTTATTAATTGGCAGCATACGCTTTTGGGCTAAACCGATTTTGCTGTGGCTATATTTACCGCTTGCGGTGTATTTTTTACCACCAATACCTGTGATTGACTCGCAACTTATTTGGCGCTTTATCAGTGTTGATATCTTACCGCCAATGCTCCAAGGGCAGGCTTTTTTTACCTGGTTTGATGCAGATAATTTATCAAAGTTGTTTGACTGGGTTTATGAATTAATAAGCCAACAAGTGTTTCCGGGAATGATTGCCACTTTAGTATTGGCTTTTTGTGCCTTAGGATTAACTCACTTATTCACCATGATATTGTTGCCGCTAAACACGCGTTTAATGATGCCAAACCTGATCATCTTGTTCATGCGTGCGGTTAATTTAATATTACGTTCACTGCCAGAATATTTATTGGCTTTTGTGTTTATGATGTTGCTGGGTCCTTCTATGTTACCCGCTATTATCGCGCTAGCATTACACAATGCCGGTCTTATGGTATTTTTAATGGCGCGCCAAGCTGACAACGTGAGTGTTCCGCTCACATATCTGCCAAGGATTGACCAATATAGTTATTTGGTTGTGCCTACGCTATATCCACATTTTATGGGATTACTGTTTTATCGTTTTGAAGTGATTATTCGTGAAACGGCTATTTTGGGTATGCTTGGCGTGATGACGTTAGGCTTTTATGTTGACAGTAACTTTTCTGAAATCCGCTTTAGCGGTGCCTTATTGTTATTGGTGTTCACTGCGGGTTTAAATGTTGTCGTGGATTATCTAGCGCGTCGATTACTCCATTATCCTCGGCATCGTATACAGGTTTGCTAAAGCAGCCTTAAGATTAACCCTCGGATTAATCTTGGCCACGAATTACTTATAAGGCTTAAAACTCAGGCCGCTTTAAATGAGTCTATCTATTTCAATTAGCTGATAATTTGTTGGATAATATTACTTGCAATAGTCAGCGCAACGGCAATAAAAATAATTCCTACCAGTAAATCAATAATGGTATTCGCTGCGAGTAATTTTTGCTGAACCCGAGGTTTAGATAATACTAATGCCAGCAAGCTAAACCATGCTAATGACAACACAAACAATAATACTGTCGCAGCTATTTTGGTTGAATGATTGACTTGTGGCGTAATTAATACTGAAAATAAAGTAATAAAAAAGATCAGCGCTTTAGGGTTGAGTAGATTGGTATAAAGACCCACCTTAAACCCTTTTAACGACGAGACTATAGCCACCTGGGTGAGATTTTGCTGAACTGAAGGGATGTCTACAGTCCGGTGTTTGCTGATAATACTCGTCATCGCTGATTTAAGCGCCCCATATCCCATCCAAGCTAAGTAGCTGCTACCAATGAGTTGTACAGCCATGAACGCAATATGAGATTGTTGGATCATCACACTGATCCCCATCAAAGATAGAAAGGTATGTATCAAGATCGCCACCGCAATACCTAAGGCACAATAAAGTGCGGTTAAGCGTGTTTGTTGTGTGGCCATTTTTACAATAATGGCGAAATCGGGTCCAGGGCTCATCAATGCCACTATGTGAATAACCGCTAAACTTGCCAATAAAGTAAGGTCCATATTTATTCCGTTTTTTGTAAGCTATGACGAGTCATTTACCCATGAGTTTTAATGATAATGAAAGCCTATATCAATGTAAGTTGATGATAATGACATATTTATGCAGAAAAAAGATAATAAAAAAGCGCTAAATTAGCGCTTTTTTATATAAGGTGATGTTAAGTGTTAATTTTTGGAATTAAGCACTTGATCTTCAAAGTTTTTAGCGACTTTACCCGCTTGTGAGTCATTGAATATTTGTTCATTGAATTCACCCTCTGATTTAGCAATAATCACTGTCGCTACCGCATCACCGGTTACGTTCACCGCGGTGCGGATCATGTCGAGCATTCTGTCGACACCAATAATTAATGCAATCCCCTCTACAGGTAAGCCAACTTGGTTTAACACCATGGCGAGCATGATTAAGCCTACGCCTGGCACCCCCGCAGTGCCAATGGAGGCTAACGTTGCTGTGACCACCACAGTAGCGTAATCCATTATGCTCAGTTCAATACCAAACACTTGGGCAATAAATACCGTGGCGACACCTTGCATAATGGCGGTACCATCCATGTTAAGTGTTGCACCCAGTGGTAAAGTGAATGAGGCAATTTTATTGTCAACCCCCATTCGGTGTTCAGCTGTTTCAATGGTGACAGGTAATGTGGCATTTGAACTGGCTGTACTAAAGGCAAACAGTTGCACATCACGAATTTTACGCAAAAACATCAGCGGACTCAGGCCTGAGAATAACTTTAATAACGTCGGGTATACCACTAAGCCTTGAATAAATAATACTGCAACGACCAGGAAGAAGTATTTTACTACACTACCGAAGGTTTCTAAGCCTAACGTTAAGCTGAGAGTCGCCATCAGTGCAAACACACCATAAGGCGCGAGCTGCATAATCAAGGTAACTACACGCATAATCACATCATTTAAATCGTTAAAAAATGACGCTATACGCGTACCGCGTTCACCAATATGTGAGATGGCAAAGCCAAAAACAACTGCAAATAGGATAATCTGCAGCATATTGCCTTCACTCATGGCTTGCATAGGGTTTGTCGGTACAATATTAATAATGACTTCAGACAGGCTAGGTGCGTCTTTTGCTGAGTATTCTAATGCGTTACCGGCCAAACTAGCATTACCAGGATGGATCAACACTGCGGCTAGAATCGCAATCGTGAGCGCAATAGCGGTAGTGAATAAATAGAAGGATATGGTCTTGCCACCAAGACGCCCCAGTTTAGATGGATCGCTAAGGGAGCAAGTACCGCACACTAATGAGATAAATACTAAAGGTACGACAAGCATTTTTAAGCTTGAGATGAAGATAGTGCCAATGACATGCAAGAATCCATCGGTAATGTACTCTTGAATAAATTGGCTATCAGGAAAAGAGTTTCTCAATACTAGGCCAAATATAATGCCTAATGCCATGCCAAATAAAATTTTGCTCGTGAGTCCGAGCTTGTATTGTTTACTCACAGAGTGTTCCTTTTCATCATATTATTTTATTTCTTTATTGAATGCGCTAAAGACTAGCAGGAATCGTTAACTTAGGAAATGGCCTAAAAGTGAAAGTTTTAGCCGATAAATAGCAAAGAAATTATTATAGTTATGCTAAAGTTATAGGATGTTTGTGTATTGTTTAAATATAAGTAACTATAATAATTCTTAAGTTTTATTTCAATGTAACAGGGAGCCTGACAATGAGGTCAGCATATAAAGTTTATTTCGCACTTTTATGTACTTTTTTTCTCGTCGCATGTGGTGGCGGCGGCGCTATAACAGATGATGGCACTGGAGGAGGAACAACTCCCGATCCAACAGTCTCTATTACGTTAAGTATTGATAACGATCAAATTTCTGTTGCAGAACCTGCAACTATTACTGCGACTGTCAAAGACTCAACGGGGGCTGCAGTCAGTACCCTGGTTTCTTTTTCATTAAATAATGCTCAATACGGCACTTTTGCTCCTGGTACAGGTGAAGTTGCTACTAATGCTGATGGTATTGCTACTGTTCAGTTAAATTCCGCCGCAATCAACACTGGTGCGACCGTCACGGCAACCACTTCATCTGGCGAGACAAGTTCACTCAATGTGACTATGGCCGGTGATGGTGGTGTAGCAGGCGGTGGCGCGCAAGTTTCATTGGTATTAACTGATGCAGCTGGTAATGCCATTGAATCAATCAACACATTATCTCCTGGTAAATTAACGGCTACGGTTAGTGGGCTTTCTAAGTCTGTTATTGTCACTTTTGATAGTCCAATAGGTGATTTGCCGGTTAAAACAGCAGTGACTAATGCACAAGGAAAGGCGACCGTCGATATTTATGCGGGTAGCTCTTTAGGTGCCGGCGAAGCAACCGCTTCGTTATCAACTAATGAAACGGGTTCGACGATTGTTGTCGTCGGTGCCACCAATGTTGTGATGGGCAGCGGAACACCGTTTGTTCAAGGTGTAGCATCGGTAAGTACAGCCGATCTTTCGGCGGGCGGTACTGCAACGGTTTCAGTTTTGATTCAAGATGATCAAGGTAATCCTTTTACTCAGCCAGTTGATGTGAATTTCTCGTCAACCTGTGCGACAAAAAGCCCTGCTCAGGCGGTGATCAGCTCTCCTGTTTCATCAAGTAATGGCGTTGCAACATCAACTTATCGGGCTCAAGGTTGTGTTGGTGAAGATCAAATTAACGTCACAGCAAACGCCGGTGGCATTAGTTTATCAGCAGTTGGGACTATTAATGTACTGCAGGCGGATGTAGGTAGTATCGTATTTGTATCTGCAACACCTGAGAATGTTAGTATTTTGGGTACCGGTGGTGTTGAATCATCTGTGGTTAAATTTAAAGTACTAGATAAAAATAATAACGTTGTGACTAATCAAAATGTATTATTTGAACTCAATACCGAAATTGGTGGAGTGAAAATTGATCCTTTACAAGCCACAACCGACAACAGTGGTTTAGTTCAAACGGTAGTCACTACAGGTACAGTGGCTACCTCGCTGCGAGTCACTGCGACGGTAGACAATGGCTCAATCCCTGCAATATCGAGTCAGTCTAGCCAGTTAATTGTTTCAACAGGCATTCCTGATCAAGACAGTTTCTCATTATCTGCGACAATATTAAATGCTGAAGGTTGGGATGTTGATGGAACTGAAGTTACGGTCGTAGCCCGTATGGCCGATGCGTTTAATAACCCTGTACCTGATGGAACCACGGTATCTTTTACTACCGAAGGTGGCTCTATTGAAGATGCATGTCAAACGCTTAATGGAGCTTGTTCAGTAAAATGGACCAGTCAGTTGCCAAGACCAGAAGGTGAGACGATTCTCAATGGCGCGGGGCAGATGTTCCGTAATCCTAATGCTGATTTAGCTTTTGATTCAACGTTGGGTATTTATGGCAATATATATGGTCAAAAATACGGTGGTCGTGCAACGGTTACTGCAACCGCAATTGGTGAAGAGTCTTTTCCTGATTTAAACGGTAATGGTCGTTTTGATGCTGCAGAAGCATCTGAATTTCTTTCTGGTACAGACGTCACTGGGCAAGCATTTGATTTAAATGATGCCTTTAATGATTATAACGAAGATGGAATATTCAACCCGCAACAAACGGGTGGTCAGTCAGGTGGTTCATTAGAAAAGCTAGTTGATTTTAATTCAAATGGTGTATTTGATTTAAAAGACGGCAAATACAATGGGGTACTTTGCTCGGACCCTGTTCACAGTGCATGTGCTGATGGTACAAGTGATTCTAAGTCTTTGTTTGTACGTCGAAGTCTTGTCATAGTGATGTCTGGTAGTACTGCTTATGCTACTGAGTCAAATAACATTGTTATAGCAGACAGTACAGGTACTCATACTGGCGGTAGTATTCAAATTATCGGAAAAGGTTCTGCAACTGCAACATTTACTATTTCTGATTTACATAATCAGCAAATGCCAGCAGGGACTATTGTTAGATTTACAACCTCTGCAGGTTCTGTGGTAAGTACCAGCGAATATACTTGGCCAAGCACTAACTATAATGGTGGCCGTCAGTTCACGGCTACCCTAAAAGGTGAAGACCAACCTAACACTGGAGTGTTCATTGTTGAAGTAGAATCACCAGGCGGGTTAATTACTCAAGTGGTTTCAATTGGTGTAGCGATTTTATAATCACTTGATACACCCCTAAGCAGAATGTTAGGGGCATCCATTAAAAAAGGCGCTTTAAGCGCCTTTTTTTGTTTTTACTTTTCTATTAAGAACACAACTTTTCTAGGTTGCCGCTTTCATTGCTGCGGTAAATTGAGCAAGTTTTGCCAGTAATGTGACTTCATCATGTTGATTAGCTTCGATAATTTTAACCACGGCAGAACCTGATATCGCGCCTGCGGCACCGGCTTTGATGGCCGAGCGCACTTGATCTGGTTCGGCAATACCAAAACCTAATAGTGGCGGTGGGGCATTAAATTCGATCAATTGTGCCAGAATATTCTCAATTGGCACACCGGCTTTTGATTCAGTACCCGTAACGCCGGCACGCGATAATAGATAGGTATATCCTTCACCTTGTTCACTGACCATTTTTAAGGTGTCAGTATCAGCATTAGGCGGTGCGATAAAGATAGGTGCGATACCATGTGCTTTTGCGGCTAAACTAAAAGGTTTTGACTCTTCAACCGGCACATCGGCAATCAATACCGAATCTACACCTGCAGTTTGTGCTTTGGCGTAAAACTCATCAATACCATTGGAAAATACTAAGTTGGCATACAGTAATAGTCCGATAGGCAGATCAGGATATTGCGCACGTATTTTTGCGATGATATCAAAGCAATCGCTTTGTTTAGTTCCAGCGGCTAATGAGCGTAAGTTAGCACCTTGTATTACTGGGCCATCAGCTAATGGATCTGAAAAAGGGAAACCTAATTCAAGTGCATCAGCACCATTATCAACTAAGGTTTGAATGATCTTTAACGATAATTCAGGGCTCGGATCGCCAATGGTGACAAAAGGAACAAACGCACCTTGATTCTGTGCCTTAAGTGCAGCAAATTTTGCTTGATAACGGTTACTCATTGCCGCTCTCCTGTTGTTTTTGTTTCGCTTCTAAAATATCTGCCACAGTGAAAATATCTTTGTCACCACGGCCTGATAAATTAACCACTAAAATGGTCTCTTTAGTCGCTTCTTTTGCCATGCGAACTGCGTAAGCAAGTGCGTGGGCTGATTCTAATGCCGGAATGATACCTTCACAGCGAGCGAGCGTTTGGAACATCTCTAACGCTTCATCATCGGTTGCTGATTCATATCGTGCACGACCAATGGCATTTAAATGTGCATGTTGCGGGCCTACCGAGGGGAAATCAAGCCCGGCAGAAACAGAATACGACTCTTCAATTTGACCATCACTGTTTTGCATTAACGGTGATTTCATGCCAAAGAATATACCGGTTTTACCGTGTTTAAGCGGCGCGCCGTGCATTGCCGTATCAAGTCCTTTTCCTGCCGGTTCAACACCAATTAATTCAACTGACGGTTCGTCAATAAAGTCGGCAAACATACCAATAGCATTTGAGCCTCCGCCAACACAGGCGATGACAGCGTCAGGTAAACGGCCTTCTTTTTCAAGAATTTGTTTTTTGGTTTCTTCTCCAATAATACGCTGAAATTCACGCACAATTGTCGGGAACGGATGTGGCCCAGCAGCGGTGCCGAGTAAGTAGTGAGCTTTATCATAACTTGCTGACCAGTCGCGCATGGCTTCGTTACAGGCATCTTTTAGGGTTGATGAACCTGAAGTCACAGGAATCACTTCAGCACCCATTAATTTCATTCGAAACACATTTGGCGATTGACGTTCAATGTCTTTAGCACCCATGTAAACTCGACATTTTAAGCCTAAAAGCGCACAGGCTAGGGCAGTGGCTACGCCATGTTGACCAGCACCTGTTTCTGCGATGATTTCTTTTTTACCCATACGTCTCGCTAACAACGCTTGACCTAACACTTGGTTGGTTTTGTGGGCGCCACCATGGAGTAAGTCTTCACGTTTTAGGTAGATTTTTACCATAGGATTTGGACTTAAATTACGGGTAAGTGTTAGCGCTGTTGGGCGGCCTGCATAGTTTTTCAGCAGGTCGGTAAATTCAGCGATAAAGCTTTCATCTTGTTGCGCGTCAATAAAGGCTGTTTCGAGTTGTTTTAATGCAGGCACTAAAATTTGCGGTACATACATACCACCGTATTCGCCGAAATAAGGGTTAAGCTTGAGCTCGGTCATAAATGTTCCCTTTGAGTAATCGTATATTCATGTTGATTCGTTATTCGTTATTCGTTGTTCGTTATTCAATGTTAATTGCGGCGTAACTGGGCAAATGCAGCGTTCAGTTTTTGATGGTCTTTATGGCCAGGAGCTGATTCTACTCCTGAATTTAAGTCGACCCCATAAAATCCCTGTTGGCTGGCAAGATAAACATTCTCTGCGGTCAATCCGCCGGCCAAGATGGCGTCTTGTTTATTACCAATATTGGCTTGCCAGTTAAATGTTTGCCCTGTGCCACCAAATTGCTGTGCAGATTTGCTGTCGTACAAATAACGATCGGCCCCGGCAGGTTTTGGACTCACTTCACCGCTCTGACTGTCAATTGCAATGGCTTTCCAAATCTCGGTGCTAAGTTGCTGCTCAGTCAGTAATGTTTTTAACTCTTTAATTTCAAGTTCTGTTTCATCGCCATGTAGTTGCACTGCAAAAAGATCCAGTGTTTTGGCTAAAGCTGCGATATCAGTAACGGCATGATTAACAAACACGCCGACCATGTTTAATCCAATATGATGTTGCTGCATTTGGGCGACTAAGTCACTTGCTTGTGCTGGCGTTACAGCTCTGGGTGATTTAGGATGAAATATTAATCCTCCAAATACTGCGCCAGCTTGTGCCACTGCTGCAATATCGTCAATTTGAGTCAAGCCGCAAACTTTATTATTACCATAAATCAATTGTCTACAGGCTAAATCAATATCGTCTTGCGCCATTATTGAGCTACCGACAAGGTAACCGTCAACTAATGGGTTTAAGCGACACACTTGCTGATGATAATAAATCCCTGACTCACTGATCACCACTCTGTCAGCGGGGATTTGCGGTGCTAATAATTCTGTGGTGGCAAGGTCGGTACTTAAGTCGCGTAAATTACGGTTATTAATACCAATAATCGGCGCGTTTAGATCAATCGCTCTAACTAATTCTGCTTCGTTACTGACTTCAGTTAAGCAATCTAAGTGATACTTTGCCGCTTCGTTTGCTAATAATCGATATTGTTGATCATCAAGCACTGACAGCATCAGTAAAATGGCATCAGCGCCTTGGTGAGCCGCTAATTTCACTTGGTAAGGGTCGACAAAGAAGTCCTTACAAATAATCGGCTGAGTCACTCTAGCGCGCACTTTAGGAATGTAGTCCATGTCACCTTGGAAAAATTCTTCGTCGGTTAACACAGAGATGCCTGCAGCATATCGAGTATAAATATCAGCGATAGCTTCTACATCAAAGTCGGCGCGGATCAGTCCTTTTGAAGGGCTGGCTTTTTTACATTCAAAAATAAACTGAGCATCCGGCGCTTTCAACGCATCAAATAAGCTACGATCTGATATTTTAGGTTGTAAGCTGGCTTCGGGGAAACGCAATTTAAGTGCGCTAATATGCGCGACTTTAGTTGCAACGATGCGGGTTAATACATTATTTTCTGGCTTACTCATGGTGTTCTCCTGCTTGGCTCACTGCAGCTAAATCGGTTAATAAGGTGAAGGCAGCGCCACTGGCAAGGGTTGCTAATGCTAGCTGTGTACCGGCTTGAACTGAGTCGCACACACCACTGATATATAAAGCACAACCTGCGTTAATGGCCACAGCATCTCGGTGAGCAGGGAGGCCATTACCTTGTAAAATAGCTTGCGTTATGAGGGCATTGTCTGCCGGTTCGCCGCCGGTGAGTTGCTCGATACTCGCGCGCTTAACCCCTAAATCTTCAGGGCTAAGTTGGTAAGTACGCACCACACCGTCTTTTAGTTCTGCCACATAGGTATTGTCATGCAATGCCACTTCATCTAAACCACTACCATGTACCACCATGGCGCGTTTTACCCCCAAAGCATGGAGCACATGTGCGATAGGCTCGATCAGTTCAAGTGTGTAAACACCTAGAAGCATAAATTCTGGGCTTGCAGGGTTTATTAACGGTCCTAGCACATTAAAAATGGTCCGGGTTTTTAACGCTTGTCTAACCGGCACAGCATGTTTTACTCCGCCATGGTAATGCGGCGCAAATAAGAAACATAAACCCAGTTTATCTAAACACTGGCTTGCGGCATCTGGTGCCATGGTGAGTGCAATACCGAAATGGGATAATAAGTCAGATGAGCCAGACTTACTCGATACACTGCGATTACCATGTTTTGCGACTTTAGCGCCAGCTGCAGCGGCAACAAAAGCGGCTGTAGTGGAAATATTGATGGTGTTATGTCCATCACCACCGGTACCGACAATATCAACAATGCCGCTTTGTTTTGAGGCATCACTGCGTGGGAAGGGTTTAGCGGCTTGCCGTAATGCGTCTGCCGCTCCGGCTATTTCATCAATGGTTTCGCCACGCATTTTTAGCGCCACTAACATCCCCGCCATGGTGGCAGGTTGCATATCCCCTTGAATAATCGCGCTAAAAACTTGTGCCATTTGTTCACGAGTTAACGCAGTACCTTGATAAAGGCGGTCGAATAAAGCTTGCAGATTATCCATTATTCTCCTCCAGTAAAGGCGTGGTCTTGGGTTAAATACGCTAATGTTTGCGTCAGCAGTTGGCTACCTAAGGTGGTTAAAATTGATTCTGGATGAAACTGAAAGCCTATTGCTTGATGTTGTGGATGCAATATTGCCATCGGCATATCATCGGTAGTGGCAATGATTTCTAAGCAATCAGGTACCTTTGTCGCCACCAAACTGTGGTAGCGCGCAACCGGTAATGGTGAGGGTAAATTGGCAAATACGCCTTGACCATTATGGAAGGTGGGGCTGGCTTTACCGTGAACCACAAATGGTGCTCGTTCTACTTTGCCGCCATAATATTCGACCATAGCTTGATGACCTAAACAAATGCCCAGCATTGGAACTTTGCCGGCTACTTTACCAATCAGTTCCATCATGCAGCCCGCTTCATGAGGGGCCCCTGGGCCTGGTGATAATACCAAGGCTGCTTTTGAGGTTTCATTGATAAGCTTTTGTGCAACATAATCGGCGCTGACATCATTACGGTAAATGATGACTTCACAACCAAGGCTGCGGAATTGATCGACTAAGTTGTAGGTGAATGAGTCAAAGTTATCCAGTAAGTACAGTTTCATGCGGTTAGTCGCTTGGTTACTGGCTTGTGTGGTTGCAGTGCTCATAGGCCACCTCCCATCTTTATTGCTGAGATAACCGCTTGGGCTTTTTGACGAGTTTCATCGGCTTCGGCTTGTGGGTCTGAATCAAATACCACGCCAGCACCTGCTTGTATATGAGCAACCCCATTTTTAACAAAGGCTGAACGGATAACAATGCAGGTATCCATGTCGCCAAGACCATTGAGGTAACCTACAGCGCCACCATAACTGCCGCGACGAGCTTGCTCTGCTTGGCGAACTAATTGCGATGCACGTACTTTTGGCGCGCCCACTAAAGTTCCCATGTTCATGCAGGCTTGATAAGCGTGCAGGGCATCTAAATCTAAGCGTAATTGACCGGTGACGCGACTGACTAAATGCATCACGTGCGAATAACGATCAACTTTTAACAGTTCGGCCACTTTACGGCTACCGCTTTGGCTGATGCGAGCAATGTCGTTGCGGGCTAAATCGACTAGCATTAAATGTTCAGACAATTCTTTCTTATCCAAACGCAGCTCGAGCTCTATACGACTGTCTAGGTCAAAATCAATCTCACCTTGGGCATTTTTACCGCGCTTTCGGGTGCCAGCAATGGGATACACTTCGACTTGGTTACTGGCCGCATCGTATTTCAGGGCACTTTCTGGCGATGCGCCAAATAAGGTGAAATCAGGACCTCTGAAATAGAACATATACGGACTAGGATTGGTTAAGCGCAAAGCCCGATACGCCCCAAGGGTATTCGGACAAGGTAGACTGAAACAACGTGATGGCACCACTTGGAAAATATCACCGGCGACAATATGTTCTTTTAAATCAATCACGGTCTGCTTAAATTGCTCGTCGGTGATGTTAACTTCTTCGTCGGTTGTCACTGGCGTTAATTGAGCAATATCACCTAGCTCAGCGCATTGTTCGGTAACGTGTTGCAGTTGCAAGGCTAATTGCTCTGCAATGATGTTGTCTTGACCGAATTGGTGGCTGACAATCTCAGCTTGCTGAGTTTGATGGTCAATTAAAATAAGTGTCTCAGCTAGATAAAATAAATAGTCAGGGCAATCATTATGCGCATTGGGCGCAGCAGGGAGTGGCTCGACGGTATCAATTAAGTCATATGCTAATACACCACCTAAGAATAAATCTTCAAATTTAAGCGGATTATTAGTTTGTATGTGCTTGATAAACATTCTTAAGCCATCAAGAGGCGATGTTGACTTTAACCGTGCATCTTCATCTTGTAACTCGGTGGCTTTTTGCAGCGTCACGATGAGAGTATCATTATCTCGTTGTTGCAGTGCATCACCGAAGAAGTTCGCTATTGGCGCTAACAGCGCGGCACCATTTTGAGTTAATGCGCTAAAGTTAAGCTGATAACCGTCGCAACGAATCATCATTGCCGCATGGGTGAGGACGATACTTTTTAAATGGTCTTTACTTTCAACCTCCGCAGACTCTAACAGCATGGTATGCGGCGCGTTATTAGTCACTTGCTGATACAGTTTTAGCGGATCTGTATGGTAGGTTAGTGCCTGCTTTTGCGTGGTAACCTGAGCGAGTTGATTTGGTGTAGTCACTGTTGTCGTCACTATGTCGCCGCTCCTTGTATCATGTTTATTTATCATCTATTGGCCTCTAATATTGTGTAACCCGAGTGACTAATTTTGCATGGGCCAGATAACAAGAAAGCCCACATTTCTGCGGGCTTTTTGGTAAAATCTTGTCTCTTAAAAATGAGCACAACGCTTCACACCACCCGTTAATTTGGGAAGTGCCACCACCAAGTAATGTGTAATGAAGCTAAAGAATGTGTCATCGTTAATCGCTATGTTATGTCTTTGTTTAATGCCTATAGGAAAACCCAGCTGGAGAGTAATGTCAATTGAATATTTCTCAAAAGCCATTAAAAAATGACAACCAGGATAACGAGCGGCTAATTATTGAGCGCTTTAGGTGGCTTGTGTATAAATAATTCATCAATTGCCATCATTTATTCATAAATCCAAGCAGTATTTTTATCGCTACTCTTGTACAATAAGCACATGATTACAGAGACTCTCCTGGCCGATCTTCATAGCCACACGACCGCATCAGACGGTCAATTAACACCAACCGAATTATTAACTCGCGCTATTGAAAAAGGCGTCGAGATGTTTGCTATTACTGACCACGACACAGTCGGAGGGTTAGCAGAAGCGCATCTTGCCAATCAAGCGCACGCCACACCATTAGTGTTAATTAATGGTTGTGAGATTTCAACGCGTTGGAACAGTTTTGATATTCATATTGTCGGTTTAAACTTAGATATCGGCCATATTGGATTATTAGACTTTTTAACTCAGCAACGCCAATTGCGTGAAGTGCGTGCCCAAGAAATTGGCGAGCGTTTAGCTAAGGCCGGGATTGAAGGGGCTTATGACGGCGCAAAAGCAATTGCTGGCGACGCCGCACTGAGCCGTGGCCATTATGCAAGATGGTTAGCTGATAATGGTCATGCGACAGATATGCCGAGCGTGTTCAAACGTTACTTAGCGCGCGGAAAAACCGGTTATGTGCCTAATAATTGGGGCGACATGGCCAATGCGATAGACCACATTCATCAAGCGGGTGGCGTTGCAGTCTTGGCTCACCCTAGTGGTTACAAATTATCGGCCAAATGGCTTAAGCGCTTAGTACGTGAATTTGCAGAGGCCGGTGGCGATGCAATGGAAGTTATTCTAGGCCAGCAAACATTGGATGATCGTAATAATCTTATCGCATTAAGTAAGCAAAATAACCTACTTGCTTCTGTGGGGAGCGATTTCCACTTCCCCAGTAATTGGATCGAGCTAGGTAAAAACTTATTCCAACCTCAAGGTGTGGAATGGGTTTGGCAATCACAACATTGGACGGAAAGAGCATGAGTCAATTTTGGTATATTCATGATGAAAACCCACAAGCAAGGTTAATAAACCAGGCTGTGGCGATTCTTAAACAAGGTGGAGTCATTGTTTACCCAACAGACTCTGGTTATGCATTAGGCTGTATGATTGGCGAAAAAAATGCCATGACGCGCATGGCGCGTATTCGCCAAATTGAAAACGACACCAATTTTTCGTTAATGTGTCGTGATTTATCTGAACTGGCTAATTTTGCCCGGGTTGATAATCAAGCATATCGTTTATTAAAAAGCTGTATGCCTGGGCCATATACGTTTATTTTCAAAGCCACTAAAGAAGTGCCGCGCCGGTTACAATGCGATAAAAAACGCACCATAGGTATCCGCGTGCCGAATAATGTTATTGCATTGGCGTTACTTGAAGCATTGGGTGAGCCGATGATGACCACCAGTTTGGTAATGCCAAATGAGCAATTTGCTGAGTCAGACCCTGAGCATATTCGCGACATTCTCGATCACCTAGTCGAAGGTATTATTCATGGCGGCTATTTGCCTGAAAATCAAACGACTGTGATTGATATGTCTGAAGATGAGATGGTGATATTACGTCACGGTGCTGGCGATACCAGTGCATTTGAATAACCACAGGTTACCATGGTTGATGAACCGTCAAGGATAAATATGCAAGGTAGCCAGCAGAGCCTGCCATTGGCAGTGGTTCGTGGCCAAGTACTTGATAGCATGCCACTAGACTTGTTTATTCCGCCTGAGGCCTTAGAAGTGTTTCTTGAAACCTTCGAGGGCCCGCTGGATTTATTGCTGTATCTTATTCGCAAACAAAAATTGGATGTGGTTGATTTACCCATTCAACAAATTACCCAGCAATATTTACTCTATATTGAGATCCTGACTGAAGCACGGATTGAGCTGGCGGCTGATTATTTAGTGATGGCCGCAACCTTAGCTGAAATTAAGTCACGTTTGCTTTTGCCTAAAATGGCCAGTGAAAATGATGAGGAAGAAGACCCTCGGGTGGTGCTGATCCGGCAATTAAAAGCCTATGAAGTGATAAAGCAAGCTGCTGCAGATATCGATGCATTACCACGGATTGAGCGAGATGTATTACAAGCATCGGTGAGTGCAGCTCCAGACATTAAACCTGTCACTGTGCCACCTGAAGTGTCGCTGGTGGATATTGCCCGCGCGTTTGGTGAAGTGCTGAAACGCATTGATGCCAATGAAGATCATCATGTTAAGCGCGAACAGTTATCAACCCGCGAGCGTATGAGCCAAATTTTAGCCAGGTTATCCAGTACCGAATTCATTGGTTTTGAGTGTTTGTTTGATGTCAGTGAAGGCCGAGCCGGTGTGGTCGTGAGCTTTTTGGCACTTATGGAGCTGGTTAAAGAGTTACTGGTTGAATTAGTACAAAATGAACCTTTCTCGCCCATTTATGTAAAAGCCTATTAATCAAGCTCAACGCTGTGAGCAAAACACATGACAAGTTTGATATTACGGACTTAACATAACGCAAATATTAACGATTTATCCCTCTCTTTTATTCAAAGTTGAGGTTAACGATATTCGAAGAGATCCATGAAGCCAATTAATCCTACACAGCTAAAGCAACTTATCGAAGCCAGTTTATTTGTCTTAGCTAAGCCATTGTCAGTTAACGCTATCAAAGAAACTGTGTTGGCTGACTTTAGTGTGTCGCGCCTGCGCATTCAGGAAGTGCTTGATGAATTACAACTAGATTATCAAGAGCGTGGAGTGCAACTAGTGAAAGTTGCCAGTGGTTATCGCTTCCAAACTCAGGAAATGCTCAGTCCTTACCTGCAACCGCTATGGCAAGAGAAATCTCCTAAGTATTCACGTGCAACCCTGGAGACCTTAGCGGTTATTGCTTATCGACAACCGGTAACTCGTGGCGATATTGAATACATAAGAGGCGTGGCTATTAGCAGCCATATCATAAAAAGCTTAGTCGATCGCCAGTGGATTAAAGTAGTGGGCCATAAAGAGGTGCCTGGTAGGCCTGCGTTATTTGCCACCAGCAGTGTATTTCTCGATTACTTTAATCTTACCAAGCTAGCCGACTTGCCAGCCTTAACTGATGCCGACTCTTTACATGCTTTATTTGAAAAAGCTCAGCTAGGCATGGACAATCAATCTGAGCTTGAAACCGTCGTTGATCCAGATAACGATGACGTCGTTACCATTGATGAGGTATCTGAGCCAGATGGAGCTATTAAGTTTGATGAACAAGATGGCGCGGTTAACAATGACATTGATCCTGACAATCAAAACGATAATAACCCTTCGCATCAGCCACATGATTAATTAAGCATGAGATATAACCCTTATCGGTAACATCTTGGTGCACCTTTAGCGCTATTCGTTTTCCTCATCAATATCTAAGAGTTGGTCCAGTCGCTTTATCACATCCACACTTTTACATGTGCCGACGGCGATTGATAATGGCCACTTTGAGGCAGATTGGCTAACATATAATCGATAAAGCGTTGGCTGGCAAGACTTAAAAAACGCCTCGAAGGGTAAACTAAAAAGACTACCGCCATATAAGGTGGGAGTTCATCAAACAATCGCACTAATTTGCCATGCTTAAAATCCTCCTGACAAATTCGCAAAGGTAAATAACCTATGCCGCGACCAGAAAGCGTTGCTTCATAAGCGAGTTGGATACTATTGGTACACAAATTACCTTTGACCGCTTGCATCGCATCATTTGCCAAAGGCACTTCGCTGAAGGTTTTACCATTAGGGAAGCGAAATAAAATCGAATTATATTGTTCTATGTCCTCTGGTGAATGCGGTGTTCCGGCGTTAGCCAGATATTGTGGACTGGCAACAAAATATAACTCTTCGCGAATAATCGGTTTTGCCACCATGTCTATTTCGCTAAACGTTTCTTGGACCATAAATGCAATATCGATATTGTGTCTGACCATATCGAGGGGTTCTGTGCTGCTAATAATTTCAACTGACAGCTTTGGATTTGCGTCCATAAAATTAAAAATTTTGCTGACAATGTCCATCATCTCTGGGATAGGGAAGATTAATATCCGCAGATGGCCATTGAGTTCAGCTTTGTTATCGGTGATTTCATCTAATGTCTGTGCTAAATCAGCTAGCATAGTTAAGGTTTTTTGGTAGAAATGACTGCCTGCGGACGTGAGGGTGATGGCGCGGCTTTGACGGTGAAACAGCTTTAAATTTAATGACTCCTCTAACGATTGCAAGCGTCTACTGACGGTCGACTTAGGCAAATTCAATAAGTTAGCCGCTTCAAGAATGCTGCCAGTTTCGACGATGCGGTGGAATAATGCAATGTCTTCAGTTTTCATATTGTTTGCTCTAATAATGCTTGATAAGTCAAACTCAAATAATGGGATTGATATTCCCAAATAAACCCATTTATTGCAACTATAATTCAGCGTATTGTTCGAACCAATTGTAAATTAACTGTCATCTCAAAAAGGGATGATGATGTTGTCATTACGTCAGTTTAAATCTCTGTTACCAAGGAACATAATCGATGAAATATCGCTCAACATTGCCGTTGGCATTGCTTATTTCTACTATTCTAGCTGGTTGTACGCCTGTCGAAAGCGCCGTACAAGAAGAGCTTGTACGCCCCGTTAAATTGTTTGAGGTCGCGAAATCTTCAGGCAATACTATTCGCCAATTTCCTGCCAGAGTTGAAGCCAACAGTCGAGCACAATTATCATTTCGGATTTCAGGTCAGCTTGTCAGACTGGATCTTGTGGAAGGGCAGCAGGTTAAACAAGGTTTTTTACTGGCTCAATTAGACGATCGCGATGCGCGTAATAATTTAATGACGCGTGAAGCTGAGTACGATTTGTTGCTGGCCGATTTTAGCCGTAATCAAACGCTACTCGATCGTAAACTGATTTCCCAAGCACTATTTGACAGCAGTAAAGCCCAACTTAAGTCGGCCAAAGCCGCGCTAGCAGCAGCCAATGACCAAGTGAGTTATACCCGTTTAGAAGCACCATTCAATGGCACTATTGCTAAGCGACTAGTGGATAATCACCAAATTGTTCAGGCAAACCAAGGGGTAATGACCCTGCAAAATAATCATTTGCTTGATGTCACTATTCAAGTGCCTGAAGCTATGGCAGCAGTCTTAACTCAAGATATTGCCAATGGCTTAGCGGCAAAAGTACGTTTTAGCGCAGTAGAGGGCATGTCGTTTGATGCCAAATTTAAAGAATACTCAACCCAAGTGACACCGGGCACCCAAGCCTATGAAGTGGTGTTTTCATTACCACAACCTGACAATGTGCAATTACTGCCAGGCATGAGTGCTGAATTAACCTTAGCTACGCTTAACGAATCACCACAAGGCTTTACTGCGATTGTGCCTATTTCTGCTGTAGACAAACAAGATCAAACTGGTGAGGTGACGGTATGGCGCTATCAGCCAGATAGCGGTGACATTAATCCGGTGAAAGTGACGCTTGGTCGCGTAAGTACAGATGGTGTTGAAGTGTTGAGTGGTTTGCAAAAAGGCGACGTTATTGTTGCTGCTGGATTGTCGCAATTATCTGCAGGCATGAAAGTGAAGCCATTACGCTGGCAACGGGGAGTGTAGTTGATGAATGTTGCTGAATATTCCATTAATCATAAAGTGATTAGCTGGATGTTTGTATTTTTACTGCTTATTGGTGGCAGTGTGGCTTTTACGGGACTAGGACAATTAGAGTTTCCAGAATTTACCATTAAACAAGCGCTAGTGATCACCGCCTATCCTGGTGCATCGCCTGAGCAAGTGGAAGAAGAAGTGACCTTGCCGCTTGAAGATGCGTTGCAGCAGCTTGATGGCATTAAACACATCACTTCTATCAACAGTGCTGGGTTATCACAAATTCAGGTTGAGATTAAAGACAATTATGACAAACATCGCTTACCCCAAGTGTGGGATGAGGTGCGTCGAAAAGTAAATGACACCACAGGGGGCTTACCACCTGGTACCGCTAAGCCACAAGTGATTGATGACTTTGGTGATGTATACGGTATTTTATTGAACTTGTCAGGCAACGATTTTAGTAATCGAGAACTGAGCAACTATTCCGACTATTTACGCCGTGAGTTGGTGCTTGTTCCCGGGGTAAAAAAAGTCTCTGTGGTAGGAGATGTGACAGAGCAAGTGGTGATTGAGATTTCACAGCAAAAACTGTCAGCGCTTGGTTTAGACCAAAGTTACATCTATGGATTAGTGAACAATCAAAATGTGGTGTCTAATGCTGGCAGCATTGTGATTGGTGATAATCGTATCCGTTTACATCCCACTGGTGAGTTTAGTTCTGTAGAAGAGTTGTCTCGTTTAGTCGTCAGTTCACCGGGCAGTACTGAACTTATTTACCTTGGAGATATTGCCAATATTGAAAAAGACTATGACGAGACCCCTAATGTGCTTTATCACAATAGTGGTGAGGCGGCATTATCGTTAGGTATTGCGTTTTCAGGCGGCGTAAACGTTGTTGATGTGGGCAAGCGTGTGAGCGAGCGTTTAGTTGCGCTTGAATCCCAACGGCCTTTAGGGATGAGCCTTGATACGGTTTATAACCAAAGCTCTGCGGTTGATCATACCGTACAAGGTTTTTTGATTAACCTTTTAGAGTCGATTGCGATTGTCATCGCAGTATTATTATTATTTATGGGCCTGCGTTCTGGATTATTGATGGGCCTAATTCTGCTGTTAACTATTTTAGGTACTTTCATTGTAATGAAGGTATTGGACATTGAATTGCAGTTGATATCTCTGGGGGCGCTGATCATTGCCTTAGGTATGTTAGTCGACAACGCGATTGTGGTCACCGAAGGTATTTTGATTGGCTTACAGCGTGGTAAAACTCGTCTTGAAGCCGCCAAGCAAGTGGTATCGCAAACTCAGTGGCCATTATTAGGCGCAACTGTGATTGCCATTATTGCCTTTGCACCAATTGGTTTGTCACAAAATGCGGCCGGTGAATTTTGTCGTTCATTGTTTCAAGTGTTAATGATTTCTTTGTTTATTAGTTGGATTACAGCAATCACCTTAACGCCATTTTTCTGTAATTTGTTATTCAAAGAGACTTCACCACAAGCTGAACAGGTAGACCCTTATAAAGGCTGGTTGTTTACCACTTATCGTCGTTTTCTGTATTTTGTATTACGTTTTCGTCTAGTGACATTGTCAGTGGTGTTGGCGATGTTAGTCACCGCAGTGATAGGCTTTGGTCACATTAAGAACGTATTTTTTCCTGCATCAAATACGCCAATATTTTTTGTTGATGTATGGATGCCTGAAGGGACAGACATTAAAGCCACGGAACGATTTACTGGCGAAATAGAGAAAAAGCTACTGCAAGAAAGTGAGCTTAATGACTCCGGGTTAGTGCACCTGACATCTGTCATCGGTCAGGGTGCCCAGCGTTTTGTGTTACCTTATCAGCCTGAAAAAGGCTATCCAGCCTTTGCTCAGCTTATCGTAGAAATGCACGACCTAGCAGCCGTTAAGGCTTATATGCCCCAAGTTGAACAGTTGTTAAATAGCCATTTTCCCCAAGCACAATACCGTTTAAAAAATATGGAGAATGGTCCATCACCAGCGGCGAAAATTGAAGCGCGTTTCTATGGCGAAGATCCTCAAGTGCTGCGCAGTTTAGCCGCGCAAGCGGAAAGTATTTTTAGAAACGAACCGACAATGGACGGTGTTCGCCACAATTGGCGCAACCAAGTGCCACTCATCCGTCCACAATTACAAAATGCTCAAGCACGTGAAACCGGCATCAGTAAACAAGATTTAGATAATGCCTTATTGGTTAACTTTAGCGGTAAACAAATTGGCTTGTACCGTGAAACCAGCCATCTGTTACCGATTGTTGCTCGTGCACCAGCAGCAGAACGGCTTCAAGCGGATAGTTTATGGAAGATGCAAATCTGGAGTACAGAGAACAATACCTTTGTCCCAGCAACGCAAGTCGTCAGTGAGTTCAGCACTGAATGGGAAAACCCTTTGGTGATGCGCCGTGATCGTATTCGTATGTTGGCTGTCTTGGCAGATCCTAAACTGGGCTCTAACGAAACTGCAGACTCAGTGCACAAAAAAGTTAGACATAAAATAGAGGCGATTAAACTGCCTTCCGGTTATCGCTTGGAGTGGGGCGGGGAGTTTGAATCGGCAGGCGAAGCGCAAACAGCTGTTTTTAGCTCAATTCCCATGGGTTATTTAGCGATGTTTTTAATCACAGTGTTTCTGTTTAACTCTGTACGACAACCCTTGGTCATTTGGTTTACGGTACCGTTGGCGGTTATTGGTGTATCAGCAGGGTTGTTGATATTTGATGCTCCGTTTAGCTTTATGGCATTACTTGGATTGTTGAGCCTGTCTGGGATGGTGATCAAAAACGGCATAGTGTTGGTTGATCAAATCAATCTTGAACTTGAAGAGGGGAAAGAGGCTGGATTTGCACTGGTTGATTCGTGTGTGAGTCGTGTTCGCCCTGTTATGATGGCTGCGATTACCACCATGTTGGGCATGATCCCTTTAATTAGTGATGCTTTTTTTGGTTCTATGGCGATTACCATCATCTTTGGTTTAGGTTTTGCTTCACTATTAACTTTAGTGGTGTTGCCCGTTATGTATAGCCTAGTGTTTAACCTTAAAGTGACTCGCTGATCGATCAATAATGCTATTTGATTGATTAAGGCTGCTGATGCAATAGTGCCAGCAGCCTTTTTGAAGGCATTAATCTATCATTAGCGACGTTGTACTGCAGGCTGCTTAATGTATTTCTGTTATCAACAATGGCTGACTCAAAATCGGTCAGCTTTTACGCCTCCATTGGTCTTGTTCGCAAACTAATCGCCAGCTTGATATTGATGACATAGCATAGATTGATTTTGCTGCGTTTCAGTTATCTCTTATCCTTAGTTGAATGTAACTGTGGTATTTTTTGCTCACCAGCCCCATTCAGCGTATAATCTACGCACTTTTCTAATTGTATGCGCCTTAGGCGGGTACAATCCTAAAAAGACAATAAAACAAGAGTAATTAACCTTTTGTTTTTTATGAAACTTCTTTAAAGAGTCCCGCTAATGAGTGAAAAATTGCAGAAAGTCTTGGCCCGTGCAGGCCATGGCTCCCGTCGTGAGATGGAGGCATGGATTGCTGCAGGCCGAGTTAGTGTTGACGGTGAAATTTCTGGTTTAGGTGATCGTGTTGAGGCTGATGCCAAAATACGTATTGATGGCCGTGCCGTTTCATTAAAATCAGCTGACGACATTATTTGTCGTGTACTGGCATACCATAAACCTGAAGGTGAAATTTGCTCGCGCAAAGATCCTGAAGGTCGTACTACCGTGTTCGAACGTTTACCTAAAGTGCGTGATGCTCGTTGGGTTGCGGTAGGGCGTTTAGATATTAATACTTCAGGGTTACTATTATTTACCTGTGATGGTGAATTAGCTAATCGTTTAATGCATCCGTCTAATGAAGTAGAGCGTGAATACGCTGTGCGTACTTTTGGTGAAGTGCCAGAGGCTGCAGTGCAGCGTTTACGTACCGGTGTGACCTTAGAAGATGGCCCTGCCCAGTTTGATACCATCAAAGCTGCGGGCGGCGAAGGCATCAATCAATGGTGGCATGTTACCCTTCGCGAAGGACGTAATCGTGAAGTGCGTCGTTTGTGGGAGTCTCAAGACGTACAAGTTAGCCGTTTAATCCGCGTGCGTTATGGTCAAGTTGAATTGCCAAAAACTTTGCCTCGTGGTGGCTGGATTGAACTGCCAATTGACCAAGTGAACTACTTACGTCAACTTGCTGGTTTAGAACCTGAGACACGTTCAATTTTAGGCTCGGACAAACACAGTGTTGCTCGTTCTAAAGTGAAAAGTGCTAAAATTCGCCGTGCAGTTCATAAGCATAAAGTAGTGGGTAATCACGGCAAACCAACGCGTCAGCGTAGCTAATACATCAGTTTTGCTTTGTTTATAGAAGGTCGCGAAAGCGGCCTTTTTTGTTATTTTTTATTGATAAAAATTATATATTGCTCGCCTACTTGTCAAAAGTTTTTTCTCAGATATGATTCTCAAAATTTACGGCCTATTGAGCTGTTATTCGACAATTTATGCGCTGCGGCGTTAATACTAATGATTAGGAATGTATGAAAAAAGTATTGGTTGGTTTATTGGTCTTGTTACTAGTAGCTTGCGCATCTGCACCGAGTTGGCAAGGTATGTCTGAGCGTGAGATCAGTCAATGGAAAGCGATAGGGTTTGATTCAACCCAAGCGCAAAATTGGCGTGTCAGAGGGTTTGGACCTGCAGAATCTGATGGTTGGATAAAAGCAAACTTCACGTTAGATACAGCAACGATTTGGGCCAAAGAAGCCTTTAATGTTGAAGAAGCTCAAGTGTGGAGTGAAGCCGGTTTTGAGATTGAAGAAGCGGTAACTAATCGCAGTAAAGGCTTAACACCAGTAAGAGCAAATTAATTATTTATTGTGCTAAGCACTTTGTTTTGTTGGATTTTACATCGGATTGACGTTTTTTAAAGCGTTCAGTTTGATGTAATGAAAATTTTAGTTGCTTGGCTCAAAAAAATCAGTAAAGTGTGCCCCAAGTTAAGCCGGACGCGAAAGCAGCTTGGTTTACCTAACGTAATAACAAATTAAGTGAGTTGATATTTTTATCAAAACACGCTCAGTTTGCCCGAGTGGTGGAATCGGTAGACACAAGGGATTTAAAATCCCTCGCTGAATAAGCGTGCCAGTTCAAGTCTGGCCTCGGGTACCATTATAATCTCTAGTAATAGAGAGTGGTGTAAAAAAGCCTCAACTTATGTTGGGGCTTTTTTACGTCTGTAATTTGGTCGTTAAGGGTAACAAACGCAAAAGAAGGTGAGGGCGATAAGAGCGAACGAGCCTAGATGCTAGGGCGGACTTCATCCTACTAGTTCGCTACGTGGCTATAAGAGCGTTTGAGGTCTGAATATTACAGAGTTATAGCCTATAGCTGCTAAACACTCTAGTACTCAGACTTATAAGGTTTAACGCTGACTTCAGTGACATTCGCATTCAACAGCCTGCACATCACCCTTTAGCTACTTCAGTTATAGCCTCTAGCTTCGAAGCGTTTTAGCATCTCGGCTTTTAAGGTTTAACGCTGACTTCAGTGACCTAGCATTCAACAGCCTGCAAATCACCCTTTAGCTACTGCAGTTATAGCCTCTAGCTTCGAAGCGTTTTAGCATCTCGGCTTTTAAGGTTTAACGCTGACTTCAGTGACCTAGCATTCAACAGCCTGCAAATCACCCTTTAGCTACTGCAGTTATAGCCTCTAGCAGCGAAGCGTTCTAGTACCTCGGCTTTTACTCTCTAGTGCCTCAGTTAATCGTTGATTAGCGCTTTTAATGTTGGCGACGCTTTAAAGCTGGGTTGATTAAATCCGTCAATCTCTATGGCTGCACCCGTTTGTGGATTACGGCCTACTCTAGGTAAGTAAAAACGCAATTCAAACGTGCCAAATTGTGGAATGTAGATTTTCTCACCTTCAGCTAAACCTTGATGAATAATGGCTAGGATCTGTTCAAGTTGTTGCTTTGTTTGAGCTTGAGGTTGGTCCATTTTATTGGCCATTGATTGGATGAGTTGCTTTTTATTCATGACAGTCTCTATAACTTAAGTACTTCAAAACCCTCTTATAACAATTCAATATCGACCTTCCTAGTTGTGTATTCATAAATTAATGTTAAGTGGTTACTTTTTATATTTACGATTAACTTTTATACACAGAGGTAATATTTTAGTATTCACTTTTGTTGCTTAAATGTTTCGTTCATTCAAAGCGCGTTATTATTTGCCATAATGACTATACCCATTTCACTTATGTCATAAACATGACAGTATCGTGGGGTGTCGCTAATGGGGAAGAGTATGTTCAGTAAACATAAACTGTCTATAAATGTGAGCATAGTAGCCATATTGCTTTGGAGTATATCGTCATTTGTTTTGGCCGATACTGATGATATGTATCCTAACTTAACTCAAAATCTGCAATTACAGTATTTGGCTGAACCTAATGCGCAGCGAGCACACTATTTAGCAATATTACAAACAGGCTCAGCTGCAAAGTCATTAGAATATATCGATCTCATTCAGCAAAGTGTTGCCACTTTTTGGCGTAATAAAAAGGTGCCTATCGCATTTGATGCAATCGAAAGTTCGGCCTCGTTACTTGAAAAAAATATCGCACTGGAACCTGCCGTCGATGATTACCTGAGCGTCATAAATGCGCTACGCAAGTTAATGTGGTTATCGCAAACTCAAGATTGGCAAGCTATCACAGTTGATGCCTTGCTTCGCCCTGGCGATAGCGATCCCAATATTAAGTTAATCAACCAACGTTTGTGGCTATTAGGTGATGCCAGCGAATTACTTGCTGATGAAGTTGTGTATCAACCCGCTTCAGCGGAAAGTGTTAAACGTTTTCAGTCTCGCCATGGGCTAAAACCTGATGCCGTGATTGGTCCAAAGACCTTATTTTGGTTAAATCAAACTCCGCTTCAACTGGCTTCTTTATTAGCAAAGAGCTTTGTTGAAAAAACAGCATATTTAAGTCAATTGCCTCAACCTTATTTGTTAATTAATATTCCTGCTTTTCAAATGGTATTGGTGGATGATAATCAGGTCGTATTGTCATCGAAAGTTATCGTGGGTAAACCGTACCGGCCGACTCCGCTGATGACAGGGCAAATTTCAAATATCATCATCAATCCTACTTGGACGGTACCTCGACAGATTTTACGCCAAGATATTTTGCCGCAAATAAGACACTATGGTGACTATTTTGCCGACAAGCATTTTGATGTGTTTGATTATGAAGGCAATCGAGTTAATAAAACTGCGGAGCAATGGCAGCAAGCAGCAATAGGGCGTTTTCCTTATCGAGTCGTGCAGCGTCCTGGAGGTGATAATGCTTTAGGTCGATATAAATTCCATTTCAATAATGATCAAAGTATCTATTTGCATGACACCCCCAATCGAACGCTATTTTCAAAATCACAAAGAGATTTATCATCAGGTTGTGTCCGCATTGAAAAGGTACAGCAATTAGCCTACTGGTTTGTCAACCATTTGGTTATCGATAAACGAACCTGGAATCGCTTACAGTCTAATTATACGCAAACCCAATGGTTTGCCTTATCAGCACCTTTACCCGTGCACATGGTCTATTGGCGTGCTTGGGTGGATGAGCAATATATTATTCAGTATCGTGATGACATTTATCAGTTAACTCCAAAGGCAGCGGTCAATTTCTTAAGCCATCAAGGCGCCAGCAAAGATATTGTGCAGGCATTATCAGTTAATTAAGTAAAGTTAATGGCTGCTCACTTTGCTCCTAAGCACTTGAGCAATATCACACTCTTATATTCGCGTGCGTGTTTTTAATCTCACACAACAGCGCCAGACTTGCATTTATGAGCATTAATGGTTAATTTATTCGCCAGCTGGATAAAAAAGCAACAACTAGTTCGATCGTGTTGTGAAGATTAAATCATGCCTCAAAGGCTGATAAGTCCTGAATTTAGATAATTAAAGTGGTGTATAAATGACAATTGAGTGCCTAACTCGTCGGCAGGTATTATTAGGCTTAAGCGGTGCCGCAGTGGTGACTCTGTTACCTAATACCGCCCAAGCAAGTCGTGCAACTATTGGGGTTAAAGATTTACGTTTTTATAATCTACATACCGGTGAAAGAAGTCAGGGAAGCTTTTGGGTTGATGGTCAATATCAATCAGCGACACTGACTGAGTTTGATCATGTATTACGTGATCATCGTCAAAATGTAGCCGCACCAATTGATAAACGATTATTTGAATATTTGTATAAATTGCAGGCTACGTTAGATAATCAAGATGAAATCCATGTTATCTCCGCTTATCGTTCACCGAAAACGAACCAAATGCTCGCATCTCGTAGTAATGGCGTAGCGAAGAAAAGTTATCACATGAAAGGCATGGCAATGGATATTGCTTTACCTGGGGTAAAAACCAAACATTTGCGTGATGCAGCCGAGTCTCTTAAGTTGGGCGGTGTTGGGTTTTATCCTCGCGATGGCTTTGTACACATTGATTGTGGTCCAGTGAGACGATGGGGTTAATAAGACAAATCTCATTAAATATCTGGTCAGTTCAGAGTCTCTCAGGTTTCAAAGTCCTTTAGGCATCTTTAGACGCTTTAAAAATAAGACATTCCCACCATCCATTGCGGTCAGATGCTGGAGGGTGAGTTACCCAGGAGCTTGTTACCGAGAGTCACTGTTTGTTTCAATCATCTGTCTTGCCTATAGCACTTTGAACTCTCGCTGAAAGATCACATATTTAATAGGATTAGTATATCTTCTTGTGGCTTGATAATGGCTGTGGTAATATCCGCGCGCTTTATTTGAGTCATCGTTGGTCGAGAATGATGACGCCTTCATACTTTATTAATTATTAAGTGAGTGACTAATGTCTTACACAATCAACGCAGTAACCCGCACAGAAATCGGGAAAGGTTCGAGCCGCCGCCTACGTCATGCCGGTAAAGTTCCTGCAGTAATTTATGGTCCAGGTAAAGAGCCTGTATCAATCACGTTCGAACACAAAGACATCATTAACATCCAGTTAAATGAAAACTTTTACACAACTGATTTAACTATCGTTGTCGATGGTAAAGAAGTTAAAGTTCGTGCAAAGGCTATCCAACGTCACGCATTCAAGCAATTAGTTGAACATATTGACTTCATGTTTGTCTAACTTTTGCTTTGAAAAAAGCGCCTAAGGGCGCTTTTTTTGTGTCTGTTTTTTACAACCCTAAACCCTAAAGTTTAATCAATTTCGAAGCTATAGTAGATATCCAGTGATTGACTTAAGGTACTCGATACACTTTCTAAATATAATTGTGAAAATAAGTAATAGCGCACGGTCATTTCATACCCTGGGTTAAATACGCCCACACCATATTTAATCATTAAGTCTTCGCCAATATAGCCACTCACAGCTACTTTTCCATCATCATTGGTATCAAGTTGTACATTAGAAAAACCAAATTTTTCAATGAGCCCTGTCGCTGTACTGCCAATACTATTCATTGCGCCACCATCAAGTTGTGAGCCTAAACTCAGCGCTGCCCCCATCATTAATGAGTTGCTTTGTTGGTTACTTGAACTGGTAAAGCCTTTACCCGTTAAAATATACGATAATATCTCAGCTTGTTCTTTTGCCGGATTAGAAAATAAGGTTACAACAGGGCGCATTGGTGTCCCCGTAACTCTGACACCTGCGGTTATATCGCTTTCCTTAATCTCTCTGGTTGCCTCTATATTAAGATTTGGTGATGCAGTTGGTCCAATAAATTGCACTTCACCGGTATTGATCGTTAGGGTTTGCCCCATAAACTTATAGGTACCTTTATTGACTCTAATATCGCCAAACAACATCGGTGGTTTAAATGCTTGTTGCTGAAGTACAAGGTCACCTTCTAGCTTACCCTTGAGGCCCATGCCATCAATAGTGAGGTTTTTACCTACATTGATATTTAAGTCGGCTGTGATGGCGTAAGGGCTGGTTTTAACCGTTTGTTGAGACACTGAATCATTGAATACCACATCATTTGATACGGCTATGCCTCCTTCAGCCAATGGGGTGATTTTTATTTGTCCTGAGGGAACATTCACTTTGCCTTTTATTGCGAACAGTTGGTCATCAAAGGTCATATTAATATCTGGAGAGACATTTAAGATTGCCATTGGCGGTTGAATAACAGCTAAGTTACTGCCTTTAATGTCAATATCACCACTAAATTTACCTTGTGGCCACGCTAAGGTACCTTGGGTGGTGACTTGGCCATCTCCCATATGCCACTGGCCATTGAGCTGCCCTTGCTGACCTTCAAGTGAGAGTGATAAATAGAGTTTATCAATTAATGTCGGGTTAGTTGATAAGGCCAATGCTGCATCATTGAGTTTAATATTACCTGATAGACTAGGGTCCATAAGGGTACCGGATAACATTAATCGGCTCGATAGCATGCCTTCTAAGGTTTCAAGTCTTGGGAAAAATTCTCCAAAGGGAGCGAGATTGAGCTCATTCACATTAATCGTTCCTTGTAAGGTACGATCGGGAGTGATATTAACACTTAGCTGACTTTGCCAACTGGCGATTCCGGATGAATCGAAACTTAATGAACTGGTCACTTTTTTCTCATCAAGTGACGCTTGTAATAACAGCTGCTGATAGTCGATGCTAATGGTGTTGTTTTTAGTACGGCTTAGCTTAATATTACCGGGCAGGAGTGTAAATTGAAGATTGGCCGTAGGCTTTTTAGCTTTGGCCCAATTAACTTGACTGGTTAACGCTGCTTCACCGCTCCAGTTGATTTTTTTAGATAAAATGGGCTCCAAGGTTTTACCTGGGTTACCCGTAAGCGTGATATTGGCTTGGCCAGTGTGGCCCAAATTAACATCATTGATCAAACATAATGTATTGTGTGGGTGCACTAAACAGAAGCTGCTGATGCTACCTCTATGGTTAAGTTGATCCCAGTTTGCTGTAATGGGTTTATCTTGTTGCCATTGTCCAAGGACATTACTGATACTGAACTCGGTTAAGGTGGCATTAAATTGTTGTTTATCAATATTGCTACTACTGCTAATTTGAGTATTGACGACCAAATCACCTTGAGTATTGAGTTTACTTTGCTGTTTGCTTTGGTTGCCTTCACTGATAAAAGAAATATCTGTCAGTTTATAGCTACTCCATACAAGATTGTTATTATGCAGTTCTATTCGATATTGGTGTTGTAAATAAGGACGATAGTTAGCGAGTAAATTGAGGTTATCAATTTTACTACCTTGGTAGCTCAACTTGTTAATTTGTGAGTTCACATCAACGATAGGGTCTGCACTATTGCCGCTGACATCTACTTTAGCGAAGATACTACCGCGAGCGCCTGTTAGCCACTGGCTGACATCTGGCACACTCAGTTCAGCATTGATGTCCCAGATTTGATCCGCTTGACCGTTGACGATTAACTGAGCGCCAAGAGCATTGGCTTGTAAGTTCGACGCGTTAACTGCAAAATCTTGATTTAATGAAATATCGCCCTGTAAATTCAATGGATAACCATTTAAACGTCCTGTTAAATTAGCCTGTTCAATGGCCACTTGCCATTGTTTATCCGCAAGGCTGCCCGAACTATTAAAATGGCCGCTGAATTTACTTTTGACTGGATTTTGCTGATTAATATAATCAATGTATTGCAACTGGATATTGTCGCTAAACACCTTAGCTTGCCATGTTATGTTATCTTGATATGACAGTTCTCCCGTTAGCTCCACATTGCCAGCCAGCGACTGCACCTTCAGCTTATTAACCGTCAGTTTTTGCTTAACGTTAACAATATCAGCACTTACCGTTAAAGGTGGATGGTAAGGCGTGGTGATTTGCCCTTCAAACTGTGCCACTTGATCTTTACTATCGCCTTTGCTGGTAAAACGGCTAATGTTGCTGGTGTATAAGGGGTTACTCAGTGGCCACTGTAAAGCTGCGTCGGTCAGTGTTGCTTGGTAGTCAAGCGCAGGAGAGGTGAGATCAACCTTAGCAGTAAGGTTAAAATGGCTATCACCCTTAGCAATGGCGTTGATGTGTAACTGGCTTAAGTCTTCGCTAAGTTCAAGGCTAAGTTGTTGCTGTTTAAGCCCCGGTAATTCAGGCAGATTATCGACATTTGCTGTTAGTGTTAATGCGAGCGGATAGCGGTCATGCAAAGCAATGTCACCACTAACACTGACATTACCATCATCATGCTGAATGTCGAGTTGGCTTATTCCAAGTTGAAATTGACGAAAACTGGCCGCCAATGCGATATGGCTAAAATGATCAGTTCGTTCACCCATTTTGAGCAGACTGTCTGTTGCATTAAATTGCCTAACATCGATAGGAAAAGGCATAAACACTTGTGGTAAATTCGCCAGTGGCCATGCTGTTGCTTTTGCATCAACCGTTTGTGCAGTTTGTTTACTCTCCACTGGAACATTGATTGGCTTGGTTGATGCCGGTGCAGAAGGGATATCAACTATCAGGCCTTGGCTGGTAAATGATTCAACCATCAGGCCTGCGCTGTTCCAAATAGCTTGAGTCGACAGCTCATCGGCATGAAATGTCATGCTATTGACCGCAATATCAACCTGGGTTAATTTTGCTTGGCTGAGGTTAATGTTTATCGGTAATTCAAACTCAGTAAAAGGGGCTGGTAACTCAGTGGATTTATCCACATCTTTTGCAGCAGGAATATTATCACTGACAATGTTCACTCCTATGCTCGAAGCCATTAGGTTTGTCACACACAACTGTTTATTCATCAGACAGGTTGGCACCCATTCCAATGTTACATTTTGAGCATTAACGCTAATGCCAGGCATTGACCATGACATGCTATGAAGGGTGAGATCGCCATTTAAGGTGCCAGAAGCGTATTCAACTTCAACATCGCTGACCAATTGGTTAACCAAGAACACCGCGGTTTTGCTGCCAAATGGCGTGCCTATGAGGACGGCAAACAACATCAATAATGCTAAAGGCACATAAATTAAGATCCGAGTATAAAACTTAATTTGGCGCCAAATGCGTGCAGGTAAGCTAGTTGCACGGTTAGTTTTGGTATTATTATTGGGAGCGGTCGCTTGTGGCTGCTGACCTTGTTCAGAATGCTCATCTGTCATAAATCAGTCCCCATGGTTAAATGGAAACGAAACGAGCGTGCGACGGTCTCAGTTTCTTTTAAGCCAAACCCTAAGTCCATTCGGATTGGACCAATCGGTGATATCCAGTGTAAACCACCGCCAACCGATACCACAGGTTCAAACTTCTGTGTATCAAAGGCATTACCCGCATCGACAAAGGTAGCAACGCGCCAAGTAGGGGTGAGATAGTACTGATATTCTACGCTGCCGACGGCCAAGAAACGGCCACCAACCACTTGTCTCGATAAGCCGCCTTCACTGTTGGTGTAGTCAATATAGGGCCCTAATTCTTGGTAACTGTAACCCCGTATACTTTGGTCGCCACCAGCAAAATAACGCAGTGATGGGGGAATGTTGGCAATATCGTTATCATTTGCAATATTGGCGCCTAAGTCAACGCGAGCAACAAACCGATGCTTATCAAATAAGGTTTCTATCCATTTAAATCGTGCTTGTAAGCGAGTGAGACGAATAGTCGATCCTACAGATGGATCTGCATATTCAATGCTGTATGTTTGACGATAGCCAGATTTAGGATCGAGGGTATTGTCACCTCGAACCGTTTTGGTGAGGTTGTAACCTAATAAATAAAATCGCGGATCGTAATCTGTATCGAGTTGATTATAAAACTCTCTTGTGGATTCAAGGGAATAACCATGCAGCCAATTACTTTTGGACCGTCGTTGACGCGTTAAGCCAATAATATATTTTTCAGACTCTAACTGGCCAGTATTATTAAATTGACGGTTATCTGGATCATAATCTTGAGTGACACCATAGGTGTCGCGTAATAATCCTAGTTTTATTTTTAGTTGATCATCTAAAGGATGCGTTAATGGAATCGTATAGGTAGTTAAAATTTTCGGCCGTTCAGGCGACCACTCCATACTAGTTTCTTGATAATGGCCATAGCGGTTTATTTGTGGGGTACGCCAAGTCACTCGCACGCGAGGATCGATACTTTTTTCGGTACTATTACCAATATCAGCACCTAAACCGACCTCAATAAGATGGCTAGGACGAGGACTTAGTTCAACTTTAATTGGCACAACACCGGTTTCAATCTTGTCTAATTGAGGCAATACTTTGATATTACTAAAGTAACCAGTATCTAATAAATTACGATTAAACTCAGTCAAAAGTTGCGTGGCATAAGGCGCATCAGCACCAAAAGGGATTAATGCTTCGACAATATCGTCATTAAGCGTTGAACCTTCAAAGTCAACATCACCAAATAAATATCGCTTACCTGAATCAAATTCGAGGTTAATTTGGGCGCTATTTAAGTCACGATTAATGCTGATTTCTGATTTTGTGTATTGACCATCAAAATATCCTCTTGCCATTGCCAGAGTGACTAATTGTGATTTAATTGAATCGTAAACCCCGTGGTTTAAGGTGTCACCAGGTTTGATTTTTAGGCTATTAAGCCATAGCGAAAAAGTATTGTCTTCAAGCATCTCTCCCTGAAAATGAATATCAACCCACTGAATAATCACTGGTTCCCCAAGGGTGATATCGAGCTTTAGCTCCCAAGGCCCATTATCTTTTTCGTTAACGTCAATATCTAAAATAGTGTGATAGTAGCCCATAGATTCAAGCGCATCATGGGTGTTATCGTCAACTGTGAATAAAAAAGCTCGGCGTTGAACATCATTATCTGGCAAGGTACCTAAGTGAGCTGAAATATTATTTTCAATTTGTTTGTTAACGCCATTAACGTTAATCGTTAGCCAATTATTATCAGCCAGCACAAAGCCTGACATCAATAAGGTCAACGAAAGTAATAGAAACTGACTAAATTTAAGGCGTTTTGTCGGCAAATTAAGCTAATTTTTCCAAAAGTGATCATGATGACTATTGTCGCTACAAAGTCTAAAAGTCGCAAGGATATGATTGAAATTACAACCACAAATGGTTACAAAGATAAACCACTTTCAAGGACTTGCCTAACATGAATAAATTATATTTAACGATTGCAGTGTGTTTATGCTTAACCGCAAATATCTGTGCAGCCACAGATGATAAGCCTTTTTCAATTGCCATCCATGGCGGCGCGGGAACCATTTCTGCTGCCAGTTTAAGTCCTCAACAAGAAAAAGCTATTCGCGATAAACTCAAACAGGCTGTTGATACAGGCTATAAGGTGCTAGATAAAGGCGGTAATAGTCTTGATGCGGTTCAAGCGGCAATTAATGTGTTAGAAAATAGTCCATTTTTTAATGCTGGTGTTGGCGCGGTTTATACTTTTGACGGCGGCCATGAACTAGATGCCTCGGTAATGGATGGTAACACAATGAATGCTGGAGCCGTTGCGGGGGTTAAACACATTAAAAACCCAATTGATTTAGCTCGAAAAGTGATGGAAAAATCACCTCATGTGATGCTATATGGCCAAGGGGCAGAGGAGTTTGCATTAACGCAACAATTTAGGTTGGTGTCTAATAGCCATTTCGACACGCCTCATCGTTATGCACAATTGCTGGATGCCAAAGCGAGCATCATTGAAGCTGAGCGCGTAAATGGTGGTGATCACCAGGCGTCAGTTGCCCAGTTACCTGCTAACTACAAATACGGCACAGTCGGCGCAGTGGCGCTTGATAAACAAGGCAACCTTGCCGCCGGAACATCAACTGGCGGCATGACGGCAAAACGTTTTGACCGCATTGGTGACTCACCGGTTATTGGTGCTGGAACCTATGCTGAAAATGGTGTTTGCGCCATATCAGCGACGGGTCATGGCGAATATTTTATTCGCTATCAAGTGGCAGGCGACATATGCGCTAAAGTCAAATACCAACAGAAATCGATTATTCAAGCGGCCGATGAGGTCATCAATCAACGCTTGCTCTCGGCAGGGGGAACTGGAGGAGTGATAGCGATTGATCAACGTGGCAATATCGCGACACCATTTAATACCGAAGGGATGTATCGCGCCACTCGAAGTAAAGGCCAAGCTGCAACCGTTATGATTTGGCGTGACAAGTAAGTATTACTGCGCTGAATTGACTTAGGTTTATCAAATAGATTCATCAAGTCAGTTCATGACGTGGTTAATGCAGTGGGCTAATACCATTGATTAGTAAATCGATTAGTGCAATCGGTTATATTTTCTATCTCCTTAGCCATTATTGACTAAACTTAATCAAGTTAGTACCCGAGAGTTGATTCCTTATGAATTGCTTGACGGGGTTTATTAAACACGTAGTTAATTAGCGTGTAATAGGGGGCAATATGGATTCAATAAAAATTAAAGATTATATGGATAAGCATCCAGTATTATTAACTGCAGATATGTCACTGGCTATTGCGGTTGAAAAACTACTCGCCAGTAATAAAAATGGTGCTCCGGTTGTTGATCATATCGGTCAATTAGTGGGCTTTCTATCTCAACAAGATTGTTTATCTGTGATGCTAAAAAGCAGTTACCATTGCGATATGACCAGTACAGTAAAAGATTGCATGAAAAGCCCTGTATTGTCGGTGACGCCCGATGAAAGTATATTGGAATTAGCGGATCAAATGTTAGGCGCTAAACCGAAGATTTATCCTGTAGTGAGTGCAGGAAAAGTCATTGGAACGATTAATCGGACGAATGTACTTAAGGCGATGAATATTTATATGCAACAGTGTTACTTATCTCCAATATAACAATCGTTGAAATCAATACCATTCTGCTGTTTTCCTTGCTAGGATCGCTTTTTTTGATGTAAGCAAGGGAATCAGATTTGAATTCGGACCTTCACCCGCTATCTAAGGCGTATCTCAATCTTTGTTATCAAACCGATGCCGCTAAAATTCGACGTCGTTTGTATCGTGTCAATAAAGAAGCCGAGTCTGAAAAAAAATCCCAAACGTTAGCGCAGTTAACTGAAGCTGCGCAGCAAGCCTATGCCAAAGCGCAGTTGCGCTTACAGTCTCGACCGGTTATTCATTACCCAGACGAACTGCCTGTGTCACAAAAACGTGATGATATCGCTTCTGCCATTGCCAATAACCAAGTGGTCATTGTCGCGGGTGAGACGGGATCGGGTAAAACGACTCAGTTACCTAAAATTTGTCTTGAACTTGGCTTAGGCACTCGTGGCTTAATTGGCCATACTCAACCTCGTCGTCTAGCCGCCCGTAGTGTTGCCAACCGTATTGCTGATGAACTTAATAGCCCTTTAGGTGATATTGTTGGTTTTAAAGTTCGCTTTGCAGATGCTCTGAGCGACAACAGTTATATCAAACTGATGACCGATGGTATTTTGTTAGCGGAACTCACTTCTGATCGATTTTTAAACCAGTACGATGCGATTATTATCGATGAAGCGCATGAACGCAGTTTAAACATTGATTTTATTTTAGGGTACCTAAAGCAAGTATTAAAAAAACGTCCTGATTTAAAAGTCATTATTACTTCCGCAACCATCGATGTAGACCGTTTCTCAAAACATTTCAATAATGCGCCAGTTATTGAAGTATCAGGGCGCACCTTTGACGTTGAAACGCGTTACCGTCCTTTAGTTCGCGATAGCGATGAAGATTTAGATGTCAGCGATGGTATTTTTGCTGCTGTTGAAGAGCTCATGGCGGCAGGGCCCGGCGACATATTAATTTTTATGAATGGTGAGCGCGAGATCCGTGATACAGCTGATTTACTCAATAAACAGCAATATCGCGATACTGAAGTGTTACCACTATATGCGCGCCTTTCTTACGGTGAGCAATCTAAAGTGTTTAAAAGTCACATTGGTAGGCGCATTGTACTGGCCACTAACGTTGCTGAAACCTCATTAACTGTTCCTGGGATCCGTTATGTTATCGATCCCGGAACCGCCCGCATAAGCCGATATAGTTACCGGACTAAAGTACAACGTTTGCCGATAGAACCTATTTCCCAAGCCAGTGCCAATCAACGTCAAGGACGTTGCGGTCGTGTAGGCCCTGGTATTTGTATTCGACTTTACGATGAAATGGATTTTATTCAGCGCCCGGAATTTACCGATCCTGAAATTTTGCGGACTAATCTTGCCTCGGTGATTTTACACATGTTGGCGATTGGTTTGGGTGACATTGGCGGATTTCCATTTATTCAGCCACCGGATCAAAAACACATTCGTGATGGTTTTTTATTGCTTGAAGAGTTACAAGCAGTGAAGAAATCAGGTAATGATTTAGTGTTAACCCCGTTGGGCAAAGATTTAGCTAAAATTCCACTTGATCCTCGTTTAGCTCGAATGGTTATTGAAGCGAACAAATTGGGCTGTTTGCATGAAGCATTAGTGATTACCTCTGGTTTATCTATCCAAGATCCGCGTGAACGTCCTGTGGATAAAAAACAAGCCGCTGATGAGTGTCATCGTCGCTATGCCGATAAAGACTCTGATTTTGCCAGTTGGGTTAAGTTATGGGACCACGTTAAAGATCAAAAGCATGAGTTGTCAGCCAGTCAGTTTAGAAAACAATGTCGCGATGAATATCTCGCGTATTTACGCGTGCGTGAATGGCAAGACTTATATACTCAAGTGAAACAAGCTGTTCATGAATTGAAATGGCGAATTAATGACAGTGCAGCCAGTTATGAAAAGTTACATCGAGCATTATTATCAGGCTTGTTAAGTCATGTTGGTTTTAAAGGCGAGAACAACGAGTATCTAGGGGCACGTAACCGTAAGTTCTTTGTGTTTCCGGGGTCGCCTTTAGCCAAAAAAGGTCCTAAGTGGATTATGGCCGCAGAGTTGACTGAAACGTCACGATTGTTTGCCCGTTGTTGCGCAAAAATTGATCCTGAATGGTTGGAATCGCTTGCGAGCCATTTAGTGAAAAAGAATTATCTTGAACCGCATTTTGAAGCCAAAGCAGCAAGTGTTATCGCACTTGAGAACCAAGTGCTTTATGGCTTAACTATCGTTAATCGCCGTCGAGTGCAATATGGGCCTATTGAGCCTATTGAAGCTCGAGAGATTTTTATTCGTAGCGCCTTAGCAGAAGGGCAGTTACAGACTAAAGAAGCTTTTTTTGTAAATAACCAGCAGCTACTCAATGACATTGAAACACTAGAGCATAAGTCTCGTCGTCGAGATATTTTAGTCGATGAGCAAGTGCTTGTGGATTTTTATGAACCCTTGATCCCTGCAGGTATTTTTAACGCGCCGTTGTTTTTTGCGTGGTGGAAAAAAGCTCGCCAACAAACCCCTGATTTGCTTGATTACAGCCAAGCCTTGTTAATGCAGCGAAGTGCCGAGCATATATCGGCGCTTGATTTCCCTGATATATGGCACAAAGGGAATTTAGCCTTAACGGTGAGCTATCATTTTGAACCTGCTAGCGCTGACGACGGAGTCTCTGTACATATTCCTGTTGCACTGATCAACCAAATTGACGACAGTGATTTTGATTGGCTTGTACCGGGATTACGACAAGAGAAACTCATTGCGTTGATCAAGTCACTGCCGAAAAATTTACGCCGTAATTTTGTGCCAGCTCCAGACTATGCCCGAGCATGTTATCAAGCGATGAAACCGTTTGAGTTGTCGATGCTCAATTCTATGTGTAAACAGTTACTGCGCATGAGTGGCGTGCGCATATCGGCTGATGATTTTGATTTAACGCAACTAACAGAACATCTTAAGATGAACTTTAAGATTGAAGATGATCAAAGTCGTTTAGTCGCCCAAGGCCGTGATTTAGAAGCGTTAAAAGGTCAGTTACAAGGGGTAGTTGCCAAAGCTATTCGTAAAGTGGCTGATAAAGGCATTGAACAACAAGCTTTAACTAGCTGGTCGTTTGGTGATTTACCGGTTCAATATCAGCAGCGTAAAGGCAATTACGAAGTAAAAGCGTATCCTGCCTTAATAGACAATAAAACGGATGTGGCGATCAAGCTATTTGATGATGAACACGAAGCTAAGCGCCATCATCGAGTAGGCCTGCGTCGGTTGTTATTGATTAATATCCCTTCGCCAGTGAAGCACTTACAGCAAGCATTACCTAATAAAGCTAAGCTTGCAATGTACTTTAATCCCTTCGGCCAAGTGCAGATATTAATTGAAGACATTATTAATGCCGCGGTGCAGCAGTTATTGGATAAAAAGCAACTCGATATTCGCAATGAACTGCAGTTCGAGCAAGCAAAAGATTGGGTTCGCCAAGAGCTTAACCCAACTGCTGAGCAAATAGCATTAAATGTTGAGCAAATATTAACTATTTATCAACGTGTTAAGAAGCGTTTAAAAGGTAAAATTAGCCTGGATATTGCCTTTGCGATGAGTGATATTCAAACTCAACTTGATAGTCTGGTTTATAAAGGCTTTGTTGAGGATTGTGGTTGGCAACGCTTAACCGATGTGAGCCGTTATCTCAGAGCCATTGAAAATAGACTCGATAAGCTACCTGTTGACCCAACACGCGATCGATTACACATGCATAGCATTGCTAAAGTACAAGAGGCGTTAACGGCGCAATTAGCTAAAGTGCCGCGTTCACAAGCAATACCTGAAGCATTGATTGAAGCTCGCTGGATGATTGAGGAGTATCGAGTATCATGTTTTGCCCAAGTGCTAGGCACTGCTTATCCTATTTCAGAAAAGCGAGTATTGAACCATATTAGCCAAATATAATTGTTGAGAATAATATTATCGCCGATGCCATGCATCGGCTTTTTTATGTAAAACTGAAAGTGTTTCATTTATTTTTGCTAAAAATGGGGTTTTTATAGGTTATATCAATAAAAAACCTACAAAACTGAAAGTTTTTCGTAATTTTGGTTTGATTGTGATCTGACTATTGTTATACTCCACAGCATGAAGAATGTGATTGTCAGTCTTCTCTCTGTAAGGCAAATGTCATCCCCTCAGCATTAACAAGATGTTGTCTATATTAAAGATTTATCATCTTGTTGCTGTAAATAAAAAGACAGGCCTACACCTACAAAACGACCTAAAAGATTGGAGTTATTATGGAAGTTCATGAATACGAAAATGCTTACTATCAAGTGAAAGATGACGTGTTAGAGTCTTTACCTTCTGACGAAGAATAAGACGATTGAACGAGCATATTGATGTACTGACACTTGGTTTACTACATTAAAAAAACTCCGACACTAAAAACAAAAATAGCAGCCTAGGCTGCTATTTTTATTACTGATTACACTACTTTAATATGGCTAAGTATTTATTGAATGACAATTTAATAGCTATTCTATCCAATAGTGCAATGAAGCGAAGACAATACTTAAGCCTATTCAATATCAACCTTCAATACGACCTTTTTCAGTTAATATTTCAACAATAACCCAAGTATTACCTATTTTATGTAGACGGATAGTTCGATCATCAATCCAATTTCTGCCACCTTTCAATCCTTGCATTTTAACCACCACTGTTACGTCATCGGTGAATTTACGGAAGAAATCGATATCAATCTCATCGATAGACATAGTTACTTGCTTCATGGATAAGCCTAACACATGTCGTTGTACCGCAGATGCAATATGGTAGTGATCCATGATCTCTTGGATATCAGCAGAGACAAACTTTTTTGCTTTATCTACATCACGATCGACATAAATTGCTTCGAAGAAGCCCAAGGATACTTGTTCTGGCGTGAGTTGGGCTTCGCCAAACTCATCTGATTGACCACAGGCACTGAGAATGAGTAGCAGGAAAAAAGGTAAAACTCTTATCAAATTCATATTTAACATCATATTCTAATACAGTTGTTTTTATAATTTTAACCAGTATCTCGATTTATGTCATGGCTTACAAGGATAGGAGTGACATAAACCATCCTTTTATAGATCGCCATCATGTTAACCATTGCTTACAGGAACTAATAAGTGAGATTTTGTATATTAGAAATATAGAAGCAGATAATAAATGTGTGGATAAACTATTATTTGTTCAATTGACAGCATAAGAGAGTACTTTTGATCTTAATGGCTTGACGCGCTCTATATGACATGTCATAAATCACTATAGTAATTTTACGCGAGTTATGTACACCCAGCTATGCCGTATCAGCGTACAGTTGAATTAGTACTTATTAATGCAGTAATAATAACGGATTAAAATGTTATCCACAGAATCTGTGGACAACTTTGTTGACGAATGTTGTTTATATCACTAAGCCTTTGTATTAAGTGATGTTTTGTGTGTGGTTAAAAAGTAACGACGACTTTACTTAAAATCAATTTCGCCTATAAAAAAAGCCTCATAACGAGGCTTTTTTTATAGCAAAATTAAAGCAAGACCATCACCATTTCTTTTTCGGTTGAAATAGCATATCAAGATCATCACCTTCTTTTTTCTGTTTTGGTGCACTTGGTTCACTATGCTTTTGAGCACCCATTATTTCATCGAGTAGTTGCTTGGCTTCATCGACTTTACGAGCAATAAAAGGATCATTCGGCGTTTGTCCCTTGATCGTGTGCAAAGTGTTTAAAGCTTTAGTGACCATCTGTTTACTTGAACCGTACTGTTTCATAAAGCAAGCGGCACGTGCTCGAGTAATCATAGATTCAACATTAATTCTTAATTGAAGGTTATCAATACGCATTTCTTCTTGACTAAAAATAGACGGATCAACTTTTCCCTTGTTATGTTCAGCTCGTAAAATCGCTTTAAGTTTTTTGAGTGTTTTGACTAACTCTAAAACTTGTCTGTCATTATCAGGTAAGCGGAAGCCCTCAATCGCAGGGACTTGGCTTGCTGAGCTAGATACACTAGATACTTGTGCTTTTATGTCGTTTAAGCGACGTTCGTAATCAGATTTTAATTGCCCTGATGCATGTAATAATGACTGTTCTAAAGCATCTTGAATGCGGCGATAAAGGATTAACATGATATGGCTAGAAGATGGTGTCATACCTGTGTTAGATAAGACGGCATCGGTTTCATCTATGATGGCGCGCTGACGAGCAATTTCTATGCGACGCTCGGCTTCTGCACGCTCTTTTTGTTGTTGGACAATACTAAAGCCAATAATCAGCAGTAGCAGTGCACCAATAAGAATTAATACCAAAATTAAGGACATAAAGGTTCCATTTTATCTTTCATATCACATGGTAAGTATAGCCAAACAACGATGGCTAGAAGTAAATTTGATGTTGGAATAAGCTGTGCTAATAAAATTTCATCAAAAAGATTCTATATCTTAGCGTATGTTATCGTGGCTGTCGTTGAATAATAAGTCGTTTTGTTGATAAATCATTAAACAGACTAACCAAGATGTTTATAAAAAAGCTAAGTCGATTCAATAACCGCTATTTTTACTTGCTCGTTATTCCTATTTATATTACATTTCAAGTGTCATATAACGTTTTATTATAGTTGAACAATTGTTCTTGTTATGTAAAACAACGACCGATTTTTTCTTATTTGCATATTTGCTGATGAGTGCCGGTTAAATCAAGGATAAAACCATGAAGCTGCAACAACTTAGATATATTGCAGAGGTTGTTAAACACAACCTAAATGTGTCATCAACGGCTGAGAATCTCTATACTTCACAACCCGGTATTAGTAAGCAAGTTAGAATGCTAGAAGATGAATTAGGCATTCAAATATTTGGTCGAAGTGGTAAACACTTGACTCACGTGACCCCTGCAGGTCAGCAAGTTATTGATATTGCAAATGATATACTTGGCAAAGTCGATAGTATTAAGAAGGTGTCTGAAGAATATACCAAGCCCAATCAGGGGGAATTGAATATTGCTACGACAGATACTCAAGCTCGCTATGCTCTGCCACAAATAATTCGTGAGTTCATTAAACGATATCCAAAAGTTAATTTACATATGCATCAGGGCACGCCTTCACAAATTAGTGAGCAAGCAGTCAGAGGCGATGCGGACTTTGCCATCGCGACAGAAGCGATGCATCTATATACCGATCTCATTATGTTGCCTTGTTACCATTGGAATCGTTCAATTGTCGTCACACGGGATCACCCGCTAGCTTCTCAATCGGCAAAAATCAGTATCGAAGACTTAGCGACGTTTCCATTGGTCACTTATGTGTTTGGTTTTGACAAAGCATCTGAAATTGAAAAGTCGTTTAAGCGTGCAGATCTTGATCCGCGCGTGGTGTTTAGTGCAACCAGTGCCGACGTCCTTAAGACTTATGTTCGTTTGGGGCTTGGTGTAGGGGTGATTGCCTCTATGGCAATTGATCCAGCGGTTGATAAAGATTTAGTGGCAATTGATGCAAGTCATCTGTTTGCCCATAGTACAACCAAAATCGGCTTTAGACGTGGTAGCTTTTTACGTAGCTATATGTATGATTTTATGCGTCATTTTGCACCGCATTTAACCCGAGATGTTGTTGAAAAAGCCGTGGCTCTTCGTGACCAACAATTGATTGATGAAATGTTTTCTAATATTGACCTACCAGTACGTTAGTACTTAATATCATTTTTGTTTGTTACATAAAAAACCTCGCATGTCAGCGAGGTTTTTTTATGAGCAGCATGTTAAAAGCTGAGAGACAGATTAGTCCGGCGCATACCCAGATTCACCGATTAATAGGCCATCTAAATAAGCTTTACCATCAGTCATAGTCAAACGACCCAGACTGAACCATTTTACCACCAGTGGATAAATAGCATGTTCTTGTTCGTGAACACGCTCTGCTAATGTTTCAGCATCATCTTCAGGGTAAATCGGCACTTTAGCTTGCAATATAGCAGGTCCAGCATCGAGTTCTGGTATTACAAAATGTACACTCGCGCCGTGTTCGGTATCGCCAGCATCAATGGCACGCTGATGCGTGTGTAATCCTGGATATTTAGGCAATAACGATGGATGGATGTTAATCATCTTTCCAAGGAAATGGCTAACAAAATCATTAGTTAAAATACGCATAAATCCGGCTAGAACGATCAGGTCTGGCTGATACTTTTCTATTGCCTTTAATAAACGCGCATCATATTCACTGCGTATTTCATTGGCATAAGGAATAACACAACTGGTATCAATTTCGCTTTGATGGGCGCGTATTAATCCATAAGCATCCGGCTTGTTACTGATCACTCCAACAATGTTAGCTTTTAAATTATCATCACAACCATCAATGATAGCTTGAAGATTACTGCCATTACCGGAAATCAGTACCACAACACGACAGCTTTGGCTCATTAGATGATCTCCACTTGCTCTTCGTCACCTTGACGAGAAGCAATTTCACCTATTAACCAAGCATTTTCGCCTTCGGCGGTTAATAATGCTAATGCGGCATCGACTTTATCTGCTGGTAGTGCAATCACCATACCGACACCACAGTTAAATGTTAGGAACATTTCGTGTTGTTCAATATTGCCGTTTGTCATTAGCCAATCAAACACCACTGGCCACTGCCAAGAGTCACCTTTGACGACAGCTTTGCAATCATCAGGCAGCACGCGTGGGATATTTTCCCAGAATCCACCACCGGTAATGTGTGCCATTGCATGAATGTCTGATTGTTCAATCAGCTTCAATAAAGGCTTAACATAAATTCTTGTTGGTTCAAGTAAATGGTCTATTAATGGCTTACCAGCAAGATCTTGCTGCGGGTCTGCTTTACTCACTTCTAATACTTTGCGGATTAACGAGTAACCATTTGAATGAGGACCACTAGAACCTAGAGCGATAAGTGAGTCACCCGCTTTGACTTTGGTACCATCAATGATGTCTGCTTTTTCAACAACACCAACACAAAATCCAGCTAGATCGTAATCTTCGCCTTCATACATGCCTGGCATTTCAGCAGTTTCGCCACCAATTAAAGCACAACCTGATTGGAAACAACCTTCAGCGATACCTGTAACAACAGAGGTAGCTGTTTCAACGTCAAGCTTACCTGTTGCATAATAATCGAGGAAGAAAAGTGGCTCAGCACCAGAAACAATCAGATCGTTGACACACATGGCAACTAAATCAACACCCACGGTGTCATGCTTTTTGTAATCAATAGCTAATCTTAATTTAGTGCCAACACCATCTGTGCCGGAAACCAGTACAGGGTGTTTATATTTAGTTGGTAATTCGCATAATGCGCCAAAACCACCTAAATTGCCCATAACCTCTGGACGGCGAGTGCGTTTTACCGCAGATTTAATGTTGTTTACTAACGCATTACCTGCATCGATATCAACGCCGGCGTCTTTGTAACTTAGGGGGGTTGGAGTGGTCACGGAGGATCCTCTAGGGTACATCGTTTTATGGAATTTTATGCGCCGATATTCTACCAGTTTGTCGTGCGAGTCGGAAGCCATCTTTTTACTTTATCCTATAAAGAAAACGATGATTTGCCTATTTTTTATTGGTTTAGCTCACGATTTACAGCAATTTTGAAACTTTATGTTTTATAGAGAGGATAAATCGTCTAACATTTATCAAATTTGCCTGAAATAGTCAGAAATCTAGGAGAAATAAATGAAAGTCGTTGAAGTAAAGCATCCTCTGGTTCGTCATAAAGTCGGTTTGATGCGTGAAGCAGATATCAGCACCAAACGATTTCGCGAACTTGCCACTGAAGTTGGCAGTTTATTAACCTATGAAGCAACAGCTGATTTTGAAACTGAAACGGTTACCATAGAGGGGTGGAATGGCCCTGTTACTATTGATCAACTTAAAGGTAAGAAAGTCACTGTCGTGCCTATTTTACGTGCGGGTTTAGGAATGATGGATGGTGTGCTTGAGCATCTACCTAGTGCTCGTATTTCTGTTGTCGGTATTTATCGCGATGAAGAAACATTACAGCCTGTGCCTTACTTTGAAAAAATAGTCAGTAATGTTGAAGAACGCATCGCATTAGTGGTTGACCCTATGTTAGCCACTGGTGGTTCGATGATTGCGACTATCGATTTACTGAAAAAACGTGGCTGTACTTCGATCAAAGCACTGGTTTTGGTTGCCGCGCCAGAAGGTATCAAAGCACTTGAACTCGCGCATCCTGATATTGAACTTTATACCGCAGCAATTGATGATTGTTTAAACGAGCAAGGTTATATTTTGCCTGGTTTAGGTGATGCTGGTGACAAGATATTCGGTACTAAGTAATATTAACTGAGCGATTTTTATGCTCAATGTTAAAGACCATTGTTAGATGGCTTGATGCTTTAATACCAGATAATAAAAAACGGGAGCCTTTGTTAGGCTCCCGTTTTTTATTATATCAAGACAGCTCGTCAGTATTTAGCCTATTTTACAATACCATCGCGGCAATCCAGCCAAATATCAGTAATGGGATATTGTAGTGAATAAACGTTGGGATAACGCTGTCTCGAATATGGTCATGTTGCCCATCGGCATTGAGACCAGCAGTGGGGCCCAGAGTGGAGTCCGATGCTGGCGATCCTGCGTCACCAAGTGCGGCGGCTGTGCCGACGAGTGCAATGGTTGCCGCAATCGAGAAACCAAAACTGAGAGCTAATGGCACATAAATGGTGGCGATAATAGGAATCGTTGAGAATGAAGAGCCAATTCCCATTGTAATTAACAGTCCAACAATCAGCATCAATAGCGCAGCTAATGCCTTGTTGTCACCAATAATGTCACCTAAAGAGGTTACCAGTGTGCTAACTTCACCAGTTGACTTAACTACTGCTGCAAAGCCTGCCGCTGCAATCATAATAAAGCCAATATTAGCCATCATGTGCACACCCTGATTAAACAAGTCTTTGCTGACTTCGTGCTTAATTATTCCTGAAAACCGAAAAATGATAAATCCACTTAATGCGCCAAATATCATCGAGTCTGTTTGTAATTGAACAATTAGCGTCGCCAAAATCGCAGAGAGTGAGACCAACAAACTTTTTTGGCTAATAGTGGTTGAAATACTGTCACTGATCACAGGTTGTTCAATCATGTATTCTCTAGGTTTGCGATAACTAACAAATATCGCCGTAAGCAGACCAACAACCATACCTATTGCTGGCAGTAACATTGCCTTAGGTATTTGTTCGGCTACTGCATTTAAGCCATTAGTGTTTAAATTTGCTAACAAGATGTCATTGAGGAAAATGCCACCAAAACCGATAGGTAATATCATATAAGTGGTGACCAAACCGAATGTCAGAATACAGGCAATAAGACGTCGGTCGATATGGAGCTTAGAAATCACATGCAATAGTGGCGGAATAAGGATAGGAATAAAGGCGATATGAATAGGCAAAATATTTTGCGATGATATTGCCATTAACAGTATCGTGATCAATAACAACCACCGTACAACTTGGGTATTACCACTATTAGGTTCTTTACCCAGTTTTTTTATAATTGAATGAGAAATTAACGTTGTTAAGCCTGAATGCGATAATGCTGCGGCGAAGGCACCGAGTAATGCATAACTTAATGCGATTTGAGCGCCACCGCCTAAGCCGTCATTAAATGCTGCTATTGTTTGATGAATATCTAATCCACCAACGATACCTGCGACAACAGCACTAATGGTCAATGACACCACAACGTTAATTCGAATAAAGCTTAAAAACAACATTAAGCAAACCGCGATGACAACCGCATTCATAATCATTTTTCTTAAAAGTAAGTGAGGCGGCTATTCTTGACTGCCAATAGTCTATTTGTCCAGCGTATATCGCTTTTTTGCTTGTTTATGCTGATTTTTTAGCAATATTGACTAACGTTCATCAGTTGCTGCAAGTAAGGCACCAGTGAAATCTTCTCAACAAATCATCTTGTCATATTGGAAAGATATTATTCAAAGCGTCATGATGTTTTATTTTTCAGCAGGTAAACCAATTTTCATCTGAAATAACTTATAAGTCCGTTGAATTAGATGTATGGTATACAACTGATATATGTCCCAACGTTATAGTTAATTGTTTGCTAGATCACTATTTAGTAAGAACCTTATAACGTTGTCGAGTGTTTAAGCCATTAAATGGAGATAGATAATGAGCGTATTAGTAGGCCGTCCAGCCCCAGATTTTACAGCAGCAGCCGTTCTTGGTTCTGGTGAGATTGTTGACACATTTAACCTCACTACCGCAATTAAAGGTAAGCCTGCGGTTATTTTCTTCTACCCACTTGATTTCACTTTTGTGTGTCCATCTGAGCTAATTGCTTTTGATCACCGCATGGAAGAGTTCACTAAGCGTGGTGTTGAAGTGATTGGTGTTTCTATTGACTCACAGTTCACTCATAACGCATGGCGTAACACTCCAGTAGACAAGGGTGGTATTGGCCAAGTTAAATACACTCTAGTTGCTGACGTTAAGCACGAAATTTGTAAAGCATACGATGTTGAACATCCTGAAGCGGGTGTGGCTTTCCGTGGTTCATTCTTAGTAGATAAAGAAGGCCAGGTTCGTCATCAAGTGGTTAACGATTTACCACTAGGTCGTAACGTTGATGAAATGATCCGTATGATTGATGCACTTCAGTTCCATGAAGAGCACGGTGAAGTTTGTCCAGCGGGCTGGTCAAAAGGCGAAAAAGGTATGACTGCAAGCACTGAAGGTGTAGCGGCATACTTAAAAGACAACTCTGATAAGCTATAATTTAGCGTATTAGAGACAATAAAAAAGCTGCTTCGGCAGCTTTTTTATTGGATCAAACTCATGGTTTAGTACTGAATTTGTCGATGTAAATAAATAGTTGGCCATTAATAGCCGGCGAAAAGTGATAAAAAAATTGGGCTTAACTATTCGTTTGCAAGATCCTTGCTATCATCTTGGTCCACTAACGGCCAACCGCCGAGCGCCTTCCAACGGTTAACGATTAGGCAAAATAATTCGGCCGTGCGTTCAGTATCGTATAAAGCTGAATGCGCCTCGTTATTATCGAAAGCTATCCCAGCCATTTTACAAGCTTTAGCTAACACTGTATGGCCAATTGCAAGACCTGCTAGTGTCGCGGTATCAAAACTTGCGAAAGGATGAAATGGAGAACGCTTTAAGCCATTTCGTTCAATCGCTTGGTTAACAAAACCTAAGTCAAAAGCGGCATTATGAGCAACAATAATACTGCGATGGCAATCTGCTGCTTTTTGAGCCTTTTTGACTTCTTTGAATATTTCTAAAAAAGCGACTTTTTCGTCAACGGCTCCACGAAGTGGGTTGGTGGGGTCAATACCATTAAACGCCAGTGCTGCAGGTTCTAAGTTTGCCCCTTCAAAAGGTTCAATATGAAAGTGAAGCGTTTTATCAAGTTCAATAATCCCATCGCTATTCATTTTTAATAAGCTGACTGCAATTTCAAGCAACGCATCGGTATTGGCATTAAACCCTGCTGTTTCGACATCGATAACCACAGGGAAATAGCCACGAAAGCGGTGTTTAAACTTGTTAGCGTCGCAAATATCAGTCATTACAGTCTTTATCCTCAATAGCTATCATTTATCGGTGCAAATGATGTAGGCCGAGTATTATGCGCAAACTCAAGCGCAGTGTCATGTTTGATTGTGGTTTTTATCATCGATTAACCATGATTGTTTTCTAAAGCAACAGACTTTGGGGCCGATAGTAAGAATGTAACTAGGTATAAAGGGTGTTTTTATGTGGCGAAAACTGATCGTTCTCACAAGTTTGTGTCTTTGCTCAACAGCCCATGCTGATTTGAGGCACTACGTTGCATCACTTGAAAACTCAGCATGGCGTGTTGGCGAGAATAATCCAATAGAGTGTCGCTTGGAGCATGATATTCCTGATTATGGCCGTGCAATATTTACCAGTAGAGCCGGTAAAAGTTTAAATTTAAGTTTCACCTTAGATATGTGGCTCAAGCCTGATGCTGTGACTAAAGCAACGTTAATTAGCCGAGCTCCTAGCTGGCGTCCAGGGCATAATGCTAAAGAAATTACTGAGTTAACTTACAGTAAGCAGTTTAATGGTGAAGTGCCTAAAAAAGCCGCCTGGTCAATGTTAAATGAGTTGAGTCAGGGGATGGAGCCGACGTTTTATTATGCTGATTGGTACAATAACGATACTAAAATTGCAGTGGGCATCTCTTCAGCTAATTTCGGTGGAAAATATCGTGAGTTTCGCGCTTGTTTAGCTAATTTACTGCCTTATAGTTTTGATGATATCGCTTTTACAGTATTAAATTATCAAGAAGGTGGGGTAGAGCTGACGCGTTTTTCTACCCAGCAGTTACAAAAAATACAGCGTTACTTGTCTTTTGATCCAGACGTTGAGCTGATTTTAGTTGATGCATACACAGACAGTTACGGTGGACGCTCTATTAATCAGAGGGTGTCAGATAAACGAGCTGCCTCAGTGAAAGATATTTTAATTGCTAGCGGTATCCCTAAAGATCGTATTCATACATCCGGTCATGGTGAAAAACGCCATGTTGCAGGCAATGATCTTGCCGAAGAACGTAAGCTAAATCGCCGAGTTGTAATTAAAATAACCAAGCCTATCTAATTCCTCTCATTTATTTTTTAGCTGCGCTACTTAGCGCAGTTAAACTCAGTTGTTTATTTATCACTATCTCTTTGGCCTTGAGCTAAAATAAATACCTTTTGATTGAATGCCGAAGTGTAAAAAGCTTACTAACTTTTTATTAACGGGTTCGATGCTGAAGGTTGAATACCAAGATGTATACTCATATGAGATTAATGTTGATTGCTGCGGCAAAAAAAAGACAAAAAAAACCCACTTAATCCAAGTGGGCTAAATAATTTGCAATCAACAAATCTAAGGAAGGAAGTCAAACATAAGAACTAGAGAAAACTGAGGTATTGGGTTACATCAGTTTGGAGTTCTTGATTTTCAATATCTGAATCACAAGTCTTGAAAACAGGATCATAATAGAATTAATACACTAAACTGACAAACTAGAAAAATTACTCTTTACGATTAGTAAAACTAATCCTTTTTAAGGGTCTTATATTTTTATATCTGCCCTAATCGGCTTATGTAGCGGTTTTCTAAGTTGTTATTTACATTTTTTGCATAAGTATTCGGATTAGATAATTGTGTAATGATTTTATTTAACAAATAGAACATATTTGCGTAAATCATAAAGCCTAATAATGTTTCACAATGTGATTAATATTGCTCTTAATCGTTATTAATAGACTTCAGTTACTGCGATGAAAAATACTTCAGGTCAGTTTCTTTTGATCCTGTCCCCGAATAGTGTGATAAATAAGCCGCACTTTACCTCGCTCAAAACCATATTTAAGTGGAGTGTATTTTTAGCTTAACTTTTATTAACGTTTACGTTTATGTGGACGTGCGATAATGGGACTGCAGCGATTATTTTATATTCATTTGTGGTTACATTTTTTACTTTCGCAAGGGCTAATTGTCGGCTGTCAGCGCCAAGTAATATACTATCTTGATGGCATACTTTAGTTAACCGCTTGTTAATTATTAGGTGGAATACATTAATAAAGCTTCATCTCTTGCTGTTCCTGAGGTTTTTCGAGTGTTTCAGTTCATTTTGAGCAAAATAAAGTCTGTTTTTACCTTGGTACATTATTCACAAGCGTGTTGGTACTCGGTATAGTAAGCCAACTTTTACAACCTAAAAATTGATGTTCAAATTATGTTTGTTTGGCCCATTTCTGTCTATTACGAAGATACCGATGCTGGCGGTGTTGTGTACCATTCGAATTACCTAAAATTTTTCGAACGAGCTCGTACTCAATGGTTAAAAGCGATGGGTGTTAGTCAAGCGGAACTGTTGACAGAAGACATTGCTTTTGTCGTTAAACATGCTGCATTAGATTTTTGTAAAGCAGCGAAGTTTGAACAGGATTTAGTCGTTGAATCCAAGGTTATAGAATTAAAAAAAGTGTCGTTGGTGTTTCACCAGCGCCTAGTTGATCATCAGGGTGATTGCTATTGTGAAGCGACAGTGGTTGTCGCGTGTATATCTTTATCACGTATGCGTCCCCGCGCTATTCCCCTAAATATTGTTCAGGAGTTTGACAGTGCACGCTGAAATTTCATTTATTGGTTTGTTTTTAGAAGCCAGTGTGTTGGTAAAGTTAGTTATGCTGACCTTGTTGGCATTATCGATTGCCTCATGGGCTGTGATCCTTCAACGCAACAAATTATTAAGCTCAGCAAGAGTCAAGTCATTACGTTTTGAAGATACTTTCTGGTCTGGAGTGGACTTAAATCGACTTTATAAAGAACTGATAGCCAGAGGAAGTGCGATTTCTGGCTTAGAATCGATGTTTGTTGCTGGTTTTAAAGAATATACCCGTTTGAGTAAAGTAAACAGTAAAGCACCTGAAGCGGTTATGGATGGCACCTCTCGAGCAATGCGAGTGAGTTTGTCACGTGAAATGGAAAAACTTGAAAACCATTTACCGTTATTGGCAACCATTGGTTCAACGAGCCCATACATTGGTTTGTTCGGAACTGTTTGGGGGATTATGAATTCCTTTATTGCGCTAGGTGCGGTAGAAAACGCAACTCTTGCAATGGTTGCTCCAGGTATTGCAGAGGCATTGATTGCCACGGCAATGGGTCTGTTTGCCGCTATCCCTGCTGTTATTGGTTATAACCGTTTTACAACGCAAGTTGATAAAATTGAAATGACTTATGCTAACTTTATGGAAGAATTCTCCAACATATTGCAACGTCAAGCATATAGCGAGAAGGAAGCTGTTTAATGTATCAGCGTAAACGTCGTCGCCCAGTTGCAGAAATCAACGTTGTGCCTTACATCGACGTTATGTTGGTGTTGTTGATTATTTTTATGGTGACAGCGCCTATTGTATCCCAAGGGGTCAAAGTAGAATTACCGCAAGGTAATGCGGAATCTTTACCACCGGACAGTAAGCCTCCTATCGTTGCTTCAATTGACGCTGATGGGCAATATTTCTTGAATACAGGTAGTAGCTCAAATTCTCAGGCAATGGACTTAGAGCAGGTATCAACTGAAGTTGGCGCGTTAATCCTACTTGAACCGTTAAGGCCTGTAGTCGTAAAGGCCGATCGTGCAATACCTTACGAAAGTGTTATTCAATTAATGATTAGCTTGCAAGGCGCTGGTGTACCAGCAGTAGGGTTAATGACCGATTCACCAAAGGAGAAATAGGTGGCTGGCAAATCAGATTTAACTGTACCGATGTCTATTTCTGCTGGTATTCACATTGGGTTTATCATCATCTTGGCTTTAGGCATTAGTTTTGACGATAAGCCGAAGGTAATGCAAACGGCTGCTGCAAGTGCGCCAGCTTTGAAAGCGATCGTGATTGATCAACAGAAAGTGAATGATAGAGTTGAGCAGTTAAAGAAGCAAAAACAAGATGTGGCTCAGCAAGAAAAGGCTCGTCAAGCAGAATTAGAACGTAAAGCATTAGAAGCCCGTCGCGAGCGTGAACGCGAGCAGGAAAAAATTAAAACCTTAGAGATCCAGCGTAAACAAAAAGAGCAGGAAACTCAAAAGGCCAATGATGCCGCTAAAGCTGCTCAAGCAAAGCAGGTACTAGAAAAAGAGCGCGCAGATAAAGCTGAAGTGGTTCGCAAACAGAAAGAACAGGAACAAAAAGCTGCAGAAGATGCTGCTAAGAAAGCAGCTGAAAAGCGTAAGCAAGAAGAAGTTGCTGCGAAAAAAGCTCAAGAAGAACGTCAACGTGCTGAAGATGAACGTAAACGTAAGGAAGATGCTGAGCGTAAACGTAAAGCTGAAGCTGATAATAAAGCGCGTCAAGAGCGTGAAATGGCTGAAGCTATGGCTGCAGAGCAAGACTCACTTTCTAAAACGCGCAATAAGCAGGTGTTGTCAGAGGTTGATAAATATAAGGCTATGATTATTGCCACTATTCAACGAAATCTAGTGGTTGATGAGTCAATGCGTGGTAAAAGCTGTCGGGTATTTATTCGTCTAGCTGCAGATGGTTTTGTAACAACAAGCCAAACGTTAGATGGTGATCAGGTTGTTTGTCGAGCAGCGAAAGCCTCAATAAATAAAGCAGGGCGGTTACCTGTGTCACCTGAACCGGCTGTTTATCAGCAATTAAAAGAAATTAATTTAACCGTTTCACCGGAATTTAATTAATATTAATCGTATTTAATGATGGAATTGAGTTAAAAGGAGTCGCATGAAAAATTTGGCTAAATGGCTAACGCTGGTATTGATAGTGTTAACTACACCCGCTCGCGCAGCGTTAGATATTGTGATTACAGAAGGGGTTGATGCAGCAAGACCTATCGCTGTGGTGCCTTTTGTATGGCAAGGGCAAGGTCCTGCTCCAGCATCTATTTCTGATGTTGTGGTATCTGATTTGGCTCGTAGCGGTACCTTTAAAACTCTCGATGTACGTGCATTACCACAGTCATCTATTGCGTCAGTGAATGATTTTACTGCTCAGAATTGGACTAATGTTGAAGCTGAAGCACTTGTTGTTGGCTCGATTAAGCCCTATGGCGCCGATCAGTATTTAGTGAGTTTTGAACTCATTGATTTAGTTAAAGCACAGCTTCAAGCTGGCAAAGGACCTCAGAATAACAGTGAGTTATTGCTTGAAAGCCGTGAAACCGTTATCAGTGCAAACCAATTTAGACAATATGGTCACCGGATCAGTGATATTGTTTATGAAAAGCTGACAGGAATTCGTGGTGCATTTTTAACCCGTATTGCATATGTTGTGGTAAAACAAGGTCAAAAAGCACCTTACCATCTAATGATTGCTGACTATGATGGCTATAATGAGCAAATGTTATTGCGTTCACCTGAGCCATTGATGTCACCGACTTGGTCTCCTGATGGTCGTCGTTTAGCGTATGTGAGTTTTGAAAATAGAAAAGCCGAAATTTTTGTGCAAGACATTTATAGTCAAACACGCACTTTAGTGAGTAGTTTTGATGGCATAAATGGTGCGCCAGCATTTTCACCAGATGGTAAAAAACTCGCTGTCACTTTGTCAAAAGACGGTCAACCAGATATTTATATAATTGATATAACAACTAAAGCTGCTCGACGTATCACAGACCATTACGCAATTGATACTGAGCCTTCTTGGTTCCCAGATGGTAAGTCTATTTTGTTTACGTCTGAACGAGGTGGCAAGCCACAGTTATATCGAGTAAATTTAGATACAAATAAAGTCTCGCGCATGACTTTTGAAGGAGAATGGAACCTCGGTGGTTCAATTACCCCAGACGGTCGTAGTATGATTTTTGTAAACCGTACTAACGGTAAGTACCATATTGCTAGAATGGATCTTGCAACACGTTTTATGCAGGTGCTTTCATCAACTCAACTTGATGAATCGCCAAGTGTTGCCCCTAATGGCACTATGGTTATCTACGGTACAACCCATCAAGGTAAGCAAGTATTAGCTGCTGTTTCTATGGATGGCAGATTTAAAGCAAGATTGCCTGTCGGCCAAGGCGAGGTGAAATCACCAGCATGGTCTCCGTTTCTCTAAATAGATATTGATAAGGATTTAAAATGGATCTGAATAAGTTGTTTAAAGCTATGTTGGTTGCAGTTCCGCTTATGGCACTGAGTGCCTGTAGCTCAACTTCAGACTCTGAAACTGACGCTAACGGTTCTATGAGTGGTACAGGTAGTGAATATGGTGTTGGTGGTATTGAAACAGGTGGTGTCGCTCCTGTGTTAAGCCCAACAGAGCAGCAACGTTTAAAAGAACAGGAATTACGTCGTCAAAATATCATTTATTTTGATTTTGACCGTAGTGAAGTTCAAAGCGAAAATGCTGAAATACTTCAAGCTCATGGTAACTATTTAGTTGAGCATCCAAATGTTCGCGTATTGATTGAAGGTCATGCTGACGAACGTGGTACTCCTGAATACAACATTGCACTAGGTGAGCGTCGTGCTAAAGCGATTGCTAAGTATTTACAAGGTATGGGCGTTCAGGCTGGCCAAATGAGCATAGTCAGTTATGGCGAAGAAAAGCCATTGGATTTTTCTCGTAACGATACTGGTTTTGCTAAAAACCGTCGTGGTGTGTTAGTTTACTAAGTAAAAGAAGTACAAGGCCAACCTTTATCGGTTGGCCTTTTTTTAGGAGATAAAAATGAAACAAGCCATATTAGTTGCGGCAATGTTTTTCACAACGGCTTCAGCTTTTGCTGCTCCAGCCCCTGTTGAAGATGTTGCAGGTGGTTCTAATAATGACAGAGTGTCAAGATTAGAACGCATCATTAAAGCAAAGCAGCAAGGCGAGTTTGATATGCAGCGCCGTATGGACTCGTTGCAAAATGAAGTGCTAGAGTTAAGAGGTATTACTGAGCAACAAAATTATCAAATGAATCAGATATTGCAGCGTCAACGACAGCTGTATGAAGAAATTGCTAATCTTACTGCTAAGTCATCAACTCCAGCAGTGCCAGCTCAAGCTGACGCGACAACAGTGGCGGCTGCCAGTTCAACGTTGGATGAAACCGGAAGCTATGAGGCAGCAGTGAATTTAGTCCTCAAAGAACGTAAATACGATGAAGCAATTCCTGCTTTTCGTACCTTCATATCAACATACCCTGAATCTAATTATGCCGCTAATGCAAACTATTGGTTAGGCCAGTTATTGTATAATAAGAGTGAATACAATGACGCGAAACAAGCTTTTAGTACCGTTGTCAGTAAGTTTGCTGATTCAAATAAGCGTGCTGACAGTTTAGTTAAACTGGGCATGATTGCCGAAAAAGAAAATGATTCAGCCGGCGCCAGATCGCTTTATAATAAAGTATTAAAAGAGTATGCAGATAGTGCATCTGCACGCCTTGCACAGCAGCAATTATCGGCATTGAAAGGCTAATCAAGACAAAAAACAGCCTCTTAGTCTGTTTTTCATGCAAACAACAAGAAATTATAAATTTGCGCTTGCATGAGAAATTGAAAAAGGTATTATAGGCGCCCTCAGAACGGCATAGCCTTCTGGGGGTGTTAAGAGCCATAACTTATTCTATCGTTACTGTCTAAGTTAGTGTTTCTTAGTTACCAAGATGGGTCGTTAGCTTAGTTGGTCTTGAAACAGAGACAGTTGGCTTTTTCCCAGTAAGAATTGATATTCTTGCAAAACCAAGATGGGTCGTTAGCTCAGTTGGTAGAGCAGTTGGCTTTTAACCAATTGGTCGAAGGTTCGAATCCTTCACGACCCACCACTTTTTAAATAGTGGCTAAACAATTTAAATGTTACACCAAGATGGGTCGTTAGCTCAGTTGGTCTTGAAAGAAAGACAGTTGG